>NZ_JBEZKB010000007.1:0-330871 GCF_040651475.1 Streptomyces sp. NPDC048442
GCAGGGGGGACCCTGTGGGAGAGTAGGACGCCGCCGAACAATTATTGTGGGATTGCCCCGCACCAGGAAACTGGTGCGGGGCTTTTCTGCGTTCACGGGCCTTTCTCCTATGAGCTCGTCACAGGATCTTGCTGAACGGCCCCGGTCGGGCGCGAGTGTTGTGACGACGGGGAGCAGGAGTACCCCGAGCATGTGCGGGCCGCCGGCGCGGAAACATCCCCGCGTGCGCGGGGATGGACCCGACCAGATCGGAAAGGCGTACGAGGTGTCCAACTGCTCCCCGCGCACGCGGGGATGGACCCACTCCCCAGGCGGCGGGATAGCGCTCCTCGTCCTGTCTCCCCGCCACGCGGGAATGGGGACCAGCTTTACGCTGCCCGAGGCCGTGGAGAGCGTCTGCTGTCCGCGCACGCGGGGGCCCTCCCGCGTGTGGAGGCTGCTGCGTGTCCCGGACAGCGTGGTCTTCGCGTATTAGGGAGAAGGCGGGGCGCGTGGTCCCTGCGGATGTGAAGTGCGACGGGGGAGCCTGATCGGAGCGGTGTTCCTTGGTGTTCCATGGGAACACCAAGGTCAAGGGCGGTGTGTCAGCACTCGATGACGTTCACCGCGAGCCCGCCCCGGGCTGTTTCCTTGTACTTGACCTTCATGTCTGCGCCGGTCTCCTTCATGGTCTTGATGACCTTGTCGAGGGAGACCTTGTGGTTGCCGTCGCCGCGCATTGCCATCTTCGCGGCGGTGACGGCCTTGACGCCCGCCATGCCGTTGCGTTCGATGCACGGGATCTGGACGAGGCCGCCGACCGGGTCGCAGGTGAGGCCGAGGTTGTGTTCCATGCCGATCTCGGCGGCGTTCTCGACCTGTTCCGGGGTGCCGCCGAGGACCTCGGCGAGGGCGCCGGCGGCCATCGAGCAGGCGGAGCCGACCTCGCCCTGGCAGCCGACCTCGGCGCCGGAGATGGAGGCGTTCTCCTTGAAGAGCATGCCGATGGCGCCCGCGGCGAGGAGGAAGCGGACGACGCCGTCCTCGTCGGCGTTCGGCACGAAGTTCATGTAGAAGTGCAGGACGGCGGGGATGATGCCGGCCGCGCCGTTGGTGGGGGCGGTGACCACTCGGCCGCCGGCGGCGTTCTCCTCGTTGACGGCCATCGCGTAGAGGGTGACCCACTCCATGGCGTGTGCCTTGGGGTCGCCGTCGGCGCGCAGCTGGCGGGCCGAATTGGCGGCGCGGCGGCGGACCTTGAGGCCGCCGGGGAGGATGCCCTCGCGGGACATGCCGCGCGAGACGCAGGCCTGCATGACGCGCCAGATTTCGAGGAGGCCCTCGCGGATTTCCTCTTCGGTGCGCCAGGACTTCTCGTTCTCCAGCATGAGGGAGGAGATGGAGAGGCCGGTTTCGCGGGCGAGGCGCAGCAGTTCGTCGCCGGTGCGGAAGGGGTACTTGAGGGCCGTGTCGTCGGGGACGATCGGGTTCTCGCCCGCCACCGCGTCCTCGTCGACGACGAAGCCGCCGCCCACGGAGTAGTAGGTCTTCTCCAGGAGGGGCGCGCCCTGGGCGTCGTACGCGAAGAGGGTCATTCCGTTCGCGTGGTAGGGGAGGGAGCGGCGGCGGTGGAGGATGAGCTGGTTGGGTTCGTCGAAGTCGATCTCGTGGGCGGAGCCGATCTCCGTGCCCAGCAGGCGCAGGCGCCGGGTGGCGCGTATGCGCTCGACCTCGGCGTCGGCGGTCTCGACGTTGACGGTGCGCGGCGAGTGGCCCTCCAGGCCGAGCAGGACGGCCTTCGGGGTGCCGTGGCCGTGGCCGGTGGCGCCGAGCGAGCCGAAGAGCTCCGCCCGTACGGAAGTGGTCTGGGCGAGCAGGCCGTCCTTCTTGAGGCGTCCCACGAACATCCGGGCGGCCCGCATCGGGCCCACCGTGTGGGAGCTGGACGGGCCGATGCCGATCGAGAACAGGTCGAAGACCGAGATGGCCACAGCAAAAACTCCTCAGAAGGGTGGCGGACGCCGTTGTCCGTCGGGCAGAACAAGTGCGACAGATCAGGTGCGGGGGTGCCTCCTGCCGCGGGCCAGGTGAAAAAGAGGCCCGGGGCACGGGGCGGGGCACCGCACTCACTGTCCAGTGTGCGCGATGCCCCGTTTTTACGTATTGCTGGATTTGGAACTGCAGGTGAAGCCTACGGAACTACTTCAGTCCGGGGTAAAGCGGGTGCTTGTCGGCGAGCGCCGAGACGCGGGCCGACAGGTCCTTGACGTCGTACGAGGGCTTCAGGGCCTCCGCGATGATGTCGGCGACCTCGGTGAAGTCCTCGGCCTGGAAGCCACGGGTGGCCAGGGCCGGGGTGCCGATGCGGAGACCGGAGGTCACCATCGGCGGGCGCGGGTCGTTCGGGATGGCGTTGCGGTTGACCGTGATGCCGACCTCGTGGAGGCGGTCCTCGGCCTGCTGGCCGTCCAGCTCCGAGTTGCGCAGGTCGACGAGGACCAGGTGGACGTCCGTACCGCCGGAGAGGACGGAGACGCCGTGCTCGGTGACGTCGGACTGCACCAGGCGCTCGGCGAGGATGCGGGCGCCGTCCAGGGTGCGCTGCTGGCGCTCCTTGAACTCCTCGGAGGCCGCGACCTTGAAGGAGACGGCCTTGGCCGCGATGACGTGCTCCAGCGGGCCGCCCTGCTGACCGGGGAAGACCGCGGAGTTGATCTTCTTGGCCAGTTCGGCCGTGGAGAGGATCACGCCGCCGCGGGGGCCGCCGAGGGTCTTGTGCGTGGTGGTGGTGACCACGTGGGCGTGCGGGACCGGGTTGGGGTGCAGCCCGGCCGCGACGAGGCCCGCGAAGTGCGCCATGTCGACCATGAGGTACGCGCCGACCTCGTCCGCGATCTTGCGGAAGGCGGCGAAGTCCAGCTGGCGCGGGTAGGCGGACCAGCCGGCCACGATCAGCTTCGGCTGGGTCTCCCTGGCGAGGCGGGCGACCTCTTCCATGTCCACGACGCCGGTCTCGTCGACGTGGTACGGGACCACGTGGTAGAGCCTGCCGGAGAAGTTGATCTTCATGCCGTGGGTCAGGTGACCGCCGTGGGCCAGGCTGAGACCCATGATCGTGTCGCCCGGCTTGATCAGCGCGTGCATCGCCGCGGCGTTGGCCTGCGCGCCCGAGTGCGGCTGGACGTTCGCGTGCTCGGCACCGAACAGCGCCTTGATGCGGTCGATCGCGATCTGCTCGACGACATCGACGTGCTCGCAGCCGCCGTAGTAGCGGCGGCCCGGGTAGCCCTCGGCGTACTTGTTGGTGAGGACCGAGCCCTGGGCCTCCATGACCGCGACCGGAGCGAAGTTCTCCGAGGCGATCATTTCGAGGGTGGACTGCTGGCGGTGGAGCTCGGCGTCGACGGCTGCGGCGACGTCCGGGTCCAGCTCGTGGAGGGAGGAGTTGAGAAGCGACATCAGGCGAGTCCCTAGGGGGTTCAGGCGTTGTCAGTTGCCGGAGAGCGCGGAGTACTCGTCGGCGGAGAGCAGGTCGGCCGGCTCCTCCGTGACGCGCACCTTGAACAGCCAGCCGCCCTCGAAGGGGGCGGAGTTCACCAGCGAGGGGTCGTCCACGACGTCCTGGTTGGCCGCGACGACCTCACCGGTCACCGGGGAGTACAGGTCGCTGACGGACTTGGTCGACTCCAGCTCGCCACAGGTCTCGCCCGCGGTCACCGTGTCGCCGACCTCGGGGAGCTGGGCGTAGACGACGTCACCGAGCGCGTTGGCCGCGTACTCGGTGATGCCGACCGTCGCCACGTTCTCGGACGTCGCGAGCCACTCGTGCTCCTTGCTGTACCGCAGCTGCTGGGGGTTGCTCATGACTGAATTCTCCTGGATGCGGGGGAGTGCTGATGAACCGGGTCTTGAGAGGTGAGACAGAGGTACGCCGCCAAGCTTGCGGCGTTCGTCACTTCTGGCGCTTGTAGAACGGCAGGGCGACGACCTCGTACGGCTCGTGGCTGCCGCGGATGTCGACACCGACGCCCGCCGTGCCGGGGGCCGCGAAGGCCGCGTCGACGTACGCCATCGCGATCGGCTTGCCGAGCGTGGGGGAGGGTGCACCCGAGGTGACCTCGCCGACGACCTGACCGTCGACGACGACCTCGTAGCCGGAGCGCGGGACGCGGCGGCCCTCGGCGATCAGGCCGACGAGCTTGCGCGGCGGGGCGCTCTCGGCGCGTGCGGCGGCCGCCTCCAGGGACGTACGACCGACGAAGTCTGCTTCGTGGGAGGACTTCTCGAACTTGACGACCCTCCCGAGGCCGGCGTCGAAGGGGGTGAGCTTCGTCGTCAGCTCGTTGCCGTACAGCGGCATGCCCGCCTCCAGGCGCAGCGTGTCGCGGCAGGACAGGCCGCACGGGATGAGGCCGACGCCCGCGCCCGCCTCGGTCAGCGCCTGCCAGAGCTGCTCCGCGTGCTGCGGCTCGACGAACAGCTCGAAGCCGTCCTCGCCGGTGTAGCCGGTACGGGCGATCAGCGCCGGGACTCCGGCGACGGTGCCGGGCAGGCCCGCGTAGTACTTGAGGCCGTCCAGGTCGGCGTCCGTGACGGACTTGAGGATGCCGGGGGACTCGGGGCCCTGCACGGCGATCAGGGCGTACGCGTCGCGGTCGTCCCGTACGACGGCGTCGAAGCCCTCGGCGCGGGCGAGCAGTGCGTCCAGGACGACCTGGGCGTTGCCTGCGTTGGCGACCACCATGTACTCGGTTTCGGCGAGGCGGTAGACGATCAGGTCGTCGACGATGCCGCCGTCCTCCTGGCAGATCATCGTGTACCTGGCGCGGCCGAGGCCGACGGTGCCGATGTTGCCGACGAGGGCGAAGTTGAGGAGGTCGACGGCCTGCGGGCCGCTCACCGTGATCTCGCCCATGTGGGAGAGGTCGAAGAGCCCCGCCCTGGTGCGTACGGCGTTGTGCTCGTCGCGCTCCGACGCGTACCGCAGCGGCATGTCCCAGCCCGCGAAGTCGGTCATGGTCGCGCCGAGCGAGCGATGCAGGGCATCGAGGGCGGTCAGACGGGGTGCGTTGCTCATGACGAAAGACTCCCAGGGCATGACGACGGGGACTGTCCTCCCCATCTGTCATCGGAACCTGAGAGGTTCGCCGGGGCAACTGCGACCGGCTTGCACCTTGGGTGGGACCACCATCCGTGACGGGTGGTGATCCGCTTTTCAGATCTGCCTCGCCCGCGCGGTACGGGGCCTGAGAGATTCAAGGGAGGAGCTTGCTCCTTCGGCGTCCGGGACACTGCTGCCCCGGACTCTCCCGCGCGGATTCATGCGGCCGTTGTGAAGTTTGGGTGTGCGCAGGGGGTGCCTGGCGCGGACATCATTGCACGCCCCCTCCGGTCGGCAAATCGCTTGTCCCGCATTACCTTCTCTTTACACTTCTTGGGCAAGGGTGAGTCGTACCCACAGGGGGAGGGGTGAGGACGTTGCAGCAGTCCAGTGCATGTGCCGCTACGGCAGGCGTGGGGGCGAAGCCAGGCGTGAGGGCGGTGAGGCCCGTGCCGGTGCCGGTCGTGCGCGATCTGCGGGAGCGGGCGGGGCGGAGCCCGCGTCTGCTGATGTTCGCCGCGGGAGATGTGGTGGTGGTGTCCGGGTTGCCGGGCAGCGGGAAGTCCACCCTGATCCGCAGGGCGGTGGCGGGGGTCCGCACGATCGACTCGCAGGACGTGCGCGAGCGGTGGGAGCGGAGAATGCCGCGCGCACTGCCGTACGCCCTCTACCGCCCGCTGGTGCGGATCGCCCACTACGCCGGGCTGCGGCGGGCGCTGCGCTCGGGCGAGAGCGTGGTCGTGCACGACTGCGGTACGCAGGCGTGGGTGCGGCGCTGGCTGGCGCGCGAGGCGCGCAGGCGCGGGCGCGGGCTGCGGCTGGTGCTGCTCGACGTGACGCCGGAGGTGGCCAGGGACGGCCAGCGCGAGCGCGGACGCGGAGTCTCCGGTTACGCCTTCGCACGGCACCGGCGGGCCGTCGGCACGCTGGTCCGCGAGGCGGAGGGCGAGCGGCTGCCCGCCGGGTGCGCCTCGGCGGTGCTCCTGGACCGGGAGGCGGCCGGGGTGCTGCGGGAGATCGGCTTCGAGGCGGGCTGATCCGCGCCGGCCGGGTGTGCGGGCCCTCGCTGCCCGGGAAGCGGCCCGGCGATAGGGTCGTTGCGCAGGGTGGGAGCAGCGAGAAGGAGCGGGGTCCGTGGACATTCCGGAGACGACGGGGCAGTACGACGCGGAAGGCGTGGGCCCGGTCGCGGGCCAGGGCTCCGGCCACGGCGCGGGGCAGGGGCTGGGGCACGGTGCGGGCCAGGGGTTGGGTCACGGGCCGGGCCAGGGGCTGGGTCACGGTGCGGGCCAGGAGCTGGGGCACGGCGTAGGCCAGGAGCTCGGTCGCGGCGCGGGCCAGGAGCTGGGTCACGGCGGCGGCCAGGAGTTGGGTCACGGTGCCGGTCAGGAGCTGGGCCACGGCGCGGGCCAGGAGCTTGGTCTCGGGGCCGGGGCCGGGTGGCCGGGGAATGAGCTCGAAGAGGTGCTGGCCGCTTCCCTCGGCAGTCCCGGCACGGGCGCCCGCCTCGTCGAGACGATCGGCCGCAGCCCCCTGTGGATCCCGCTTCCGAACGGCGGCAGCCCCGGCCAGGGGCCGCTCGACCTGCCCACCACGGAGATCGACGGCCAGGCGTACGTCCCCGTCTTCAGCTCCGAGCAGCAGTTCCTGCAGTGCGTGGGCAGCCACATGTCCTTCGCCGTCGCGCCCGCCGTGGAGTTCGCCCGCGGGCTGCCGCCGCAGCTGGGCATCGTCGTGAACCCGGGCGGCAACGTCGGCGCACCGCTGCCGCCGCCCGCCGTCGCCGAGCTGTGCCGCACCGGCCGCTCCCCGCTGGACGGGCCCGCGAGCGGCGGTCGGGTGCGGCTGTTCGAGCCGGACTGGCAGGAGGAGCCGGTCGACTTCCTCGCCGCCGCCGCGGGCGAGTTCCAGCAGAGCGGCGTGGTCGTCACCGCCCGCCGTGCGCTGGCCAGCATCGAGGGCGACGACCCGGTGCTGTTCGTCGGCGTACAGCTGTCGTCGTGGGAGGGCGCGGACCGCAACGCGCCGATGGACGCGCTCGGCCGGGCGCTCGGCCGCGAGTCGGTTCCGTGGCCGGTGCACCTGCTGCTGCTCGACATGGCGCAGCAGGACCCCGTGGCCGACTGGATGCTGGAGCGCGTACGGCCCTTCTACCAACGCGAACACTGAGATCCGCCCACGGGAACCACGGGAACCACAGGGGCACCCGGGATCCGGCCACGGGAACACGGAACCCCGGTCCTTCGGGGAGACTGTCGAAACCGACACCGACGCGGTGTCACCAGTGCCGCTTAAGCTGGTTGGATGACCTCGCCACACGGGGGCGGATTGGTCGACTCGGTGGACTCGGTGGATCGAAGAGGGGCGGGACCCAGGGTGAGCGCGTCAGGCACCGCGGCGGCCGGACAGGTCGAGCACATGCTGCGCCAGGTGACGCCCGGACGGTTCGACGCGTACGAGGCACTGCTGCACGCCCTCGCGGACGGCCGGCTGTGGATGCTGCTGTGGCACGGCACCGCCGGATCCCCCGACGCCCAGTACGGGAACATGGAGGTCGACGGCTTCGGCTACGCGCCGTGCGTGACCTCCGCGCAGGAGCTCGCCGCGAGCGGCTGGAACCGGGCGTACGAAGTGGGCACCGGCGTCGACCTGGCCCGCGCCCTCTACCCCGACCGCTGGGGCATCTGGCTGAACCCGCACGCCCCGGGCGGCGGCGTCGGCATCCCCTGGCTCGATCTGCGGCGCATCGCCACAGGTCTGGGCCGGATGCCCGCGGGCCCGCTGCGGATGTCCGAACCGGCGCTGGAAATTCCGCAGTTCTACGCCCAGCTGTCCCAGAACGCCCATCGCACCCCGGCCGTCCGCGCGCTCAGCCGTGCCTGGGTGCAGCCGGCGCTGGGCGCTCCGTACCTCGCCATCGGTCTCGACCTGTACGACACCAGCCGGCAGTCGGTCGAGGCGGTGCGGGCGATGATGCAGCAGTCCATCGGTGTCGTCCCCGACGGGCTGCCGGTGTCCACGGTCGCGATGACCGACGAGCACGACCCGGTCGGCATGTGGCTGCGCGCCAATGCCCGCCCGTTCTACGACCGCGATGCGCACGCGCCCGCACCGACCGGTGCGCCGGGATACGGCTACCCCCCGTCACGCGCGTACTGACACGCCTGCCCGCACTCACACACCTGCCCACACCGACGCGCCCGCGCGCCCGCGCAGGTGCACCCGAGCGTGCATCGGCAGGCCTGCCTCGCGCTGAGCAAATGCCTCTCTCCGGCACAATTCCCCTGTCTGCGTGCCGAGTTCGCGGGGTATGAGCGGGCCGTGCGGGTCTCGGTAAGGGTATGTCCCAATTTAGAGGCTATGAAGGCCAGTTGGGGCGTACTGCTGGACCTTGCTCCCCATTGCCCCCTGTTCGGCACTCGTTAAGCCCCGTCCGGATACCGGAACACCCCTGAAAGCGTCACGTTTGCGCATCCTTTGGCCGGGGGGTCTGGCGGGGTGCGGCTCCGGCATTGAAGACTCCCCGAATCAAGGGGCGTTCGCCCTGTGTTCGACAAGCTCCAAGCCGCCACAGCGGCGGGCAAGGGCCGACCACCGTCGGCCGAGAGGGGTCCCCACCACGATGACGGCACCATTGCACGACACCTCGCCGGACGCGGACAAGGCCGCTGCCGCCGACGTCGCCGCCGATGTTGCAAGGAAGTCGGTCGAGGGGCGATCGCTGCGCCAGATCGCCTGGACCAGACTCAAGCGCGACAAACTCGCGTTGGCCGGCGGCGTGGTCGTCGTTCTCCTGGTGCTGACGGCCATCTTCGCTCCGTTGATCGTGAGCGTGCTCGGCCACCCGCCCGAGGAATTCCACCAGGACCGGATCGACCCGCTGTTCGGCGTCGCGAAGGGCGTGGAGGACAGCGTCTTCGGCGGCTTCAGCTCGGACTTCCTGCTCGGTCTCGAACCGGGCAACGGCCGCGACGTGTTCAGCCGCGTCGTCTACGGCGCCCGGATCTCACTCCTGGTGGCCTTCCTCGCCGCGATGGTGGCCGTCGTCATCGGCACGGTGCTGGGCATCATCGCCGGTTACTTCGGCGGCTGGATCGACGCGGTCATCAGCCGTGTGATGGACATGCTGCTGGCCTTCCCGCAGCTGCTCTTCATCATCTCGCTGGTGTCGGTGCTGCCGGGCAACCTGCTCGGAATGACGGGCAGTTCGGTCCGCATCTTCATCCTGATCATGGTCATCGGCTTCTTCGGCTGGCCGTACATCGGACGTATCGTGCGAGGCCAGACGCTGTCGCTGCGCGAGAAGGAGTACGTCGAGGCCTCACGCAGCCTCGGTGCCGGTCGTGCGTACATCCTGTTCAAGGAACTGCTGCCCAACCTGGTGGCGCCGATCACCGTCTACACGACGCTGATGATCCCCACCAACATCCTCACCGAGGCGGCACTCTCCTTCCTGAACGCCGGGGTGAAGCCGCCGACCGCGTCCTGGGGGCAGATGCTCGACAAGGCCGTGGACACCTACCAGAGCGACCCGATGTTCATGATCGTGCCCGGTCTGGCGATCTTCATCACGGTGCTCGCCTTCAATCTCTTCGGTGACGGGGTGCGCGACGCGCTCGACCCGAAGGGCACCCGTTGATCACGGGGCCCGTGGCCCGCTCGGGCCGCACCTCTTCCGTATCGCCCCTGCCACAACGGCCAGGCGGCTCCCCGCAGGTTCCCGGGCTTCGTGCCGGTAACCGCACTCTTCCGGAGGTTGCAGAACCCATGAACACCCAACGTTCGTCGGCGAGGATCAGGCAGGTCGCCGGAGCAGCGCTCGTAGTGACCGCCCTCATGACCACCGCGGCGTGCGGTGGTGGCGGTGGCAAGGGCGGCGAGGGCAGTGGCAAGCCGGGCAAGGGCGCGGGCTTCAACGCCGCGACCGCGGCAGTCGCCAACGCTTCGACGAAGAAGGGCGGCACGCTCAAGTTCATCGGCAAGCAGGACTTCGACTCGACCGACCCGACGCGTCAGTACTACGGCTTCACGTGGGACCTCGCCCGCTTCTACTCCCGCCAGCTGGTCTCGTACGCGCCCAAGCCGGGTGCGGCGGGCGCCGAGCTGGTGCCCGACCTCGCCAAGGCGAACGGCAAGATCTCCAACGGGGGCAAGACCTACACGTACGAGCTGCGTGACGGGATCACCTGGCAGGACGGCTCGCCGATCACCTCCAAGGACATCAAGTACGGCATCGAGCGCGTGTGGGCCGACAAGGTCCTGCCCGGCGGTCCGATCTACCTCCAGAAGGCCCTTGACCCCAAGAAGGAGTACAAGGGTCCCTACGAGGACAAGGACCCGGAGAAGCTCGGTCTGAAGGCGATCCAGACGCCCGACGACAAGACCATCGTCTTCAACCTGGCGACGCCCAACGTCGACTTCGAGCAGATGCTGGCGATGCCGGCCGGCTCCCCGGTGAAGCGCGAGAAGGACACGGGCGCCAAGTACCAGCTGATGCCGTTCTCCTCGGGCCCGTACAAGTTCGAGTCGTACACGCCCAAGCAGGGCGCGGTGCTGGTGCGCAACGACAAGTGGAAGAAGGAGTCGGACCCGATCCGGCCGGCCCTTCCCGACAAGGTCACCATCACGGTCAACACCAACTTGGAAGCGATCGACAAGCTTCTGATGAAGGGTGACTACGACATCGACATGAACGGCACGGGCATGACCCAGGCCGGTCGTACCGAGGCGCTCAAGAAGTACAAGGACAACCTGGACAACATCCAGACCTCCTTCACGCGCTACGTCGACTTCACCCCGGTGGCGCCGATGAACAACGTGCACTGCCGCAAGGCCGTCATGTACGCGACCGACTACAAGTCGCTCCAGGACGTGCGCGGCGGCGAAGAGGCCGGCGGCCCCCTCGCCACCAACATGCTGCCGACCACCATCAAGGGCTCGGACGACTACGACCCGTACGGCGTCAAGACCCGCGCGGGCAAGCCGGACGTGGCCAAGGCCAAGGAAGAGCTGAAGCTCTGCAACAAGCCGGACGGCTTCAGCACCGTCGTCAGCGCCCGCAGCAACAACCCGGGTGAGAAGGAGACCGCCGAGGCGCTTCAGCAGGCCCTCAGCAAGGTCAACATCAAGCTTGAGGTCGACACGATCGACGGCGCCGAGTCGTCGTCCATCACCGGCTCGCCCGACCAGGTCAAGAAGCGCGGCTACGGCATGATCATGACCGGCTGGGGTCCCGACTTCCCGACCGGCCAGGGCTTCTCGCAGCCGCTGATCGACGGCCGTTTCATCACGCCCAACGGTAACTACAACGGTTCCGAGACGAACGACCCGAAGATCAACAAGCTCTTCGACGACGCGCTCAAGGCGACCGACCCGGCCAAGGCCGCGGAGTACTACAAGGGCATCAACCACGCGACCGCCGACATCGCCGCCCAGATGCCGTTCCTGTACGAGAAGAACTTCTCGTGGCGCAGCTCGCGGGTGACGAACGTCTACTCCTCCGTCGCCTTCAACGGCCGCTTCGACTACGTCTCCCTCGGCGTCGTCAAGTAACGCCGCACCAGGACACGCTGACCCCCACCATCGCCAACCCGCCAAGCCCGAAGGGCAGGTGAGGGCCGCAGGCAGTGGCCGGGAGATTCCGTAATCCGGACTCTCCCGGCCACCGCCGGGCCGCGCACAGTGCTTGCTTACGTCATCCGGCGCTTGTTCGCCGTCGCCATGATGCTGCTGGTCGTCACACTGACGACCTTCGTCATCTTCTTCGTTCTCCCGAAATGGGCGGGGCAGGACATCGCGCTCCTGTTCGTCGGAAAGAACACCGATCCCGCGTCCGTCGAGGGCATCCGGGAGAAGCTGGGTCTCGCCGACCCGGTCCTCGTGCAGTTCTGGAACTTCGTCCAGGCGCTGTTCGTCGGCCGGGACTACTCCAGCGGCGTGGACGTCACGCACTGCGCGGCCCCCTGCTTCGGCTACTCCTTCCGTACCGAGCAGGAGGTGTGGCCGCAGCTCACCGCGGCCATGCCGGTCACGCTCTCCCTCGCGGGCGGCGCGTGCCTGCTGTGGGTCACCGGCGGCGTCGCCGCAGGAGTGATCTCCGCGCTGCGCCGGGGCACCATCTGGGACCGTACGGCGATGACCGTCGCCCTCGCCGGTGTCTCCCTCCCCATCTACTTCACCGGTCTGCTTTCGCTGGCCGTCTTCAGCTTCCAACTGGAATGGATCGAGGGAGAGTTCACGCCCTTCTCCGACGATCCGGCGCTGTGGTTCCAGAGCCTGCTGCTGCCCTGGATCACCCTCGCCTTCCTGTACGCCGCCATGTACGCCCGGCTCACCAGGGCGACCATGCTGGAGATCCTCGGCGAGGACTACATCCGTACCGCCAGGGCCAAGGGACTCACCGAGCGGGCCGTCATCGGCAAGCACGCGATGCGCTCCACCTGGACCCCGGTGATCACCCTCCTCGGCCTGGACCTCGGCGCCCTGCTCGGCGGCGCGATCCTGACCGAGAGCACGTACAACCTGCCGGGTCTCGGACGGCTCGCGGTCGACGCGATCACCCAGAAGGACCTGCCGATCATCCTCGGCGTCACGCTGATCGCGGCGATCTTCATCTGCGTCGCCAACCTCCTCGTGGACATGCTGTACGCCGTGATCGACCCGCGAGTGAGGCTCGGATGACCGACTTCGACAAGTCCGGCAAGGCCGGCAAGGCCGAGAAGGCAAGCAAGGCCGAGAAGGCCGGCGCGACCGCCAAGGCCGGCGCGACCGCCAAGGCTGAAAAGGCCGGCACCCCCGTCGCCGGAACGACGTCCGAGGCCGCCGTGGGCGTGCCCCAGGCCGTCGGCTCCGCGCCCTCCACCTCCTTCCTGGAGGTACGGGACCTGCGCGTGCACTTCCCCACCGACGACGGCGTGGTCAAGTCCGTCGACGGCCTCAGCTTCCAGCTGGAGAAGGGGCAGACCCTCGGCATCGTCGGCGAGTCGGGATCCGGCAAGTCGGTCACCTCGCTCGGCATCATGGGACTGCACACCACGGGCCAGTACGGTCGCAGCAAGGCCCGCGTCACCGGCGAGATCTGGTTCGACGGGCAGGAACTGCTCGGCGCCGACCCGGACGAGGTGCGCAAGCTCCGCGGTCGTGAGATGGCGATGATCTTCCAGGACCCGCTGTCCGCGATGCACCCGTACTACACCGTCGGCAAGCAGATCGTGGAGGCCTACCGGGTCCACCACAAGGTCGACAAGAAGACCGCGCGCAAGCGGGCCATCGAGATGCTCGACCTGGTCGGCATCCCGCAGCCGGACAAGCGGGTGGACTCCTACCCGCACGAGTTCTCCGGCGGAATGCGCCAGCGCGCGATGATCGCGATGTCGCTGGTCAACAACCCCAACCTGCTGATCGCCGACGAGCCGACGACCGCCCTGGACGTCACTGTCCAGGCGCAGATCCTCGACCTGATCCGCGACCTGCAGAAGGAGTTCGGCTCGGCGGTCATCATGATCACGCACGACCTGGGCGTCGTCGCGGAGATGGCCGACCAGCTCCTGGTGATGTACGGCGGGCGCTGCGTCGAGCGGGGCAGCGCGCACGAGGTCTTCTACGAGCCGCAGCACCCGTACACCTGGGGCCTGCTGGGTTCGATGCCGCGCATCGACCGCGAGCAGACGGAACGGCTCATCCCGGTCAAGGGCCAGCCGCCGTCGCTGATCAACATCCCGGACGGCTGTGCCTTCAACCCGCGCTGCCCGTACGCCGACGTGCCCAAGGACAACGTCACCCGGACCGTGCGGCCGGAGCTGCAGCAGGTCAACAGCGGTCACTACTCGGCCTGCCACCTCTCGGCCGAGCAGCGGAGCCGGATCTGGACCGAAGAGATTGCGCCGAAGCTGTGAGCGATGAAGCTGTGAGCGAGAACGAAGTGAAGACGCAGGAGCAGCCGCCGTCCGCCGCCGCGCCCAAGGGCGAGCCGCTGCTCAGGGTCGAGAACCTGGTCAAGCACTTCCCGATCAAGTCGGGGCTGATGCAGCGTCAGACCGGCGCGGTCAAGGCCGTCGACGGGCTGTCCTTCGAGGTGTTCCCCGGCGAGACCCTGGGTGTCGTCGGCGAGTCCGGCTGCGGCAAGTCGACCATGGGCCGGCTGATCACCCGGCTCCTTGAGCCGACCGGCGGCAAGATCGAGTTCCAGGGCCATGACGTCACGCACATGTCGACGGGGAAGATGCGTCCGCTCCGCCGCGACGTGCAGATGATCTTCCAGGACCCGTACTCCTCGCTGAACCCGCGGCACACGATCGGCACGATCGTCAGCGCGCCGTTCAAGCTCCAGGGCATCAAGCCCGAGGGCGGGATCAAGAAGGAAGTGCAGCGGCTGATGTCGCTCGTGGGCCTCAACCCCGAGCACTACAACCGTTACCCGCACGAGTTCTCCGGCGGCCAGCGCCAGCGCATCGGCATCGCCCGCGCGCTCGCGCTCAGCCCCAAGCTGGTGGTCGCGGACGAGCCGGTCTCGGCCCTCGACGTGTCGATCCAGGCCCAGGTGGTCAACCTGCTGGACGACCTCCAGCAGGAGATGGGCCTGACGTACGTGATCATCGCGCACGACCTGTCGGTCATCCGGCACGTCTCCGACCGGATCGCGGTGATGTACCTCGGCAAGATCGTCGAGCTGGCGGACCGCAACTCGCTCTACAAGGCGCCGATGCATCCGTACACCAAGGCGCTCATGTCGGCGGTGCCGGTGCCCGACCCGAAGCGGCGCGGCGTCAAGAGCGAGCGCATCCTGCTCAAGGGCGACGTGCCCTCGCCGATCTCGCCGCCGAGCGGCTGCCGGTTCCACACCCGGTGCTGGAAGGCGACGGAGATCTGCCTGACGCAGGACCCGCCGTTGCTCGAACTGAAGCCGGGGCAGCAGGTGGCCTGCCACCACCCGGAGAACGCGGCGGACCAGGCGCCGGGCGAGCAGATAGTGGCGGAGGCGAAGGACGCGGTGAAGGTCGTGGACGTCGCCAAGGACGCCTGATTTCAAGGGAGTTGAGCCGTTGGAATCCGGACGTACGGGTTCCAACCGGCCGGTAGGGCACGGCTTGGTAAAGTCATGTACATGTCGGCCGCATCCCGGAACGGGAGAGTGCAGAGTCAGCGCGTCTGCTTCAACTGAGCAATGCGTTCGAAGGGAAGACTCATGGCACTCTCCCGTTCGGCACGACTGGCGGCCGTCGCACTCGCGGCCTCCTCCTTCTGTCTGGTCGCCGCGGCCCCCGGTCCGAAACCCGGCTCGCCCGGGGTGGACGATCCGTACTTCCCCAACCTCGGCAACGGCGGTTTCGACGTCCGGCACTACGACCTGGGCCTCGACTACAACCCCGACACCGACCGGCTCGACGGCCGCGCCACGATCACCGCGAAGGCACTGAAGAACCTCTCGTCCTTCCATCTCGACCTGCAGAAGCTCACCGTCGACTCGATCTCGGTGAACGGCAGACGCGCCGACTTCAGCCGCAAGGGCGACGACATCCGCATCACGCCGCGCCACTGGCTGGAGAAGGGCGACAAATTCACCGTCGAGGTGAAGTACGGCGGTGTCCCCGAGGCGCTGTCGGGGCCCATAGTCTTCGGCTCCGACTACGGCTGGATGAAGACGACCGACGGCGTCTTCGTCGCCTGCGAGCCGAACGCCGCCTCCACCTGGTTCCCGGGCAGCGACCACCCCTCCGACAAGGCGACCTTCGACATCAGGATCAAGGCGCCCAAGGGACTCAAGGGCGTCTCCAACGGCCGGCTGGTGTCCACCGACACCCAGGGCGACAAGACCACCACCCACTGGCGCACCACCAAGCCCATGGCGACCTATCTGGCCACCGCCACCATCGGCAAGTTCGACGTCAAGCAGGGCGTCACCCCCGGCGGCACCCCGATCTACGTCGCCATCGACCCCGTACTGCAGAACAGCAGCAACGTCGACGTGTACGGGCTGACCGCCGAGGTCACCGACTACTGGTCCAAGCTCTTCGGCCCGTACCCCTTCGAGGAGACGGGCGCGATCGTCGACGACATGCCGCAGGCCGGGTTCTCCCTGGAGACCCAGACCAAGCCGGTCTACTCGGCGGTCCGCAGCGAGGGCACCATCGCGCACGAGCTGGCCCACCAGTGGTTCGGCGACTCGGTCTCGGTCGAGGAGTGGCAGAACATCTGGCTCAACGAGGGCTTCGCGACGTACAGCCAGTGGCTGTGGGAGGAGCACAAGGGCCGCGGCAACGCCCACGACCTGATGCGCGCCGGGTACAACGCACGGCCCGCCGAATCGCCCTTCTGGCAGACGGTGGTCGGTGACCCGCAGCGCGACACGATGTTCGCCTCGGCGGTCTACCAGCGGGGTGCGATGACGCTCCAGGTGCTGCGCGAGAAGATCGGCGACAAGGCGTTCTTCAAGCTGCTGCGCACCTGGGTGGACGACTACAAGTACGCCAACGCGACCACCGGGGAGTTCATCAAGTACGCGGAGCGGATCTCGGGGCAGCAGCTCGACGGGCTGTTCCAGACTTGGCTGTTCACGAAGGGCAAGCCCGCGCTGTAGGTCCGCGGGGGAGCCATGCCCCTGCGGGGAGGCCGGCCGGTGCCCGCCGGTAGGTAAGAATGTCGGGTGCTCCTGGAACTCTTCAGCCCCTCCGTCCAACATGTGCTCGACCTCGTCGGGATCTTCGTCTTCGCGATCTCCGGCGCGCTGCTCGCCGTCCGCAAGAACTTCGACGTCTTCGGCATGGCGGTTCTCGCGGAGGTCACGGCGCTGGGCGGGGGGCTGTTCCGCGACCTCATCATCGGCGCGGTGCCGCCCGCCGCCTTCAGCGACCTCGGGTACTTCATCACCCCGCTGGTGGCGACGGTGCTGGTGTTCTTCCTGCACCCCGAGGTCGAGCGGATCCAGCTCGGCGTGAACGTCTTCGACGCGGCGGGGCTCGGACTGTTCTGTGTGAGCGGCACGGCCAAGGCGTACGACTACGGGCTCGGCCTGACCGCCTCCGCGACGCTCGGCCTCGCCTCGGCGGTCGGCGGCGGCGTGCTCCGCGACGTACTGGCGAACGAAGTGCCGTCGCTGCTGCGGTGGGACCGGGACCTGTACGCGGTGCCCGCGATCGTCGGGGCGGCGATGGTCGCGCTGTGCATCCGCTTCGACGTGCTGAACCCCTACACGAGTGCGCTCGCGGTGATCACCGCGTTCTCGCTGCGGCTGCTGGCGCTGAAGTTCCACTGGCGGGCGCCGCGGGCGTGGCACCGGTCGTCGGTGAAGGCGGATGAGCCGGATCAGGTGGGGTGAGGTTGCGTGCGGGGGCAGGGTGAGGTCGCGTACGGAGGCTGGAGTGAGGTTTCGTACGGGGGCAGGGTGAGGTTCCGTACGGGAAAAGCTACCGCTTAGTAATGGGTGCGGTGTAGCGTGCGAGCCATGGCACAGACAACCATCGGGTCCACCCCGGTAACCATCGGGGACAGCGAGTTCGACCGTGACACGGCGGTCGTACGGCGCGAGGGCGAGCCCGGCGTGTACGACGCGGAGCTCTCCGCCGGCTGGACGATCTTCGACGCCGTCAACGGCGGCTACCTCCTGGCGGTCATCGGCCGCGCGCTCTCCGACGCCCTGGCGCACCCGGACCCGTTCACACTCTCCGCGTACTACTTCACGCCGTCCCGGCCAGGACCCGCCGTGGTCCGCACCGAGGCCGTGCGCACCGGCCGCACTCTCTCCTCGGGCCAGGCCTCCCTCTTCCAGTACGACGAGGAGGGCCGGGAGGTCGAGCGGATCCGTGTCCTCGCCTCCTACGGCGACCTCGACTCCCTCTCCGACGACGTGCGTACGACGGCGAGGCCGCCCGTCATCCCGCCGCGCGAGCAGTGCTTCGGCGCCTCCGACGGGCCCGCCCCGAAGATCCCGGGCAACTCCATCACCGACCGGCTCGACCTCAAGCTGGACCCGGCGACGATCGGCTGGGCGGTCGGCGCACCGTCGGGCAGGGGTGAGATGCGTGCCTGGTTCGGTCTTGCGGACGGCCGCGACGCCGATCCGCTGTCGCTGCTGCTCGCCGTCGACGCACTGCCCCCGACCAGCTTCGAGCTGGGCATCAAGGGCTGGACGCCGACCGTCGAACTGACCACCCATGTGCGCTGCCGCCCGGCGCCGGGACCGGTGCGCGTCTCCATCGTCACCCGCAATCTGGCGGGCGGCTTCCTGGAGGAGGACGCGGAGGTCTGGGACAGCGCGGACCGGCTCGTCGCACAGTCGCGGCAGTTGGCGCGGGCGCCGCGTCCGTATGCGTTTCCTTGATGTCTCCCTGTCTCCCTGGTACGGAGTCGGTTCCGCAGGTCAGCGGCGCCGGCTCCGTCCCGCGCTCCAGCCGGAGCCGATGCCCGCCACGTGCAGGGCGAGGAGGGCGAGACCGAGCAGCATGAGGCTGGTCGGCATGAAGATCTCGTTCGCCGAAATGTCGGCCGCGTTGATGATGAACGCGATGACGAAGAGCACGGCTCCTGCGATTGCCAGCATCTGAAGTCCCCTTCCGTACCTGCCAGTTGACTGGCCGAGTGACCCCTTACGGGATCCTTATGTGCCGGGTGCCCGCTCGCGGGGCGGTCATGCGGGAGAGGCTGGCCGCAGTGGAGTCCGACCGAGTGGCGGGTGGGCAACTGGCCGGTGGGCATTGTGCGGGTGCGTCATGGCTGATCGCGCAGTTCCCCGCGCCCCTAACGTCAGCCTCCTTGGGCAGCGGGGCCGCCCCCGGGGGGCAGTGGGGTCTCCCCTGCTCGAGCGAAGCCGAGAGCTTGGCGGGGGTCCCTCCCTGCTCGAGCGAAGCCGAGAGCTTGGGGGCGGGTGGGCAAGGGGGCGGCCCCCCTGCGGAGCCCCGCCCGCCGACCGCACGCCCCCCGCCCCGGTAGGGCCTTGCCGCCCCGTAGGACCCCGCCGCCCCGCCGCCCGCCCGAGGGCCTCGTACAATCGCCCCACCATGGCTTACCTCGACCACGCCGCGACCACGCCCATGCTGCCGGAGGCGGTCGAGGCGATGACCGCCCAGTTGACCGTCACCGGCAACGCCTCCTCCCTGCACGCCGCCGGGCGCCGAGCCCGTCGTACCGTCGAAGAGGGTCGCGAGGCCCTCGCCGCGTCCCTCGGGGCGCGCCCCAGCGAGGTGGTCTTCACCGCCGGCGGCACCGAGGCCGACAACCTCGCCGTCAAGGGGCTGTACTGGGCGCGCCGGGCCGCAGACCCGCGCCGTACCCGCGTACTGGCCAGCCCCGTCGAGCACCACGCGGTGCTCGACGCCGTCGACTGGCTCGCCACCCACGAGGGCGCCCGCGTCGAGTACCTCGCCGTCGACCCGTACGGGCGCGTGCACCCGGACACCCTCCGCGAAGCGATCTCGCGCGACCCGGGTGACGTCGCCCTCGCCACCGTCATGTGGGCGAACAACGAGATCGGGACCGTCATGCCGGTCCGTGAACTCGCCGATGTGGCAGCGGAGTTCGACGTTCCGCTGCATGCGGACGCCGTCCAGGCGTACGGCCAGCTCGATGTGGACTTCGCGGCCTCCGGACTCGCCGCGATGACCGTCTCCGGGCACAAGATCGGTGGTCCCTACGGCATCGGCGCCCTGCTCCTCGGCCGCCAGTACACCCCCGTTCCCGTCCTGCACGGCGGCGGCCAGGAGCGGCATGTGCGCTCCGGCACCCTCGACGTGCCCGCGATCGCGTCCTTCGCGGTGGCGGGCGTGCTCGCCGCGGAACGCCGTGCGGATTTCGTACGTACGGTCGGCGGACTGCGCGACGATCTGGTGAAGGCGGTACAGGGCGCCGTGCCCGACGCCGTCCTCGGCGGAGACCCGGCCCCCGGCGGGCGGCTTCCCGCCAACGCGCACTTCACCTTCCCCGGCTGCGAGGGCGATTCGCTGCTGCTGCTGCTCGATGCCCAGGGCATCGAGTGCTCCACGGGGTCCGCCTGCACGGCGGGCGTGGCCCAGCCCAGCCATGTCCTGCTCGCCACCGGCACCGATCCCGACCTGGCACGCGGCACCCTGCGGTTCACCCTGGGGCACACGTCCACGGCGGCGGACGTGGCGGCGGTGGCCACCGCGATCGGCCCGGCCGTGCAGCGGGCCCGTACCGCAGGACTGACTTGAGAGTCAGTAAGAAAGCGGCTTGCGGACGGCTCGCGGACAGGGCGAGACCTGCGGCGAAAGCTGAAGCGGAGGGTGACTCTGCTTTGTGTAACCCTGGTCACGCTCAACCCTGAGGGCCCAGAATCGCTCTTTATACTTGAGACCTCTGAAGCCCTCAGAAGTCGCAGAAGTCCGCGCCGCACATTTGGGCCGCACGACGACCCATGGAGTTCACGTTGAAGGCGACCCTCCGTTCCCGCATCACCGCGAGGATCGGGCGCATGTACTTTGCCAGGATCCAGAAGCACGGCATCAGCTCCTCGCTGATATCACGGCTTCCCGAGAACCTGCTCCTCCCCATGCGCCGAGACGGTCTCGACCCGGTGGCCAAGCTGGCCGCCAGGCAGGCGCAGTCGCCGATCTACCAGGTGCCGCTGCCCTTCGGCATGGACGCCTGGGTCGTGACGGGGTACGACGAGGTGAAGGCCGTACTCGGCTCCACCGACGGCTTCAGCAGCGACTTCACCAACATCGCGGGCAACGCGGGCGTGGTCGCCGAGCACAACCCGGGCGGCCTCGGCTTCAGCGATCCGCCGGTCCACACCCACCTGCGCCGGATACTCACCCCGGAATTCACGATGCGCAGGCTGCGGCGGCTCACCCCGCGCATCGAGGTGCTCATCGAGGAGCAGCTCGACGCGATGGAGGCCGCGGGCGCCGCCGGCGACCCCGTCGACCTCGTGCAGCACTTCGCGCTGCCGATACCCTCGCTCACCATCTGCGAACTGCTCGGCGTGCCCTACGAGGACCGCCACGACTTCCAGCAGCTGGCGATGGAGCGCTTCGACCTGTTCGGCGGTGCGACGGCTCCCTTCGGCGCGATGTCGGAGTCGCTCTCGTACTTCCGCGACGTGGTGAAGAAGCAGCGGGAGAACCCGGGCGACGGCCTCATCGGCATGATCATCCGGGACCACGGCGACACCGTCGGCGACGAGGAGCTGGCCGGTCTCGCCGACGGCGTCCTCACCGGCGGCTTCGAGACCACCGCGAGCATGCTGGCGCTGGGCTCGCTGCTCCTCCTGCAGAACCCCGAGGCCTTCGCACGGCTGAAGGACGACGACGCGGCGGCGACGCCCTTCGTGGAGGAGGCGCTGCGCTACCTCACCGTCGTGCAGGTGGCCTTCCCGCGGTTCGCCCGGGAGGACACCGAGATAGCCGGTGTGCGGATTCCCAAGGGGGACCTGGTGCTGTGCTCCCTGGCGGGGGGCAACCGGGATGTCTCGTACACCCCGGACAAGGGGGGCTTTGATCCGGACCGGAAGGCTTCAGGACACCTGGCCTTCGGGTACGGGATCCATCGGTGCATCGGCGCGGAGCTGGCGCGGATGGAGCTGCGGGCGGCTTATCCGGCGCTTGTGCGACGTTTCCCGGGGATGAGGTTGGCGGTTGGGGCGGAGGAGCTGGACTTCCGCAAGCTTTCGATTGTTTACGGGGTGGATTCGTTGCCGGTTCACCTGCGCTGAGGGCTGGGCGCTTCGCGTCTTCGTGCGGGTGCGTCGTGGCTGGTCGCGCAGTTCCCCGCGCCCCTAAAGGCATGCTCCCGTCAGGTGTGGGTCGTTGAGGCGGCCTTCACCAGGCGTAGGTAGTGGTTCCAGTTCCAGTACGGGCCCGGGTCCGTGTGGTCCGTGCCGGGGACTTCTATGTGGCCGACTATGTGGTCGCGGTCGATCGGGATGTGGTAGCGGGCGCAGATTCCAGCGGCGAGGCGGGCCGAGGACCGGTACATCACGTCGGTCAGGGTGCCTTTCCGATGTGCGTACGCCTCGTGCTCTATCCCGATGCTGCGTTCGTTGAAGCGGCGGTTGCCCGCGTGGTACGCCACGTCCAGCTCGCGGGCCATCTGTGTGATGTGCCCGTCCTTCGCCCGCACCACGTAGTGGGCGGACGCGGCGTGCAGCGGGTCGCGGAAGACCCGTATCGCCGTGTCGTAGCTGCCCTCCGTGGTGTGGATCACGATGCGGTCGATGGTGTAGTCGTCCGGGCGGTCCGCCGTCCGGAGATTTCCCGCCGAGGCGGCCACCCACTGGGCGCCCTTCTGGTCCACCACCCCGTCCGTGCGCTGCTTGTCGACGCCCGGCACCTTCCACCACAGCCGGGACGCCTCGTCGCCCCACACCACGGCCGCGCCGGTCACCACCAGCCCCGTACCGATCAGGAAACCCCGTCTGCTGGGCTTCTTTTTGGCCGCACCGCTCACCTGCTGAACCCCCTGTCCCCGTCCTGTACGGCTAACGCTTGGGAGTCCCGGGATGGTTCCGATTACCCTGGACGAGCTATGACCGATACCCCGCGCCCCCTCCGCGTCCTCGCCGCCATGTCCGGCGGGGTCGACTCCGCCGTTGCCGCCGCCCGAGCCGTCGAGGCCGGGCACGACGTGACCGGTGTCCACCTCGCGCTCTCCGCCAACCCGCAGTCCTTCCGGACCGGTGCGCGCGGCTGTTGCACCATCGAGGACTCCCGGGACGCCCGCCGGGCCGCCGACGTCATCGGCATCCCGTTCTACGTGTGGGACCTCGCCGAGCGCTTCCGCGAGGACGTCGTCGAGGACTTCGTCGCCGAGTACGAGGCCGGGCGCACGCCCAACCCGTGCCTGCGCTGCAACGAGAAGATCAAGTTCGCGGCGCTCCTCGACAAGGCCCTCGCCCTGGGCTTCGACGCCGTGTGCACCGGCCACTACGCCACCGTCGTCGTCAACGAGGACGGTGGCCGCGAGCTGCACCGGGCCTCCGACATGGCCAAGGACCAGTCGTACGTCCTCGGTGTCCTCGACGACAAGCAGCTCGCGCACGCGATGTTCCCGCTCGGCGACACCCTCACCACCAAGGAAGAGATCCGCGCCGAGGCCGAGCGCCGCGACCTGGCCGTCGCGAAGAAGCCCGACAGCCACGACATCTGCTTCATCGCCGACGGCGACACCCAGGGCTTCCTCGCCTCCCGCCTCGGCGGCAAGGCCGAGGGCGACATCCTCGACGAGGAGGGCGCCAAGCTCGGCACCCACGACGGCGCCTTCGGCTTCACCATCGGCCAGCGCAAGGGCCTGCGCATCGGCCACCCCGCCCCCGACGGCAAGCCGCGCTACGTCCTGGACATCTCCCCGGTCAACAACACGGTGACGGTCGGCCCCGCCGAAGCCCTCGACGTCACCGCCCTGACCGCGATCCGCCCCCGCTGGTGCGGCACCGAGCCGGCCGCCCCCGGCACGTACACCGCCCAGCTGCGCGCCCACGGCGGCGAGACGGAAGTCGACGCGGAACTCGTCGGCGGTGAGCTCCGCGTCACCTTCAAGGAGCCGGTGCGCGGCGTCGCCCCCGGACAGGCGATCGTGCTGTACGACGGCACACGCGTGGTCGGCTCGGCGACGATCGCGACGACGTCGCGGCGTACCGGAGCCGCTGTCTGACCTCACCGCCCGCAGAGGTGCGCGCCCCACCCCCGTGGGAGCGCGCACCCGCTATGCGGTGGTGAGGAACTCCGCCAGCACCGGCGCCAGCGCCCGAGGGTCCACGTCGTGGGTCTGCCGGGGCAGGGTGCGGTGGCGGCCGTCCGGTACCGCTTCGGAGGTGCGTACGGCGGCGTCGCGCATCACCGCGGGGCTGGCCCCGCCGGACACCACCAGGACCGGCTGCGCCACCGAGGCCAGCCGGTCCGCCGGGACCGTGCCGTCGCCCATGACCGCGTCGTCGTACGCCAGGGTCGGCGCGAGGGCCTCGAAGGAGCGCCACACCGGGGCCTGCTTCATCTGGGCGATGAACTCGGTGGGCATCCCGACGACGGACAGGAACAGCTCCACCGCCTCGCCCTTGTGCCCCTCGCCGAGGAGCGCGTTCAGACGTTCCGTGTACGCCGCCTTCTCGGCCCGCGTCTCCTCCAGGACCGTGAACGGCGGCTCGTACACCGCGACGCGCGGCACGTTCAGCCCGGCCGCAGCAGCACGCAGCACCAGGGCGCCGCCCGACGACATCCCGTACAGACAGGCGCTGCCGCCGACCTCCTCGACCAGCGCCGCCAGGTCCTCCACCTCGCGGGCCACCGCATAGGGGGCGGTGTCGCCACTGTCGCCGCGGCCCCTGCGGTCGTACGTGACGACGCTGAAGCGCGGGGCGAGCAGGCCCGCGAGGGGGCCCTCCGCCGTACCCGTGCTGAAGGCACCGCCCACCAGGATCAGCGGCTCGCCCTCGCCCGTGCGCTCGTACGCCAGGGGGGTGCCGTCACGCGAAATCACTTTGCTCATACCGACTTGGACTGCGGGCGTGCACGGAACTCATCGCTCGGAGCGGGAAGTTTTTTCGGCGAGTTATCCGGCGAGTTTTTCGGCGACATTCTCGGGGTCCACCGGGGAGTTCTGCGCCGCCGGGCCCGGCGTTAGGTTGGACGCCATGAACATCTGTGTCTTCCTCTCCGCCGCCGACCTCGACGACCGCTACACGCGCCCCGCCCGGGAGTTCGCCGAACTGCTCGGCAAGGGCGGTCACACCCTGGTCTGGGGCGGCTCCGACGTCGGCCTGATGAAGGTCGTCGCCGACGGCGTCGAGCAGGCCGGCGGCAGGCTCGTGGGGGTATCCGTCGACTTCCTCCAGGCGAAGGCGCGCCCGCGGGCCGACGAAATGGTCGTCGCCAAGGACCTCGCGGAGCGCAAGGCGCTGCTGCTCGGCAAGTCCGACGCCGTCGTGATCATGGTCGGCGGTACGGGCACCCTCGACGAGGCCACCGAGATCCTGGAGCTGAAGAAGCACGGGCTGACCGACAAGCCGGTGGTGCTGCTCAACACCGAGGGCTTCTACGACGGGCTGAAGCAGCAGTTCCAGCGCATGGACGAGGAGGGCTTCCTGCCGGTGCCCCTCACTGACCTGGTGTTCTTCGCGGAGGACGGGGTGGCGGCGCTCGCCTACCTGGAGGAGTCCGCCGGGGTCCAGTAGCCCCCGCAAGGGTGCGAGCATGGGGCACATGGCTACTCATGTGATCACCGGGGCGGGGTCGGGCATCGGCGCCGCCGTCGCCCGCCGCCTCCACGCGCGTGGCGACGACGTCGTCCTCATGGCCCGCGACGCGGGCCGCGCCAAGGAACTCGCGGCGGGCCTGCCCGGCGCCCACACCCTCGTCGGCGACCTGTCCAACCCGGACAAGCTGTCCTGGGCGTTCTCCCACCAGCCGATGCCCGAGCGCGTCGACACCCTGCTGCACATCGCGGGCGTCGTCGACCTCGGCAAGGTCGGCGAACTGGGCGTACGCGCCTGGCACAGCCAGCTCAACGCCAACCTGATCGCCCCCGCCGAACTCACCCGGCTCTTCCTGCCCCAACTCCGGCTGGACAAGGGCCATGTGGTCTTCGTGAACTCCGGCGCCGGACTCGCCGCGCACGCCGAGTGGAGCGCGTACGCCGCCAGCAAGCACGGTCTGAAGGCCCTCGCCGACTCGCTGCGCCACGAGGAGCACGAGAACGGGGTGCGGGTCACCTCCGTGTACCCCGGGCGCACCGCGAGCCCCATGCAGGAGAGGGTGCACTCGCAGGAGGGCAAGGCGTACGACCCGTCGAAGTTCATCGACCCCGAGTCGGTCGCCACGACCATCCTGATGGCCCTCGACCTGCCCCGCGACGCCGAGGTCAACGACCTGACGGTGCGGCCCGGACGATGACCGAGAACACCGAGAACACCGAGAACACCGAGAACACTGCGAAGAAGTGGTGGGGGCCCGCCACCGGCGTCGGCTCCATGCCCGGCGGCGACGCCCGGGAGACCGCCAGGGCCGTCACCGGCAGCTTCGAGGACTTCCCGTACCTCGCGGAGCTGCCCGCGCGCGGTCCCGGCGCCGACATGATCGGCCGCACCGCCGGAATGCTCGCCGAGATGTACGTCCACCTGGAGCCCAGCGGCTGGCGGTTCAGCGACCGGCCCGGCCGCGACACCCGGCGGGCCCGCTCCTGGCTCGGCGAGGACCTCGACGCCCTGGAGGAGTTCACCCAGGGGTACGAAGGGCCGGTCAAGGTACAGGCGGTGGGCCCCTGGACGCTCGCCGCAGCACTGGAACTGCGCGGCGGCGAGGCCTCGCTCGGCGACCCCGGCGCCTGCCGCGACCTGGCCTCCTCGCTCGCCGAAGGGCTGCGCGAACACCTCGCGGAGGTACGGCGGCGGATCCCCGGCGGGCAGGTGGTGCTCCAGCTCGACGAGCCCTCGCTGATCGCCGTACTGCGCGGGCACGTGCGGAGCGCCAGCGGGTACCGCACCTACCGGGCCCCGGACCGGCAGGTCGTGGAGGGCGCGCTGCGGGACGTGCTCGGCGTGCACGACGGGCCGTCCGTCGTGCACTCCTGCGCGCCCGACGTGCCGTTCGCGCTGCTGCGCAGGACGGGGGTGGCCGGGATCTCCTTCGACTTCACCCTGCTCACCGAGCGTGACGACGACGCGATCGGCGAAGCGGTCGAAGGCGGCACGAAACTCTTCGCGGGCGTCGTGCCGAGCGTGGAAGGACCATTGTCAGACCCGGGCGGTAGCGTCATGGGTGTCAGGCAGTTGTGGCGCAGGCTGGGGCTGAATCCCGGACTTCTGTACGAGTCCGTGGTGATCACTCCGACGTGCGGGCTGGCCGGGGCCTCCCCGGCGTACGCCCGTGCGGCGCTCGCCCACAGCAGCCGGGCAGCACGGTCGCTCGCGGACAACCCTGAGTGACGGCGGAGTAGGAATCTGCTCGGGGCGCAGGGCCCCGACAGGTGAACGGGAGGAAACGACGGTGGCTGGCGGACAGCACGCAGCGGTACCCGCAGAAGCACGGGAGAAGCACGCGCGGCTCGCTGAGCAGATCGAAGAGCACCGCTTCCGGTACTACGTGAACGACCAACCGGTCGTCAGCGACGCCGAGTTCGACAAGCAGCTCCGCTCCCTTCAGGCGCTGGAGGAGGAGTACTCCGAGCTGCGCACGCCCGACTCGCCGACCCAGAAGGTCGCCGGGGCGTACGAGACGGAGTTCACGGCCGTCCAGCACCGCGAGCGGATGCTCTCCCTCGACAACGCCTTCGACGACGAGGAGCTGGCGGCCTGGGCGGAGCGCGTCGCGGGCGAGCTGACCGGCATCGAGTACCACCTGCTGTGCGAGCTCAAGGTCGACGGGCTCGCCGTCAACCTCACGTACGAGAAGGGGCGGCTGACCCGGGCCGCGACCCGTGGCGACGGGCGCACCGGCGAGGACATCACGCCCAACGTGCGGACGATCTCCCAGATCCCGCAGCGCCTGTCGGGCGACCGCATCCCGGACCTGGTGGAGATCCGGGGCGAGGTCTACTTCCCGATGGAGGCCTTCGGCGAGCTCAACGCCCGGCTCGTGGAGTCGGGCGACAAGCCGTTCGCCAACCCTCGCAACGCGGCCGCGGGTTCGCTGCGCCAGAAGGACCCCCGGGTCACCGCGAGCCGCCCGCTGCGCATGGTGGTGCACGGCATCGGCGCCCGCGAGGGCTTCGACATCGACCGCCTGTCGCACGCGTACGAACTGCTGAAGGAGTGGGGCCTGCCCACCGCCGGGCAGAACCGGGTGGTCGATTCCCTCGACGGCGTACGGGAGTTCATCGCGTACATCGGCAAGAACCGGCACTCCGTCGTGGAGCACGAGATCGACGGCGTCGTGATCAAGCTCGACGAGATCCCGCTCCAGGGCCGCCTCGGCTCGACCTCGCGGGCGCCGCGCTGGGCGATCGCCTGGAAGTTCGCTCCGGAAGAGGTCAACTCCAAGCTGATCAACATTCGGGTCGGCGTCGGGCGGACCGGCCGCGTCACCCCGTACGCACAGGTCGAGCCGGTGACGGTGGCCGGTTCCGAGGTCGAGTTCGCGACCCTTCACAACCAGGAAGTGGTGAAGAAGAAGGGCGTCCTCATCGGCGACACCGTCGTCCTGCGCAAGGCGGGCGACGTCATTCCGGAGATCCTCGGCCCGGTCGTGGACCTGCGGGACGGCACCGAGCGCGAGTTCGTGATGCCCGCCGAATGCCCCGAGTGCGGGACGGCGCTGCGCCCCATGAAGGAGGGCGACATCGACCTGCGCTGCCCCAACGCCCGTTCTTGCCCTGCGCAGTTGAGGGAGCGGCTCTTCTATCTGGCGGGGCGCAAGTGCCTGGACATCGAGGCGCTGGGGGAGGAGTCGGTGCGGGCGCTCACCCAGCCCGACGAGGGGCCTCGGGCGCTGACCAGCGAGGCCGACTTGTTCGACCTCAAGGCCGAGGACCTCAAGGGCGTTCGCATGTGGCGTACGGACACACGCAAGGGCGCCGCGGAAGGGGACCGCGTGCTCGCCCCGTACTTCTACGCGCAAGAGAAGCAGAAGCAGCCGAAGAAGGGCGAGCCCGTCCCGCCGAGGGAGATGCGGCCCAAGGAGTTGGACAGCCTCAAGGAGAACACCCGCAAGCTCCTGGACGAGCTGGAGAAGGCCAAGTCGATGCCGCTCGCGCGGGTGATCACCGGGCTGTCCATCCGGCACGTGGGCCCGGTGGCGGCGGAGGCGCTGGCCCGCGAGTTCCGTTCGCTCCAGCGCATCCAGGACGCCTCCGAGGAAGAGTTGTCGGGGGTTGACGGTGTTGGTGGGACCATCGCCGCTTCGCTCAGGGAGTGGTTCTCCGTGGACTGGCACCAGGAGATCCTTGCCAAGTGGCGCAAGGCCGGCGTCCGCATGGAGGAGGAGGGTGCCGACGAGGACCGGGGCCCGCGCCCGCTGGAGGGCCTGACCGTCGTTGTCACCGGGACGCTGGAGAAGTACACCCGGGATGGCGCAAAAGAGTCCCTCCAGAATCTCGGAGCGAAAGTGACCGGTTCCGTTTCGAAGAAGACGTCCTTCGTGGTGGTCGGCGACAGCCCGGGGTCGAAGTACGACAAGGCGATGCAGCTGAAGGTGCCGGTGCTCAACGAGGAGGGCTTCGGCGTACTGCTCGCGGAAGGACCGGAAGCCGCACGTGAAGCTGCGGTTCCGGTGGTGGAGTAACGGGAAGAACAGGCCCCACAGGACCACCCGTTCGGCGCATAGCAGACGTTGCCGGGTGGTCGGGTCGCATTCGGGCAACAGCGGTCGACCGCTGCCCGGGAGAGCCTGCTGCGGCCTACTGTTGGGATGTGCGCCTGTCGTGCACGGCTGTGGAACCGCTCCCCGTTCCGGAGGAGTCTGCTTCAGGAGAAGCGGGCTCCGGAGGAATCTGCTCCTGAGGAGACCGCTCCTGAGGAGACCGGGGAGGCGGGACGAGCCGTGAGGGCATGACAACGGGGCCATCTCGCGTGACACGGGCACCGCCGGCTGTGAGAGGGACGGGAATGAAACCGACCGAGAGTGCCGATCCGGCCTCGCGGCTGAGCAGTCGGTCGGCTCTGGCCGCCGGACTGGCCGGGCTGTTCGGCCGCCGGGCAGCCGGCCCCCGGCCGCGGCAGAGTGCCCCGCACCCGCCGCATCAGCCGTACGACCCGCATCAGCCGTACCAGGCACACCAGTCGTACGACCCGTACCGGTTGCAGCAGCCGCCGCTCGCGGCAAGACAGGGCGCGCCCCAGGGGCAGCCAGGAGAGTCCGGCCGGGGAGGCTGGGCGCACCTCCTGGGGCCGGTGCTTCCCGCGGTGCTCACGGGGCTGGCCGCCGTCGTTCTCGGCACGGGCCTCGTCCAGGACCTCAGTCTGCATCGCGCGGTGTTTCCCGGCGGCACCACCGGATGGTCCCTCGCCGTCCTGACAGGGGTCATTGTCGGCCACCTGGTCGCGCTCGGCCGGGACCGGTGGTGGGGTGGCACCGGTTCCGGGGCGGCGCTCACCCTCGCCGTCCTGCTGCTGTACGGATGGGTCCCGGCCGGGCTGGTCAGCCTGGCCGTTGTCGTGCTGGTCGGAACTGCGCGCAGGCGCCGCTGGCGGCAGGGCGTGCTGCACGGCTCCGCCGACATCCTCGGCATCGCCGCCGCCGCCTTCACCCTGGGCGTCTTCGGCGACGTACCGACGGTCGAGACGCCCTGGCAGCCGCTCGGCTGGGACTGGGGCGTGCTGCCCGAAGTGGTGCTCGCGGCAGGCACGTACCTCGTTGTCACCCGGCTGCTGCTGTGGTGCGCGCAGGCCCCGCAGCACGGCGGGCTGCCGTCCGTGGCCCGAACGGCTCTGGTACGGCAGGGACTTGTGGCCGGTGCGTTACTCGGCATCGCCCCCCTCATCTGTGTCGTCGCGGTCGTGCTGCCGGTGCTGCTGCCGCTGTTCGCCGTACCGCTGATCGCGCTGGACTCCACGCTCTGGATAGCCAGGGCGCGCGCCGAGGAGCAGCTGCGCGACCCGCTGACCGGGCTGCCCAACCGGCAGTGGCTGCTGGAGCGCGCCAGGCCCGCGCTGGAAGAGGCCGAGAGCCAGGGCTCCCGCGCCGCGCTCGTCCTCATCGACATGGACCGCTTCCGGTCCGTGAACGACACCCTCGGACACCTCGCCGGAGACCGGCTGCTGCTCCAGATAGCCGACCGGCTGCGCAAGGCGCTCCCCAAGGGGGCGGAGGCCGCACGGCTCGGCGGCGACGAGTTCGCTGTACTGCTGCCGCGCACCGAGTCCGCGACGAGCGCCCAGCGCATCGCCCGCCACCTGGTCGCCGAGCTGGGCTCCCCGCTCGACCTGGACGGTCTCTCCCTGGTCCTTGAGGCCAGTGCGGGCGTCGCCGTCTTCCCCGACCACGCGCTGGACGCGGAGGGGCTGCTGCGGCGGGCGGACGTGGCGATGTACCAGGCGAAGCGGGACCGCAGCGGGGTGGAGGTCTACGAGTCCAAGCGGGACTCCAACACCCCCGACCGGCTGGGCCTGTTGGGAGACCTGCGGCGGGCGCTGGACGCGGGGGACGTCGAGCTCCACTACCAGCCCAAGGTGCAGTTCGACGGGCAGGTCGCCGGACTTGAGGCACTGGTGCGGTGGGTGCACCCGGAGCGCGGACGGGTCCCTCCGGACGAGTTCATCGCGATCGCCGAGTCGTCGGGGCTGATGCCGCACCTGACGGAGTACGTACTGGAGACCGCGCTCGCGCAGGTCGCGCGGTGGCGGGCGCAGGGGCTGTTCGTGCCGGTCGCGGTGAACGTCTCGCCGCGCGACGTGCACACGCCCGGCTTCGCGGGGGCGGTCGCGGCACGGCTGGCCAGGCACGGAGTACCGGCCGGGTCGTTGCAGCTGGAGATAACCGAGCATGTGCTCCTGGAGGACCCACAGCGTGCCGCGGACACTCTCGCCGGGCTGACCGGGCACGGAGTGAAGATGTCGCTCGACGACTTCGGGACGGGCTACTCGTCGCTGGTGCATCTGCGGCGGCTGCCGGTGAGCGAGCTGAAGATCGACAGGTCGTTCGTGGCACGGCTGGCCGTGGACACGGAGGACGCCTCGATCGTCCGGTGCACCGTCGATCTGGCGCACTCGCTGGGACTTCTCGTCGTCGCGGAGGGCGTCGAGGACGACGAGACGTGGGAGCGGCTGCGGGACCTGGGGTGCGACGCGGTGCAGGGGTGGCTGGTGGCGGCGGCGATGCCGCCGGAGGAGGCCACGGCGTGGCTGCTGGCGCGGGGGTCGCGGGGGTGGCAGCGCCCGGCGGAGTTGGCAGCGGCGGCGGCTGCGGCGGCGAGGGAGTCGGCGGGGGCGGGAGCGGGAGCGGTGGAGGCCGGGGAGTAGGGCGAGTGCGGTCGCGGAGGGGTTGCGCTCCGCGTGGGGCCGCCCCCTTGCCCACCCGTTCCGCCCCCGGGGGGCGGCCCCGCTGCCCAAGGCGGCGGTGGTAACGGGCGGCCCCGCTGCCCAAGGGGGCTGGGGGAGCGGGTGGCGGGCGGCTCCGCGGCCCCCAGCTGGGGGTGGTGGGGAAGTGTTTCGCGGGCAGGGGAGTGGGACCCATAGGATTGGGGGCAATAACCACACCGCACACCAACCCCTGAGGATCGCTGCATGCCTGGCATCACGCGCGAGGAGGTCGCACACCTCGCACGGCTGGCGCGTCTGGAGCTGAAGCCCGAAGAGCTTGAGCACTTCGCCGGTCAGCTCGACGACATCATCGGCGCGGTCGCCCGCGTCTCCGAGGTCGCCGACCAAGACGTACCGCCGACCTCCCACCCGCTGCCGCTGACGAACGTCATGCGCGCGGACGAGGTACGCCCGTCGCTCACCCCCGAGCAGGCGCTTTCCGGCGCCCCGGCCCAGGAGCAGCAGCGTTTCAAGGTGCCGCAGATCCTGGGGGAGGACTAAAACAGCATGACGATCGACATCATCAAGCTCACCGCGGCCGCGACCGCCGAGAAGATCGCCTCAGGCGAGCTCACGGCCGTCGAGGTCACCGAGGCCCACCTGGCCCGGATCGAGGCCGTGGACGAAAAGGTCCACGCCTTCCTGCACGTGGACAGGGACGGCGCGCTCGCGCAGGCCCGTGCCGTCGACGCCAAGCGCGAGGCCGGCGAGAAGCTGGGCCCGCTGGCCGGCGTTCCGCTCGCGCTCAAGGACATCTTCACGACGGAGGGGATCCCCACCACCGTCGGCTCGAAGATCCTGGAGGGCTGGATCCCGCCGTACGACGCGACGCTGACGAAGCGCCTCAAGGCCGCTGACATCGTCATCCTCGGCAAGACCAACATGGACGAGTTCGCCATGGGGTCCTCGACCGAGAACAGTGCGTACGGGCCGACCGGCAACCCGTGGGACCTCACCAAGGTCCCCGGCGGTTCGGGCGGCGGCTCCTCCGCGGCCCTCGCCGCGTACGAGGCCCCGCTCGCCATCGGCACGGACACCGGCGGCTCCGTCCGCCAGCCCGCCGCCGTCACCGGCACCGTCGGCGTCAAGCCGACGTACGGGGCGGTGTCCCGTTACGGCATGGTGGCGTTCTCGTCCTCCCTGGACCAGGGCGGGCCCTGCGCCCGTACGGTCCTGGACGCCGCGCTCCTGCACGAGGTCATCGCCGGGCACGACCCGCTCGACTCGACGTCCATCGACGCCCCGGTCCCGCCGGTCGTCGAGGCCGCCCGCAACGGCAGCGTCGAGGGCATGCGCGTCGGCGTCGTCAAGCAGTTCCGCGGCGACGGCTACCAGGCCGGTGTCCTCCAGCGCTTCGATGAGTCCGTCGAGCTGCTGACGAAGCTCGGCGCCGAGATCGTCGAGCTGGACTGCCCGTCCTTCGACCTGGCGCTCTCCGCGTACTACCTGATCGCCCCCTCGGAGTGCTCCTCCAACCTGGCCCGCTTCGACGCCATGCGCTACGGCCTGCGCGTCGGCGACGACGGCACCCGCTCCGCCGAGGACGTCACCGCCCTCACCCGCGAGGCCGGGTTCGGCGACGAGGTCAAGCGCCGCATCATCCTCGGCACGTACGCACTGTCGAGCGGCTACTACGACGCCTACTACGGCAGCGCCCAGAAGGTCCGTACGCTCATCACCCAGGACTTCGAGAAGGCCTTCGAGCAGGTCGACGTCATCGTCTCGCCGACGACGCCGACCACCGCCTTCCCGATCGGCGAGCGTGCCGACGACCCGATGGCGATGTACCTCGCCGACCTGTGCACCATCCCGACGAACATGGCGGGCAACGCCGCCATGTCGCTGCCCTGCGGCCTCGCGCCGGAGGACGGCATGCCGGTCGGGCTCCAGATCATCGCCCCCGCCCTGAAGGACGACCGCCTTTACAAGGTGGGCGCCGCCGTTGAGGCCGCCTTCGTGGAAAAGTGGGGGCACCCGCTGCTTGAGGAGGCACCGTCGCTATGAGCCCCATGCCCATCAAGGCCAAGGGATTCAAGAATTCCAAGGCCGGTACGTACCTGTCGATCGGCTCCACCGCCTTCGGCGCGATCAGCGTCGCCAAGCAGGCCCGGATGGCCCGCAAGGACAATGACACGCTCCGTCTCGTCGACGCCGTTGTCTCCGCCGCCGCCATCGTCACCGGCCTCGCTCTGCTCTACCGCGAGCTGAAGAAGCTCGGCGACGACGACGTCCTGCTGGGCTGAGAGGGAAAGTTTCACCGTGACTGTCACCACCGACCTCGTGTCGTACGAGGACGCCCTCGCGACGTACGACCCCGTCATGGGTCTTGAGGTCCACGTCGAGCTCGGCACCAAGACCAAGATGTTCTGCGGTTGCTCCACGGAGCTCGGCCAGGACGCGAACACCCAGACCTGCCCCACCTGTCTCGGGCTGCCCGGCGCACTGCCGGTCGTCAACGAGATCGGCGTGGAGTCGGCCATCAAGATCGGCCTGGCGCTGAACTGCGACATCGCCGAGTGGTGCCGCTTCGCCCGGAAGAACTACTTCTATCCGGACATGCCGAAGAACTTCCAGACCTCCCAGTACGACGAGCCGATCGCCTTCAACGGCTACCTCGACGTACAGCTGGAGGACGGCGAGATCTTCCGGGTGCAGATCGAGCGCGCCCACATGGAGGAGGACACCGGCAAGTCCACGCACGTCGGTGGCGCGACGGGCCGTATCCACGGCGCCTCGCACTCGCTCCTGGACTACAACCGCGCGGGCATCCCGCTCATCGAGATCGTCACCAAGCCGATCGAGGGTGCGGGCGCGCGCGCTCCCGAGGTCGCCAAGGCGTACGTGGCCGAGCTGCGCGAGGTCATCAAGGCGCTCGGCGTCTCCGAGGCCCGCATGGACAAGGGCCAGATGCGCTGCGACGTGAACCTCTCGCTGCGCCCGCACGGGCGCGAGGAGTTCGGCACCCGGAGCGAGACGAAGAACGTCAACTCGCTGCGTTCCGTGGAGCGTGCGGCGCGCTTCGAGATCCAGCGCCACGCCGCCGTCCTCAACGGCGGCGGCACGATCCTCCAGGAGACCCGGCACTTCCACGAGGAAGACGGCTCGACGACGTCCGGTCGTATCAAGGACAACGCCGAGGACTACCGCTACTTCCCCGAGCCGGACCTGGTGCCGGTCGCCCCGGCCCGCGAGTGGGTCGAGGAGCTGCGCGCCGCTCTCCCCGAGATGCCGCGCGTGCGCCGCAACCGGCTCCGCGAGGAGTGGGGGGTCAATGAGCACGACATGCAGTCGATGCTCAACGCCGGTGCGGTCGACCCGATCGTCGCCACCATCGAGGCCGGCGCGGACTCCGCGTCCGCCCGCAAGTGGTGGATGGGCGAGCTGGCGCGCAACGCCAACGAGACCGGCCGGGCGATCGACGAACTGCCGATCACGCCCGAGCAGGTCGCCCGCCTCACCGCTCTAGTCGCTGCCGGCGACCTGAACGACAAACTGGCCCGCCAGGTCATCGAGGGCGTTCTCGCAGGTGAGGGCGGTCCGGACGAGGTCGTCGAGAAGCGCGGCCTGAAGGTCGTCTCGGACGACGGCGCACTGGGTGCGGCGGTCGACGAGGCCATCGCCGCCAACGCGGCCATCGCGGACAAGATCCGCGGCGGCAAGGTCGCTGCGGCGGGTGCTCTCGTCGGCGCGGTCATGAAGACCACCCGGGGCCAGGCGGACGCGGCACGCGTGCGCGAACTGATTCTCGAACGGCTTGCCGTGAGCGAATGATCAAGCACGGCCTGGAGAAGCTGGGCGTCGAGGGCTGACACCCGGTCGGGTCGTACGAGTGGAGGGGCCCCGGTCGAGATCCTGCGACCGGGGCCCCTCGGCGTACCCCGTGGTGAACCATCGGCTTCGCTGCGGCGTCCTCACCAAGATGACCAGTACGTACGAGAACGACCAGCGAGAAACCCCGGCGCGCGGCGCCTGGCCCGACGGTCGGCACTGGGGGGAGGACGAGAAGGGGCGCAACACCTGGCGGCGGGGCCGGCTCGTCGGCCTGGCGGCGGTACTGCTGGGGCTGCTGCCGGTCTTCCACGGGTACGTGCCGGACGCGCGCGGCGTCGGCAGCCTCGCGGAAACCTTCCTGCCCTGGCTGGGGCTGCTGATCCTGCCGCTGCTGATGCTCGCGCGGCGGCGCCGTTCGGCGCTCGCCCTGGTGGCGCTGGTGGTGCCGGTCGGGGCGTACGGCGGGCTGGTCGGCGGGGCGGTCGTCGGCGGCGGGGGCGGCGCCTCGTACGACTTCAGCGTGGTGCAGCACAACATCGCCGACGACAATCCCGATCCGGCGGGCGCGGTACGGGCGCTGGCGGCGGCCGGCCCGAAGCTCATCGCGCTGGAGGAGGTCACGGCGGGTGCCGCGGTGAAGATCTCGGGCGTGCTCGGGGCGGAATACCCGCATCACGCGGTGGTGGGAACCGTGGGGCTCTGGTCGGTGTATCCCCTGCGGGACGTCACCGAGGTGGACCTCAAGCCGGAGGGGATCAAGGAGCCCTGGAAGCGTGGGATGCGGGCGACGGCGCTCACGCCGAAGGGGCACGTCGCGGTGCATGTCGCCCACCTCCCCTCGGTACGGGCGACCTGGCCGCAGGGTCTGAAGACGGGATGGCGCAACGAGGCGGCCGTCCGGCTCGGGGCCGCGCTGAAGGCGGAGCGGACCGACCGGGTGATCCTGCTGGGCGACCTCAACGCGACGGCGGACGACCGGGGGCTGGATCCGGTGGTCTCCGAAGTGAACGACACGGGCGGCAGGTTCGGCTTCAGCTGGCCGCAGCGGTTCCCGGTGGCGCGGCTGGACCACGTGATGGTGCGGGGCGGCGAGGTCGTCCGGTTCGAGAAGCTGGCGGCGACGGGCAGCGATCATGTGCCGGTGCTGGCACGGGTGAGGTTCTAGCGAGGGCATACGGGGGCTGCTCGGGGCGGGCTCGTACGGCCGCCGCTTGGACTCGCGAAGCGGCTGCTTGGACGTTCACCGGTGATCTTGTCCAGGGACTTCTCCAGTCCATCCGGTCCCAGTACTTTCCCGGCATCACCACTGATTCGGGAGGACCCCCTCATGGCCACTGACCTCACCCGGCGCCGGCTGTTCGCGATCGGCGGCGGAGCGCTCGGTGCCGCTGCCGCGGGCTCGATGCTGCCGCCCTCGCTGCAGGCCGCCATCGCCGCGGAGCGTCCCGCGTCCGGCGGGCTGCGTGCGATAAAGCACGTCGTCGTGCTGATGCAGGAGAACAGATCCTTCGACCACTACTTCGGCACCCTGCGCGGCGTGCGCGGCTTCGGGGACCGCAACGCCATCGAACTGCCCGGCGGGAAGCCGGTGTTCGAGCAGCCGGGGCCGCTGAAGAGCGTGCTGCCGTTCCCGGTGCGGGGCGCGGCGGCGGCGCAGAAGAAGGATCTCCAGTACATCGGCGACCTCGACCACTCGTGGGACGGCGGCTCGAAGGCCTGGAACCAGGGCTGGATGAACGGGTGGGTGACCGCCAAGACCGGCGCCACCATGGCGTACTACGACCGCCGCGACCTGCCCCTGCACTACGAGCTCGCCGACACCTTCACCATCTGCGACGCCTACCACTCGTCCATCCACACGTCGACGAGCCCCAACCGCAACCACCTGTGGAGCGGCTGGACGGGGTACGAGGCCGACGGCAGCCGGGCCGTCACCAATGCCGCGTACGGGGAGGGCACCCACCCCGGCTACCCGTGGCCGACGTACGCCGAGCGGCTGGAGAAGGCGGGCCGCAGCTGGCAGACGTACACCGAGTGGGAGAACTTCACCGACAACAACATCGAGTTCTTCACCAGCTTCAAGCAGATCGCGCGCAAGGCGCTCGCCAAGACCGGCGGGCACACCTTCATGGAGTCCTTCTACGCGGCCGTACGGGACACCAAGGACGCCGCCGAGCGCACGCGCCTGCTCGGCCTCCTGGAGGAGGGCGTGGCGACCCTGAACAAGAGCGAGCGTTCGCTCTTCGAGCGGGGTCTGCGCCGCGGCGAGACCGGCAGCCTGGCCAAGAACTTCCGCGCCGATGTCGCTGCCGGAAAGCTGCCCGAGGTCTCCTACCTGGTCCCCTCGGCCATCGACTCCGAGCACCCCGGCGCCTCGTCCCCGGTCGCCAGCGCCTCGCTCGTCTACCAGGTGCTCGACGCCCTCGGCTCGCACCCCGACGTGTGGCGGCACACCGCCGTGCTCATCAACTACGACGAGAACGACGGCTTCTTCGACCACGTGCCGCCGCCGGTGCCGCCGACCGACAACACCGACGAGCGCTGGAAGGGACGGCCGACCGGCCTCGGTATCCGCGTCCCGATGCTGATCGTCTCGCCGTGGACCGTGGGCGGCTACGTCTGCTCCGAGACCTTCGACCACACCTCGGTGATCCGCTTCCTGGAGCAGTGGACGGGCATCCGCGAGCCCAACATCACCCCGTGGCGCAGGCAGGTCACCGGCGACCTGACCTCCGCGTTCGACTTCAAGCGGACGCACCGGCAGCCCGCGGTGGACCGGCCGGGCGAGATCCCGCCGTTCACCGGGCGCTGGCGTCCCGTGCCGCCGCAGGAGCAGCACATGCCGAAGCAGGAGCACGGGGTGCGGCGGGCGAGGGCCCTGCCGTACCAGCCGGACGTGCACGGCCGGATCGCCCCGGGCGGCGGCTCCCTGCGGCTGGCGGTCAGCAACTCGGGCCGGGCGAGCGCGCACTTCGCGCTGTATCCGTACGCCGGTGAGTTCGCCGTACCGCAGCACCTGGACGTACGGGGCCGGACGGACTGGTCCGTGCCGCTGGCCGGGGACGCGTACCGCTTCACCGTCACCGGGCCGAACGGCTTCCGCCGGGAGTTCGCCGGTACAGCCGCCGGTACGGCGGAGGTGTCCAGCCGCATCGAGGCCCGCGACCGGGACCTGCATCTGACCCTGACCAACCGGGGCCGCAAGCCCGTCACCTTCACCGTGCAGCCGCTCGCGTACGCCGACGAGGACGACCTCGACGTGCGGCGGCCCCGCCGGGTCACCGTCCGGCCGGGACGCAGCCGCAGCATCGTCCATTCCGCGGACGACGCGCACGGCTGGTACGACCTGGCGGTCACCGTCGAGGGCGAGCCTGCCTTCCGGCGGCGGCTGATGGGGCACATCGAGAACGGGCGGGCGAGCGTCTCCGGCTGACGGGAGCCTCCGGCCGACGGGCGTCCTTCCGTACGTGCGAAGATCCCGATTGCGTGCCGTGGGAACGGCGCGCAATCGGGATCGAGGAGCGGGGAGCGGGATGTTCGGCATCAACCTGAACGAGAACGGCACGGCGGTACTGCGGCCGCTGGAACCGTGGCGGGCCGAGGAGTTCCTGGCCCACATCGACCGGGGCCGGGACTTCATCGGCCAGTACATCGGGATGCCCGACATCAACAAGGACCTCGCCTCCGCGCGCGGCTTCCTCCAGAACTACGCGGAGAAGAGCGCCGCCGACGCCGGCCAGATCTTCGGGATCTGGCTGGACGGGACGCTCGTCGGCGGGGTCATGTTCCGGCTCTTCGACGCCAAGGCGGGCACCTGTGAGATCGGCTGCTGGCTGGAGCCGTCGGCAGCCGGTCGCGGGCTGATCACCAAGGCGTGCGCCGTGCTGATCGACTGGGCGGTGGACGAGCGCGGCATCCACCGCGTCGAGTGGGTCGCCGCCTCGGAGAACACCGCCAGCATCAACGTCGCCAAGCGGCTGGGCATGCAGAAGGACGGCGTACTGCGGGAGCTGTACCTCTACCGGGGAAAGCGGCACGACGAGGAGGTCTGGTCGGTACTGGCGCCGGAGTGGCGTGCGGGCCGGGAGGGGCGGGAGACGCGTTAAGAGGTCTCTCAGATACGACGCCTAGCGTGCGGCGCATGAACTCCACCCCCCGCACCGAGGCCAAGAACGACGCCGCTGCCGAGGCCTCCGCCGAGGCGGAAGGCAAGAACGAAACGAAGGACGTCAAGGCCACGAAGGCTGTTGAGGACGTCAAGGAGGCCAAGGAGGCCAAGGAGGCTAAGGCCACGGAGGACGTGGCCGGGGCTTCCGACTCCTCCGGCGAGGAGACGGCCGCCGCCGTGGCGGACGCAGATGACGATGACGACGACTTCCTCGACCTCGACGAGGAGCCGGCCCGGCCCGTCTCCGCCGCGGCGGGCGCCGGAGCGATCGTCTCCGCCGGACTCGCCCTCTCCGCGCTCACCGGCACCTGGACCAGCCGGGTCCTCTCCGAGCGCGAGACTCTGGTCGGCCAGCTCACCCTTTCCAAGACCAGTGACTCCGCCACCCAGATCGAAGGCCTCTACGGCAACGGCTGGCACATGACGGCCCTGGTCAACGGCGGGTTCGCGCTGCTGGCGCTGCTGGTCGGGGCCGGCGTCCTGCTGGCCCTGCGGTCCTCGTCCTCGTCCGCGTCCTCCGCGCTCACGGCCGCCGCACCGCGCCCGGTCTGGATGCGCGCGGTCGCGTGGGGCGGTGTGGTCCTGGCGATCCTGGGCCTGCTCGTCTCGGCCGGAATGTACTTCGACCTGTTCGCGGCCATGCCGGCGGCCCCGGCGGCCCCGGTTTCCTAGGCACCACCCCTGGCGGCGGGGCGGCCTAAGGCCCCCGTACCCCCGTCTAAGGCCCCCCGCCGGCCCCGAACATGCGGCACACTCCCGATGTGCCGGCACCCCCTGGGAAGCGAGAGTTGAGGCATCGCAAGACGCCACAACAACCCACTGGGGAGCACAAGATGTTCGAGTACGAGATCCAGCAGAGCCGTCACGCCGAGCTCGTCCAGGAGGCCGCGCAGGCCCGCCTGGCACGCCAGGCCAGCAAGGCCGCCAAGAGCGCCGGCGGCCGGCGCGGGGACAAGAAGCAGGTCGGAGCGGCCCGTTCGCTCCGCGGCCACTTCACCCGCGCCGCCTGACGGGCCGCCCGCTATGCGGACAGCGGGTGACGCCGCCCCGAATGGCTGTGCGATGCTCGGCGACGTGGAGACCAGGTCCGTCAGTCCCGTGTTCGTCGGCCGCAGCAGCGAACTGAGCACCCTCACCGATGCGCTCGCCCGCGCCACCGCGGGCGAGCCGCAGGCGTTGCTGCTCGGCGGCGAGGCCGGGGTCGGCAAGACCAGGCTCGTCGAGGAGTTCCTGGCCGAAGCGGCATCCTCCGCTCAGGCCCCGGCCGAAGCCCCCGTCGTCGCCGTCGGTGGCTGCGTCGAGATCGGTGCCGACGGCCTGCCGTTCGCCCCCTTCTCCGCCGCCCTGCGCACCCTGCACCGTCTCCTCCCCGGCGAGCTGGCCGCCGCGGCCGCCGGCCAGGAGGAGGAACTCGCCCGCCTGCTACCCGAGTTGAGCGAAACCCCTTACGCCCCGTACGGCCTGCCCACGACGCCGGGCCGCAGCGGCAGCGAGGACGCCACCGCCCGCCTCTTCGAGCTCACCGTCCGCCTCCTGGAGCGCATCGCCGCGACGCGCACCGTGATCCTCGTACTCGAAGACCTGCACTGGGCCGACGCCTCCACCCGGCACCTGCTCTCCTACCTCCTGCGCACCCTGCGCAGCGGCCGGCTCGTCGTCCTCGGCACCTACCGCGCCGACGACATCCACCGCCGCCACCCGCTGCGCCCGCTGCTCGCCGAACTCGACCGGCTGCGCACCGTGCAGCGCATCGAGCTGCCCCGCTTCAACCGCGACGAAGTGCACCGCCAACTCGCCGGAATCCTCGGCTCCGAGCCCGCTCCTGTCCTCGCCGACGAGGTGTTCGGCCGCTCCGACGGCAATGCCTTCTTCGTCGAGGAGCTCGCCGTCTCGATGGGCAGCGGCTGCCGGACCTCCCTCACCGACTCCCTCCGCGACCTCCTTCTCGTACGCGTCGAAGCGCTCCCCGACGACGCCCAGAAGGTGGTGCGGATCGTCGCCGAGGGCGGCTCCACCGTCGAGTACCGGCTGCTGCTCGCCGTCGCCAGGCTCACCGAGGACGACCTGATCGAGGCGCTGCGGGCCGCCGTCGGCGCGAACCTGCTGCTGGCCGCACCAGGAGACGACGGCTACCGGTTCCGGCACTCCCTGGTCCGCGAGGCGGTCAGCGACGACCTGCTGCCCGGCGAGCGCTCCCGGCTCAACCGCCGGTACGCCGAGGTCCTGGAGGCCGACCCCACGCTCGTCTGCACCGAGCAGCGGGCCGCCCGCCTCGCCAGCTACTGGTACGCGGCCCACGACGCGGCGAAGGCCCTGCCCGCCGTACTGGGCGCGGCCGTCGAGGCCCGCAAGCGGCACGCGCGCTCCGAGCAGCTGAAGCTCCTGGAGCGGGCGCTGGAGCTCTGGGACGACGCACCCGCGGCGGTACGGGCCACCCTGCGGCCCATCGACTTCGCCGAGGTCTACCCGCCCTGCGGCTGCGACCCGGCCACCACCCCGCTGCGCTACCTCGACGTGATGGCCGAGGCCACCGTCGCGGCCCGCCTCGGCGGCGAACGCGAACGCGGCCTGAAGCTCGCCAAGCGCGCGCTGCGGATCCTCGACGAGGACACCGGGCCCGGCTCGTACTCGCAGTCCGACGCGCTGCGCGCCGCCTGGTTCTGGGTCCAGCGCTCCAAGGCTGTGATGGGCCTTGCCCGCGGCGACGGCTGGGAGGAGCTGGCCACCGCCCAGGAACTGCTGCGCGGCCTGCCGCCGTCCGCCGTGCACGCCGACATCCTGTCGCTGGTCGCGGGCTGGGCCATGCTGAACGAGCCGGGACCCGAGGCCATCGCCACCGCCGAACGGGCCGTCGAGTACGCCCAGATGGTCGGCGCCCAGGACACCGAACTCAACGCCCGGGTCACCCTCGGCGGTCTGATGGTCGACGCAGGGGAGGTCGAGAAGGGCCTCGCCGAGATGTACGAGGTGCGCGAGCGCGCCCTCGCCGAGAACATGATCACCGTGGTGAACCGCTGCCACACCAACCTGCCCTCCCTCCTGGAGTCCGTCGGCCGCTCCCGCGAATCCGTCGAGCTGTGCGAGGAGGGGATCGCCTACGCGCGGGCGCACGGCCTGCAGGACGCCGAGCACTGGGTGCGCGGCAACCAGTCCGAGTCCTTCTTCTCGCTCGGCCGCTGGGACGAGGTCGCCGCGAACTCCCTGCTGACCGAGCGGGCCCTGTCTCCCACCGTCAAACCGCGCGCCGCCGCAGCCCTCTGGCAGTCCTCACTGGCCCTCGCCCGAGGCGAACTCGCCGAGGCGGCCGAGCAGTTGCGGACCGGGGCGCAGCGCTACGGTCCGCACGACCGGATGCCCCAGCACCAACTGCCGATCCAGCGGCTGGCCCTCGCCATCGCCGCCCACGAGGGCCGCGTCCCGGACGCCCGCGCCGAACTGGAACGCGCCGGGTCCGGCGGCTTCCGGCTCGGCATCCACCGCTACGTCTGGCCGCTGCTCCTGGACGCCGCCGTCATGGAGGCCGACGCCCGTGGACTGCCGGCCGCCGACGCAGGCCGCACCGAGGCCCTCGGCCTGATCCGTCACCATACGGAGCACCTGGCGACCGGAGTGCCGCTCTGGAGTGCGTACGAGTGCTGGGTACGGGCGGAACTCCTGCGTGCCGAAGGCCGGGACACCCCGGCCGACTGGGCCGCCGCCGTCACCGCCTTCGAGCCCCTGGAGCGCCCCTACGACCTGGCCCGGGTCCGGCTGCGCCAGGCGGCAGCCCTCCTCGCCACCACCACCCTTTCGGACGCCGCCCACCGCGCCGCCGACCGGGAACGCGCCGCCGAGCTCCTCCGGCTGGCAGGTGCCGTCGCCGACCGGCTCGGTGCCCGCCCGCTGGCCGGCCAGGTGGCCGAACTCGCCCGGCGGACCCGGCTCGCCCCGGCCCCGGCCCCGTCGGAGGGCCAGGAATTCCACCTCACCCCGCGCGAGCACGACGTCCTGCGCCTGGTCGCGGACGGCCGCAGCAACCGGCAGATCGCCGAGACGCTCTTCATCTCGCCCAAGACGGCGAGCGTCCACGTCTCCAACATCCTCGCCAAGCTGGAGGTGACCGGCCGGGGCGAAGCCGCCGCCGTGGCCCACCGCCTGGACCTCTTCCGCGAGGAGGCCGTGGGGTAGCGCCCCCGGACACTGCGGGCCGACACTGCGGGCCGACACTGCGGGCGGACGCTGCGGGCTACGTCACCTTCACCTTCAGGATCCGGTCGTCGCCCGGCTCCGGCGTGCCCCGGGAGTCCGTCTCGCTGGTGACCACCAGCAACTCGTCTCCGCCCAGGGCGAGTACGGTCCGCAGTCTCCCGTACTTCTCCGCGAAGAACGCCTGCGGCGGCGCCACCGGATTCGCCCCGTCCAGCGGGATCCGCCACAGCCGCTCGCCCTTCAGCCCCGCCATCCACACCGACCCCTCGGCGACGGCGATCCCGCTGGGGGAGGCCTCGGAGGTCTTCCACTGGGCGACCGGGTCGACGAACCCGGCCCGGTTCGCCTTCCCCTCCACCTCGGGCCAGCCGTAGTTCTTCCCCGGCTCGACGAGGTTCAGCTCGTCCCAGGTGTCCTGGCCGAACTCCGCCGCCCACAGCCGCCGGTCCTTGTCCCAGGCCAGGCCCTGCACATTGCGGTGGCCCAGCGAGTACACCACCGAGTCCGCCTCCGGATTGCCGTGCACCGGCTCGCCGTCCGGCGTCATCCGCAGGATCTTGCCCGCGAGGGACTTCGGGTCCTGGGCGAGACCCCGCTCTCCGGTCTCGCCCGTGCCCGCGTAGAGCATCTTGTCCGGGCCGAAGGCGATCCGCCCGCCGTTGTGCACGACGCCCTTCGGGATGCCCTTGAACACCGTGTCCGCCGCGCCCAGTTGCTGCCCGGCCGGACGCTTGTCGTCGTACAGCATGCGGGCGATGCGGTTGTCGGACTCGGTCGTGAAGTACGCGTAGACCTGGTGGTCGGTGGCGTACGAGGGGGACAGCGCCAGCCCCATCAGGCCGCCCTCGCCCGCGGGGGCCGCCCCCGCCACCTTCCCCACCGCGGTCGCCTTCCCGGTCTCCGCGTCGACCCGGGTGAGAGTCCCCTCGTCCCGGGAGGAGACCAGCAGGTCGCCGTCCGGCAGCGCGGCCAGCCCCCAGGGGGACTTGAGGCCCTTGGCGAGGGTCCCCGTCACCGTCGCCGACCCCTTCGCGGGCGCGGCCTTCGTACCGGGCGTGCCCGACGGGGCCGCGCTCCCGGCCGGTCTGCCCGACGGGGCCGAACTCCCCTTCTCCGAGGGCAGCTTGCCCGCGGGCCCGCCCTCCGAGCACCCCGCCACGAGCAGGAGCGCCGCAGCGGTCAACACGGCTGTCACAGCAGGACGTCGCACGGTGAGGATCCCTTCGATCGAGTGGCTCGTACCGTTAATACACCGCTCGGGCCCCCGGAGTTCCCGGACCTGGGCCGAAAGAGCGCCGTCAGTCCCAGGAGCCCTGCGCCGCAGGCAGCCCGCCGATCTCCGCCAGGTCGGCCGCGGTCAGCCGCAGGTCCGCAGCCGCCGCGTTCTCCGCCACCCACCGGGCCCGCTTCGCCCCCGGCACCGGGACCACGCTCCGCCCCCGGGACAGCACCCACGCCAGCGCGACCTGCGCCGGAGTGACCTCGGGGCCGTGCCGCCGCGCGACCCGCCGCAGTCCCGCCACCACCGGCTGGTTCGCCGCCATCATCTCCGCCGTGAACCTCGGGTGCCTGGCCCGTACGTCGTCCGGCTCGAAGCCCTCGCCGGGCGTCAGGGTCCCCGTCAGGAACCCGTTGCCCAGCGGCATCGCCGCCAGGAACCCCACGCCCCGCGCCTCGCACCACGGCAGCAGCCCCTCCAGCGCCTCCGGCGACCACACCGAGAGCTCGGCCTGCACCGCGCTCACCGGGAACACCTGCTGCACCCGCTCCAGCTGACGGACCGTTCCTTCGTGCAGCCCGCCGAGCACCGGCCGCCCCACCCCCGTACCGGACCGCCGTGAGGCCCGCGCCCCCACCGCGCACAGCCCCAACGCCCGTACCTTTCCGGCCCGTACGAGATCGGCCATCGCGCCCCACGTCTCCTCGACCGGTATCTCCGGGTCGGCCCGGTGCAGTTGGTACAGGTCGATCACATCGGTCTGCAACCGCCTCAAAGAGGCGTCGCACGCGCGGCGCACATAGCCGGGCCTTCCGTTCGCCACGATGTGCTGATCACCCACCAGGAGCCCGCACTTCGTGGAGACGAAGGCCTCCGACCGCCGCTCCTTCAGCACCCGCCCGAGCAGCAGCTCATTGGTGAACGGCCCGTACATGTCAGCGGTGTCGAGCAGATTCGTCCCCCGGTCGAGCGCCATGTGCAGCGCGCGCACCGACTCCTCGCCGAGCTGCCGGGACCCGGTGTACGCCCAGCTCATCGGCATACAGCCGAGCCCGATCGCGCCCACTTCGAGTGCCGTCGCCCCGATTGTCCTGCGCTCCACCTTGCCCGTACCCCTCCGTCTTGCCGCACCCCCAAACTAGCCGTTGCTGGTCAGACGGTTTCGCATAGCCTCCTGACCATGACTTCGTACGACAGCGACACCCGCCCCGCCGACGTCTGGCTGCCGATGGAACCGGCCGGGATCGACGGCCTCCCGGAGCCCGCCGCGAGCGGCCTGCGCTACCGCGTCTGGGACGGGCTCACCGACTTCCCCGCCGACCCGGCCGACTGCGCCTTCTACGTCGTCCCGTACATGCTGGCGCCCGACACCGTGAGGGGCCCGCTGCCGAGGATGACCTCGCTGCGCGCCGTCCAGACCCTCACCGCCGGCGTCGACAGCATCCAGGACGGCCTGCGCCCCGGCCTCCACACGGGCGTGGAACTGTGCAACGCCCGCGGCGTCCACGAGGCCAGCACCGCCGAGCTCGCCCTCGCCCTGACCCTCGCCTCGCTGCGCGGCATCCCCGGCTTCGTACAGGGGCAGCAGCAGGAGGAATGGCGGTCGGGCTTCTACCCGGCGCTCGCCGACAAGTCCGTCCTGATCGTCGGGTACGGGTCCATCGGCGCGGCCGTCGAGGACCGGCTCGCCCCCTTCGAGTGTGCGCGGGTGGCGCGCGTCGCGCGCTCCGCACGCACCACGGAGCGCGGCGCCGTGCACGCGTTCACCGATCTGCCGACGCTGCTCCCCGCGGCGGACGTGGTGATCCTCTGCACGCCCCTCACCGAGAGCACCGCCAAAATGGTCAACTCCGGCTTTCTGTCCCGGATGCGGGACGGCGCCCTCCTGGTGAACGTCGCGCGCGGCCCCGTCGTCGACACCCCGGCCCTCCTCAAAGAGGTGGAGTCGGGCCGCCTGCGCGCCGCACTCGACGTCACGGACCCCGAACCGCTGCCGGCCGGCCATCCGCTGTGGCACGCACCGGGCGTCCTGATCAGTCCGCACGTGGGCGGCAGCACCTCCGCCTTCCTGCCCCGCGCCAAGCGCCTGCTGGCCCGCCAGCTGACCCGGTACGCCGCCGGAGAGCCCCTCGACAACGTCGTCCACAACGTCGGCTGACGGCCTCCCGCCGGACCGCCGCACGCCCGAAAAATCCCCGGACGAATACGCTCCGGAGCGGACTGAATGCACCCAGTTCCAGTAATTCCCCTGGTAGTTACGGAGCGTAGAGGAAGTATGTCCCTGAGTGACGGTACTGGTGTATCGTCCCGACCTAGGGGCTGCGCCGTGCACCACACCCACGGCGCCGGGGAGCACGACGGACACTGCAAGGGGGGCGACGGGTGATGCACGGCCAGTGGAGAGACGATCCGACGCGGCAAAGTCACCGACGGCCGATAGGCCAAGGGCGTCGACGGCCGGTACGGCAGAGTCACCGACGGAGGCCCGGCCCTGCGGCCGCTGGCCGCCCCGGGCACCTGAAACCCCCGAACAGGGAGGCTCCGTGAGTGCCCCGGGGGCCGTGCTGACCCACCGGCTGCTCGCCGGCAAGGGCAGCGGTGCCGGCCTGATGCCCCAGATCCTGCTCGCCGTTACCTGCGGAGGATACGCCGCCGGTTCGGCGCTCGGCTGGGGGTCGCCCCAACTGGCCCGCATCATGGGCGACTTCGGTCTCGCCGCAGCGGCCTTCGTCGCCGCGGTCTCCTGCTACGTCTACGCGCGGACCAGGGAGAGCCGCTTCCGGCCCGCCTGGCTGCTGTTCTCCGCCTCCTCTCTGATGGCGGCGGGCGGGAACGCGGTCTGGGGCTGGTACGAGGTGGTGCTGAGGCGCCCCGTACCGGCCCCTTCGCTTGCCGACTTCTTCTTCCTCCTCTTCGGACCGCCCGCCATCGTGGGCCTCCTGGTCCTCGCCAAGCGCCCCGTCACCAGGGCCGGCTGGGTCTGTCTGGCCCTCGACTCCTGGCTGATCGCGGGCTCGCTGCTCACGCTCTCGTGGAGCCTCGCCCTCGCGGCGGACTTCAAGGGGGCCAATACGGCGTACGCGGCGCTCAAGCTCGCGTATCCGCTCCTCGACATCGCACTCGTCAGCATGGTCCTGGCACTGCACTTCCGCCGCTCGTCGGTCAACCGGGCCGCGATCAACACCGCGATCGCGGCACTCGCGATGACCGTGCTGTGCGACGCCCTGTTCACCTCACCGCTGCTGCGCGACAACTACCGCTCCGGGCAGATCCTCGACGCGGGCTGGTTCGCCGGTTCACTGCTCCTGGCGTACGCCCCGTGGGGAGTGGGCCGCGCCACCCACCTGCGCGACATGGCCTGGCGGAACATACAGAACGGCGGGAGCGCACAGAACGGCCGCCCTGCGCAGAACGGCAAGAGCGCACAGAGTCCCCAGAGCTCACGGAGTCCCCAGAGCCCTCAGGGTGCACAGAGTCCCCAGGGCCCACAGCGCGGACAGAGCCCACAGAACAGCAAGAGCGGCACCCCGGGCGGTCAGAGCGCGCACCGCCCGTCCCGTGGTGCCCCGCACCCGCCCCGCGGGCAGCGCGTCCCGCAGGGCCCCGGCGTCCGGACCCCGCAGGGCCGGGCGGCGGCCGGCCGGGTGCACAGCCGGCCCATCGCCGGTTCGCTGGCCGCCCTCACCCCGTACCTCGCGGCGGCCGTCTGCGTGCTCGGCATCCTCTACAACGTCATGGACGGCCACAAGCTCGACCGGGTGGTCCTCTTCACGGGCTGCACGGTGGTGCTGGCCCTGGTGGTCCGCCAGGGCATCATGCTCGTCGACAACATCTCCCTCACCCAGGAACTGGCCCAGAAGGAGAACCACTTCCGCTCCCTGGTGCAGGGCTCCAGCGACGTCATCATGATCGCCGCCCCCACCGGCATACTGCGGTACGTCAGCCCGGCCGCCTCCGGTGTCTACGGCCGCGACGCGGAGGAGCTGGTCGGCTCCGAACTGGCCTCGATCATCCACCCCGCCGACCTCGGCTCCGTCGTCCACGAGGTCCGCCGCTTCCTCGCCGCCTCCCCCTTCGAAGAGCCCACCACCCGCATCGAGTGCCGCTTCAAGTCCGGCACGGGCGACTGGCTCAACGTCGAATCGACCGTCAACCGGCACCAGGGCGGCCTGATCTTCAACAGCCGCGACGTCACCGAACGGGTCCGCCTGCAGGCCCAGTTGCAGCACAACGCCGAGCACGACCCGCTCACCGACCTGCCCAACCGTGCCCTGTTCACCAAACGGGTCAGGCTCGCCCTCGCGGGCCGCCGTGCCACCGACATCGGCACGGCCGTCCTCTTCATCGACCTCGACGGCTTCAAGGCGGTGAACGACCGGCTGGGCCATCAAGCCGGCGACGAGCTGCTGATCCAGGCGGCCCGCCGCCTCCAGGACTCGGTTCGGGCCGGCGACACCGCCGCCCGGCTCGGCGGCGACGAGTTTGCCGCACTGATCCTCGGCGACGGCACCCGCGACCACGCCGCCCGCGAGTACCAGGTCCACGAGATCGCCGACCGGCTCCGCCTCACCCTCTCCCAGCCGTACAAGGTGGACGGCAACGATGTCCGGGTCGCCGCCTCCATCGGCGTCGCCTTCGCCGAGCCCGGCATCACCCCCACCGACCTCATGCGCAACGCGGACCTCGCCATGTACCGCGCCAAGGCGGCGGGCAAGGACCGCGTCGAGCTGTACGCCCCACAGATGCAGGCCGAGGTCGTCCGGCGCACGGAGCTCGCCACCCGGCTGCGCACCGCCCTGCACGACGGCGAGTTCGCCCTGCTGCACCAGCCCGTCGTCAACCTCGCCACCGGCCGGGTCGCCGCCGTCGCCGCCCAGGCCCGCTGGCGCTCCGCGCAGGGCATCCTCTTCACCCCGGCCGAGTTCCTGCGCGTCGCCGACGACAGCGACCGCACCGCCGAACTGGGCCGCTGGCTGCTGGAAGAAGCCGTCGAGCAGGCCGCCGAGCGCAACCGGGCCGGCCACCCCGTCCCCGTCACCGTCCGTCTCACCGCCCGCCGCCTGCTCGACCGGTCCCTGCCGCTCGGTTCCATCGAGGCCCTCCTCACCCGGCACGGGCTGGCGTCCGGGGCGCTGGTCGTCGAGATCACCGACAGCGACTCCCGGGCCTCCTTCGACGAGCTCGAACACCGGCTGTCCGTACTGCGCCGGCTCGGCGTGCGGATCGCACTCGACGGATTCGGCAGCGGGTACGCGGCCATCAACGCACTGCGCCGCCTCCCCATCGACGTACTGAAACTCGACCGGGGTCTGGTCGAGGGCGTCGTCGAGTCGGCCCGGCTCCACAAGATCACCAGCGGGCTGCTGCGGATCGCCACCGACCTCGGCATGCAGTCCGTCGCGGACGGCGTCGACGTTCCCGAGCAGGTGCAGGTCCTGCGCGCGATGGGCTGTACGCACGGCCAGGGAATGGCGTTCTCCGGCCCGCTCGACGAGTACCGGCTGCGCCGCGCCCTGGTGCGCGGGGACTTCCCGGTGCCGGGCGGCGAGGGCAGCGCACTGCCCGTCCTGGCCGGGGGTCCGGCCGCAGGTCCGCTTCCCGTACGGCACGTCGGAGCGCCCTGCGCGGACGCGTTCACACATCCGCCATTGTGCTCAAATGCTGAGACGTCCGTCCCACCTACTTGACACATCTGGTGCGCCGGAGGGAGGGTCAATGCCATGCGCACCCGAATTCTCGTACTTGGAAAGCGCGTCGGCTGAAGCAGGTTCACCGCTGAACCTGCTTGTCTCCCCCCGACGCGCTCCCCTCGCTTGCCTGACGGCACGGGGGGTTTTTTGTTGCACCAACACCTTGCAGAACCACGCAAAACCCTCAGCTTCCATCCTCAGCTCACACCCCCAGCTCACACCCTCAGCTTCGAGAAGAGAATGCCGATGACCGAGCAGGCCACCGGGGCCCACCATCCGCAGCCGCGGCCCCGAAACACCGGACCCCGCACCAGTCCGATCGAGTACGTGACGGGCGCGAAGTCGCTCATCCGGTCGCTCGAAGAGGTCGGGGCCGACACGGTATTCGGCATTCCGGGCGGAGCGATCCTGCCGGCGTACGACCCGATGATGGACTCCACCCGGGTCCGTCACGTCCTGGTCCGGCACGAGCAGGGCGCGGGTCACGCGGCCACCGGTTACGCCCAGGCCACCGGCAAGGTCGGCGTCTGCATGGCGACCAGCGGCCCCGGCGCCACCAACCTGGTCACCCCGATCGCCGACGCGCACATGGACTCCGTGCCGATGGTCGCGATCACCGGCCAGGTCGCCTCCAAGGCGATCGGCACGGACGCCTTCCAGGAAGCGGACATCTGCGGCATCACGATGCCGATCACCAAGCACAACTTCCTGGTCACCGACCCGGCCGACATCCCGCGCACCATCGCCGAGGCCTTCCACATCGCCTCGACCGGCCGCCCGGGTCCCGTGCTCGTCGACATCGCCAAGGACGCCCTCCAGGCCCAGACCACCTTCTCCTGGCCGCCCACCAACGACCTGCCCGGCTACCGGCCCGTCACCAAGCCGCACGCCAAGCAGATCCGCGAGGCCGCCAAGCTGATCTCCGCCGCCAAGCGGCCCGTGCTGTACGTCGGCGGCGGCGTCCTCAAGGCGCAGGCCACCGCCGAGCTGAAGGTCCTCGCAGAGCTCACCGGAGCGCCCGTCACCACCACACTGATGGCGCTCGGCGCATTCCCCGACAGCCACCCGCTGCACGTCGGAATGCCGGGCATGCACGGTGCGGTCACCGCCGTCACCGCGCTCCAGAAGGCCGACCTGATCGTCGCCCTCGGCGCCCGCTTCGACGACCGCGTCACCGGCAAGCTGGACAGCTTCGCCCCGTACGCCAAGATCGTCCACGCCGACATCGACCCGGCCGAGATCGGCAAGAACCGTGCCGCGGACGTGCCGATCGTCGGCGACGCCCGCGAGGTCATCGCCGACCTGGTGCAGGCCGTCCAGGCCGAGCACACCGAGGGCAACACCGGTGACTACACCGCCTGGTGGAACGACCTCAGCCGCTGGCGGGACACCTACCCGCTGGGCTACGACCTCCCGGAGAACGGCCAGCTGTCCCCGCAGCAGGTCATCCAGCGGATCGGTGAACTCGCCCCCCAGGACACGATCTTCGCGGCGGGCGTGGGCCAGCACCAGATGTGGGCCTCGCACTTCATCCAGTACGAGAAGCCCGCGACCTGGCTCAACTCCGGTGGCGCGGGGACGATGGGCTACGCGGTCCCGGCCGCCATGGGCGCGAAGGCCGGCATGCCGGAGCGCACCGTCTGGGCGATCGACGGCGACGGCTGTTTCCAGATGACCAATCAGGAACTCACCACCTGCGCCCTGAACAACATCCCGATCAAGGTCGCCATCATCAACAACGGCGTCCTCGGCATGGTCCGCCAGTGGCAGACGCTGTTCTACAACCAGCGGTACTCCAACACCGTGCTGCACAGCAGCGAGGCCCCGGAGGACATGCAGCCGAACGCGGGCACCCGCATCCCCGACTTCGTCAAGCTGTCGGAGGCGATGGGCTGTTACGCGATCCGCTGCGAGCGTCCCGAGGACCTCGACAAGTGCATCGAAGAGGCCAACTCCATCAACGACCGCCCGGTCGTCGTCGACTTCATCGTCCACGAGGACGCCATGGTGTGGCCGATGGTCGCCGCCGGCACCTCCAACGACGAGGTCATGGCCGCCCGGGGCGTCCGCCCCGACTTCGGCGACAACGAAGACGACTGAGTGAGCGACAAGAACAGAGAGAGCAGAGAGAGAATCATGTCCAAGCACACGCTCTCCGTCCTGGTGGAGAACAAGCCCGGCGTCCTCGCCCGCATCACCGCCCTCTTCTCCCGGCGCGGCTTCAACATCGACTCGCTCGCCGTCGGGACCACCGAACACCCCGAGATCTCGCGCATCACCATCGTGGTGAACGTGATCGAGGCCCTGCCGCTGGAGCAGGTGACGAAGCAGCTCAACAAGCTCGTCAACGTACTGAAGATCGTCGAACTCGAGCCCGCCGCTGCGATCCAGCGGGAGCTCGTCCTGGTGAAGGTCCGCGCCGACAACGAGACGCGCTCCCAGGTCACCGAGATCGTCCAGCTGTTCCGCGCCAAGACCGTGGACGTGTCGCCCGACGCCGTGACCATCGAGGCCACGGGCGGCGCGGACAAGCTCGAAGCGATGCTGAAGATGCTGGAGCAGTTCGGCATCAAGGAGCTGGTGCAGTCGGGGACGATTGCCATAGGGCGTGGGGCGCGGTCGATCACGGACCGGTCGCTGCGCGCGCTGGACCGTTCCGCCTAGGAGCTGCGAGGCCGGTTGCTCACCTGCGGATGCGTTGTGGCTGGTCGCGCCGTTCCCCGCGCCCCTGTCGGGGCGCCCCTTCCGAGGCTCGTTCATATGGCGAGACCCGAAAACTTACTTTCCGACGCCCGCCGTACGGTGGGTCGCACAACCCGCACACATAGGAGAAACCCAGTGGCCGAGCTGTTCTACGACGCCGACGCAGACCTGTCCATCATCCAGGGCCGCAAGGTCGCGGTTCTCGGTTACGGCAGCCAGGGCCACGCCCACGCGCTGTCGCTCCGCGACTCGGGCGTCGACGTGCGCGTCGGCCTGCACGAGGGCTCCAAGTCCAAGGCCAAGGCCGAGGAGCAGGGCCTGCGCGTCGTCACCCCGGCCGAGGCTTCGGCCGAGGCCGACGTCATCATGATCCTCGTCCCGGACCCGATCCAGGCGCAGGTCTACGAGGAGTCCGTCAAGGACAACCTCAAGGACGGCGACGCCCTCTTCTTCGGCCACGGCCTGAACATCCGCTTCGGCTTCATCAAGGCCCCCGCGGGCGTCGACGTCTGCATGGTCGCCCCGAAGGGCCCGGGTCACCTGGTCCGCCGCCAGTACGAGGAGGGCCGCGGCGTTCCGTGTATCGCGGCCGTCGAGCAGGACGCCACGGGCAAGGGCTTCGAGCTGGCCCTGTCGTACGCGAAGGCCATCGGCGGCACCCGCGCCGGCGTCATCAAGACGACCTTCACCGAGGAGACCGAGACCGACCTGTTCGGTGAGCAGGCCGTTCTCTGCGGTGGTACGGCCGCCCTGGTCAAGGCCGGTTTCGAGACCCTGACCGAGGCCGGTTACCAGCCGGAGATCGCCTACTTCGAGTGCCTCCACGAGCTGAAGCTCATCGTCGACCTGATGTACGAGGGCGGCCTGGAGAAGATGCGCTGGTCGGTCTCCGAGACCGCCGAGTGGGGCGACTACATCACCGGTCCCCGCATCATCACCGCCGACACCAAGGCCGAGATGAAGAAGATCCTGGGCGAGATCCAGGACGGCACCTTCGCCAAGCAGTGGATGGACGAGTACCACGGCGGCCTCAAGAAGTACTCCGAGTACAAGAAGGCCGACGAGAACCACCTGCTGGAGACCACGGGCAAGGAGCTCCGCAAGCTCATGAGCTGGGTGAACGACGAAGAGGCGTAAGCCTCAGGGGGAGGAGGGGTCGCAGCTTCGGGCTGCGGCCCCTCCTCGCCACCCGGCCCGGACTGGACACCACGTCCACCCACGGACGAGTGATCCTTACGAACGGGCGGAGAATGCACTCGCCCGCAGCACTACACTTCTGAACCACATCCACGCGTCAGGCCCACAGCGTCGTGCGTCTTCCACGCGGTAGCCACCTCCACCGCTGCGGCCGTCGGGACGGCCGTCCGCAAAGGATCCAGTGAGGACTCACGTGAGCACTGCCAAGCCTGTCGTACTCATCGCTGAAGAGCTGTCGCCCGCGACCGTCGACGCCCTGGGGCCGGACTTCGAGATCCGGCACTGCAACGGAGCCGACCGCGCCGAACTCCTGCCCGCCATCGCCGACGCGGACGCGATTCTCGTCCGCTCCGCGACGAAGGTGGACGCGGAGGCCATCGCCGCCGCCAAGAAGCTGCGGGTGGTCGCCCGCGCCGGTGTCGGCCTCGACAACGTCGACGTCTCCGCCGCCACCAAGTCCGGCGTGATGGTCGTCAACGCGCCGACCTCCAACATCGTCACCGCCGCCGAGCTCGCCTGCGGTCTCATCCTCGCCACGGCCCGCAACATCCCGCAGGCCAACTCCGCGCTCAAGAACGGCGAGTGGAAGCGCTCGAAGTACAGCGGCGTCGAGCTGGCCGAGAAGACCCTCGGTGTCGTCGGCCTCGGTCGCATCGGCGCGCTGGTCGCCCAGCGGATGTCCGCGTTCGGCATGAAGGTCGTCGCCTACGACCCGTACGTGCAGCCCGCGCGCGCCGCCCAGATGGGCGTCAAGGTCCTCACCCTGGACGAGCTGCTCGAAGTCTCCGACTTCATCACCGTGCACCTCCCCAAGACGCCCGAGACCCTCGGTCTGATCGGCGACGACGCCCTGCACAAGGTCAAGCCGGCGGTACGGATCGTGAACGCGGCCCGCGGCGGCATCGTCGACGAGGCCGCGCTGTACTCGGCGCTCAAGGAGGGCCGCGTCGCCGGCGCCGGCCTCGACGTGTACGCGAAGGAGCCCTGCACGGACTCCCCGCTCTTCGAGCTCGACCAGGTCGTCTGCACCCCGCACCTGGGTGCTTCGACCGACGAGGCGCAGGAGAAGGCGGGCGTCGCCGTCGCCAGGTCCGTCCGTCTCGCGCTCGCCGGTGAGCTGGTTCCGGACGCGGTCAACGTCCAGGGCGGCGTCATCGCCGAGGACGTACGCCCGGGTCTGCCGCTCGCCGAGAAGCTCGGCCGGATCTTCACCGCGCTGGCGGGCGAGGTCGCGGCCCGCCTCGACGTCGAGGTGTACGGCGAGATCACCCAGCACGATGTGAAGGTGCTCGAACTCTCCGCGCTCAAGGGCGTGTTCGAGGACGTCGTCGAGGAGACGGTGTCGTACGTCAACGCGCCGCTCTTCGCGCAGGAGCGCGGTGTCGAGGTCCGCCTCACCACCAGCAGCGAGTCCCCCGAGCACCGCAACGTGGTGACGGTGCGCGGCACCCTCACCGGCGGCGAGGAGGTCTCGGTCTCGGGCACGCTGGCCGGTCCGAAGAACCTCAAGAAGATCGTCGCCATCGGTGAGTACGACGTGGACCTGGCGCTCGCCGACCACATGGTCGTCCTGCGCTACCAGGACCGTCCGGGCGTCGTCGGCACCGTCGGCCGCGTCCTCGGCGAGGCCGGACTGAACATCGCGGGCATGCAGGTCGCCCGCGCCGACGTGGGTGGCGAGGCCCTCGCGGTCCTGACCGTCGACGACACCGTCCCGCAGAACGTACTCAACGAGCTGGCCGAGGAGATCGGCGCGGCTTCGGCCCGCTCGGTCAACCTGACCGACTAGTACGGCAGTCGTTCCCCGCGTACCCCCGTTTTAGACGCCCGTCTTACACAAGCGTCTAGGCCGGGGGTACGCTGCGTTCATGGGACATCGTGAGGATCTGCTCGAAGGCGCCAAGCAGTGCCTGCTGGACAAGGGGTACGCCCGGACCACCGCCCGCGACATCGTCGCCGCGTCCGGCACCAATCTCGCCTCCATCGGCTACCACTACGGCTCCAAGGAGGCCCTGCTCAACCAGGCCTTCCTGGCGCTGACCGAGGAGTGGGGCAATGCGGTCGGCCCGGCGGGGCGGGAGGGCGCGGCACCGCTGCCGGCCGATCCGTACGCCCGTTTCGAAGCGGTCTGGGGTCAGGTCATCGACTCCTTCGAGATCAGCCGCAAGGTGTGGAAGCTCCAGCTGGAGGTCGTCACGCGCCTTGAGTACGACGAAGCGCTGCGCGAGGCGATCAAGGGGCCGCAGGAGGAGGGGCGTACCGGGATGGCGGAGGCCTTCCTCGGCATGGACCCCGAGGCCGACCCGGAGAAGGCGCGGGTCGCGGGCATGCTCACGCAGGCGCTGATGGCGGGCGTGATGATGCAGTGGATGACCGACCCCGAGACCGCGCCGTCCGCGAAGGACCTGACGGCGGGGCTGCGGGCGTTCATGGAACAGGGGCCCACGGCCTGAGGCCGCGGGGCCGCGCTGTGCTGTGCCGCCCGTACCCGTACCACCTCAACCAGCCGCCACGCGCGCCCCATTGACGACACGTCAGGTGTTGAATGCGGTGCGCGCGTGCTCATCGCGATGAAGTCGGAAGGGCGTGAACTGCTCACTTCCGGGCCGGAGTTGGACGTCTGGCGCAACTCGATCAGCAACGAACGCTCCGACTGGGACACCACAGGAGTGGGGGACACCCCGACCCGTTTCAGAGCCGTGCGGCCTTCAGCGACATGTGCAGCAGCAGCCGGTCCTCGCCCTCGTGGAGGTCGAGGCCGGTGAGCTGTTCCACCCGGGACAGGCGGTAGTAGAGGGTCTGCCGGTGGATGTTGAGGGCCGTCGCCGTGCGGCCCGCCTGGCCCGCGCAGTCGAGGAACACCTCGGCGGTGCGGGCCAGTTCGGCGTGTGCGGGGGTGAGGAGGGGGCTGACGGCGGGGTCCACCGGGTGGCCTGGGCCGCTGTCGGGGAGGGCGGCCAGGAGGCGGTACGGGCCGATGGACGACCACTCGGCGACGGGGCCGAGGTGCGGGCGGGCCAGCGCTGCCCGCGCGGCGGCGGAGGCCTCGCGCCAGGCGGCGGGGAGGTCGGCGAGGGTGCGGACGGCGGTGCCGATGCCGACGACGGGAGACCCGCCCGGCGCTCCCGACGCCCCGGATCCGCCCTGTGCCCTCGACGCCCCGGATCCGCCCTGCGCGCCCGGCGTTCCTGTTGCTCCCGGCGCCCCGGCCGTCAGCGTCTTCGCTGCCGACTGCGCCGGCCCCAGATCCGCCCCCGCCCCCAGTCTGACCAGTACCGCGAGCCGCGGCCCGGAAGCTCCCGGCACCGGTACGAGGGTGAGCGCCGACGCCCCGGGAACCGTACGCAGACCGGGAGGCGGGGCGCCCCAGGGTGCGGCGCACAGCACGGCGTACGGCCCGCCCGTCCCCAGCGGCCCCGACAGCGCCGCGAGCGCGGCCTCCCGGCGGTCCTCCGAGTCGGAGGTGAGGAGGGTGAACAGTTGCGGACCGAGGTCGGCGCGGGAGCGGGCCTCGTCGGCGAGCTGCGCGCCGATCCGGCCGCACACTGCCATCGCCGCGTCGAGCGTGGAATCCGGGAGGGGCGGCGGCGAATCGTCGGCCGCCAGCAGCCACACGTAGCCGTACACCGTCCCCCGGTGCCGTACCGGCAGACACAGCCGCCCGCGCAGGACGCCCGCCGCCGGGTCGGCCGGGATGTGCACGGGCCCGGCGGCCGACGTGATGCCGAAGCGTTCGAAGAAGGCGCGGACCTCCACCGTCGAGCGCCGGGTGAGGATCGACCGGGTGCGGACCGGGTCCATCGCGCCCGCGTCCTCACTGTCGTGCGCCCCGAAGGCGATCAGCCGGAAATCCCGGTCCTCAAGGGTTGCCGGAGCGCCGAGCAGCGCGGAGATTTCGTCGACCAGATCCTGGTAATCGGCATTCACAGCCCCATTCTCGCACCGCCCGACCCCCTTTTCAGACATATGTATGAGGTGGGGTGTCCGGATGCGTGACAGCTGTCGGTAGTCCAGGCTCGGCGCGATACCTAGATTTCACCGTGGTTATCCGTGCCGTCCCAGTTCTGTCACAAAACAGCTGGTCACGGCCCCTTCGAGTCTTTAGTTCAGTGGAGGTGCCCCGTGCTGGGTCCCGTGATCCTCGCCGCATCGCGCAGCGACCAGATGCGCCGTTTCGTCTCGGCCGCTCCGGGCACCAAACAGGTCGTCGGCCGGTTCATCGCCGGTGAGTCCGTCGACCAGGTCGTACCGATCGTCGTGGACGCCGCCGCCAAGGGCCTGGAAGTCACGCTCGACGTCGTCGGTGAGGACATCACCACCGCCGAGCAGTCGTACGCCGCCCGTGACGCGTACCTCGACCTGATCGAGCACCTCAAGGACCTGGGTCTGGGCACCAAGGCCGAGATGTCCGTGAAGCTGTCGATGTTCGGCCAGGCGCTGGAGGGCGGCCACGAGCTGGCGCTCGCGAACGTACGCCCCGTCGTCGAGGCCGCCGCCGCCATCGGCACCACGGTCACCCTGGACGCCGAGGACCACACCACCCTCGACTCGATGTTCGCCATCCACGAGGAGCTGCGGAAGGACTTCCCGCAGACCGGCTGCGTCATCCAGGCGTACCTCTTCCGCACCGAGGACGACGCCCGCCGCCTGGCCGCCGCCGGCAGCCGCGTGCGCATCGTGAAGGGCGCCTACAAGGAGCCCGCCTCCGTCGCGTTCCAGGACAAGGGCGAGATCGACAAGGCGTACGTCCGGATCATGAAGATCCTGATGGAGGGCGACGGCTACCCGATGATCGGGTCCCACGACCCGCGCCTCATCGCCATCGCGCAGGAGCTCGGCCGCCGCGCCGGGCGCAAGCTGGACGAGTACGAGTTCCAGATGCTGTACGGCATCCGCAGCGAGGAGCACGTCCGGCTCGCCGCCGAGGGCCACCGGATGCGCGTCTACACGGCGTACGGCACCGACTGGTACGGCTACTTCATGCGCCGTCTCGCCGAGAAGCCCGCGAACCTGCTCTTCTTCGGCCGCTCGATCATCACCAAGAACTGACTTCCCAGAACTGGCTTCCCAGAACTGGCTTCCCCGGAACTGACTTCCCAGAACTGCCGCACACCCCGCAACCTTCTGACGCAAGGAGCTATGGAACACATGGACGCAGTGACCCAGGTACCCGCCCCGGTCAACGAGCCGGTGCACTCCTACGCCCCCGGTTCGCCGGAGCGTGCCCGCCTTGAGGCCAAGCTCAAGGAGCTGGCCGAGAACCCCATCGACCTCCCGATGACCATCAACGGTGAGAAGCGGATGGGCGGGGGCGAGCGCTTCGACGTCGTACAGCCGCACAACCACAAGTCGGTCATCGGTACGTACGCCAACGCGACGACCCAGGACGCGCAGGACGCGGTCGACGCCGCCCTGGCCGCCGCCCCGGCGTGGCGCGCGATGTCCTTCGACGACCGCGCCGCGATCATCCTGCGCGCGGCCGAGCTGCTGGCCGGCCCGTGGCGCGAGACCCTCGCCGCCTCGACCATGCTCGGCCAGTCGAAGACGGCCCAGCAGGCCGAGATCGACACCCCGTGCGAGCTCATCGACTTCTGGCGCTTCAACGTCAAGTACGCCCGTGACCTGCTCTCCGAGCAGCCCCCGGCGAACTCGGCCGGTGTGTGGAACCGCATGGACCATCGCCCGCTCGAAGGCTTCGTCTACGCGATCACGCCGTTCAACTTCACGGCCATCGCGGGCAACCTCCCCACCGCCCCCGCCCTGATGGGCAACGTGGTCGTGTGGAAGCCGTCCCCCACCCAGACCCACGCCGCCGTCCTGCTCATGCAGCTCCTGGAAGAGGCGGGCCTCCCCAAGGGCGTCATCAACCTGGTCACCGGTGACGGCATCGCGGTCTCCGAGATCGCGCTGAACCACCGCGACCTGGCCGGCATCCACTTCACCGGCTCGACCGCGACCTTCCAGTACCTGTGGAAGACGGTCGGCGAGAACATCGCCAAGTACCGCACCTACCCGCGCCTCGTCGGCGAGACGGGCGGCAAGGACTTCGTCGTCGCGCACCCGAGCGCCGACCGCGCCATCCTGAAGACGGCGCTGACCCGCGGCTCCTTCGAGTTCCAGGGCCAGAAGTGCTCCGCTTCCTCGCGTGCCTACGTTCCGGCCTCCATCTGGAACGACGGCTTCAAGGAAGAGTTCGCGGCCGAGGTCGACGGCATCACCATGGGTGACGTCACCAACCTCGACAACTTCATCGGCGCCGTCATCGACGCCCGCTCGTTCGCCAAGAACAAGGCAGCGATCGACCGCGCCGCGTCGGACCCGACCTGCACGATCGTCGCGGGCGGCACGTACGACGACTCCGAGGGCTACTTCGTCCGCCCCACGGTCATCGCGTGCACGGACCCGGCCAACGAGGTCTTCACGACCGAGTACTTCGGCCCGATCCTCGCCGTCCACGTCTACGAGGACGCGGAGTACGACGCGATGCTGGAGCAGATGGAGTCGGTCTCCGACTACGCCCTGACCGGCTCGGTCATCGCCGGCGACCGTGCCGCGGCCGCGCGCGCGTTGGACAAGCTGCGCTACGCCGCGGGCAACTTCTACATCAACGACAAGTCGACGGGCGCCGTCGTCGGCCAGCAGCCGTTCGGCGGAGGCCGCGCCTCCGGTACGAACGACAAGGCCGGCGCCCCCCAGAACCTCCAGCGCTGGACCCTGACCCGGGCCATCAAGGAGACCCTGGTCCCGCCGACCGACTACCGCTACCCGCACCAGGGCTGAGCCCCTGCTGCTTCGGCAGCCCCTGAACCCCGCCCCCGTCCGACCCCACATCGGACGGGGGCGGTGTTGTGTCCGGGCCCCCCTCTACGCCGCGTCGGGCCAGACGAGGGAAGCCGCGCGATTCTCGCCGCGCCCGAAGTGAGTGACGGCGGACTGGGGCGAGTTGAGCCGCATGATCGTGCCGCCGCCGGTGCCGAAGAGGTCGGCCTGGCCGTCCTCGTACGCAAGCCCCCAGGCGGCGATCCACCCGTCGGTGGTGCCGTCGTCGAGGGTCCAGGTCTGGGCGACAGCGAAGAGGCGCGGGGCGAACTCTTTTGCCATGGCGAGGAGTTCGTCGTGGAGGGGTGGCGTCGATTCGGGGTCCGGGGTGTGCGGAGATACGGTGGTCATGTCGGCCTCCTGCCGTGCCGGATGAGTGGCGTGGCTCACACGGTAGCGTGACCGCTGTATGTTTTTAGAGTGGTTGGGGTCAAAAAATTACAGTCACTCGTGTGAGTGACCCCGTGGGTCGGGTAGGTGCTGGTGTCATCGGACAAGGTCTTCGCCCTGCGGCAGAAGCGTCTGGGTACTGAGCTGCGCAAGCTGCGCGAACGTACGGGCATGACGACAACGGTCGCCGCGCGGACGCTCGGTGTGCAGCCGGCGCAGATCAGCAACATCGAATCCGCGCGGCATCCGGTCAGCGCTGAGCGGGTTCGAGCCATGGCCGTCAACTACAGCTGTGCGGACCCCGGTTACGTGGATGCGCTCGCAGGGATGACTGGCGCGAGGAAGCGCGGCTGGTGGGAGGAGTACCGGGAGAGCCTTCATGCAGGTCTCATCGAACTGGCCGAACTGGAGGACAGCGCAACCACCCTGCGCGTAGCTGTGATCATCCATGTGCCCGGACTTCTGCAAACGGTGGAGCATGCTCGCGCGGTCTTCCGGGAGAACCTCCCCGCACTGCCGCCGCACGATGTGGAGCACCGCATCTCTTACCGCGTGAAGAGGCAGAAGGTGCTGTACGGAGCCAGTCCGACTCCGTACAGGGCGATCGTTCACGAAGCCGCGTTGCGGATGGGGGTTGGGGGGCCGGAAACGGCCCGTGCGCAGTTGAACTACCTACTTGAGATGAGCGAACGAGAGAACATCTCGATTGTGGTGATCCCCTTCGGGGAGGCCTCGTTCCCGGTTTCGGGGCAATCGGTTGTCTATGCCACGGGGCCAGTTCCGCAACTGGACACCGTCGAACTGGACACGGATTATGGGTGCGACTTCCTCGATGCCGAGGCGCAATTGGCCAAATACCGGGCGGTGCTAGACCGTATGGAGTCTCGTGCGCTCCCTCCGGGAAAGTCACGGGACTTGATCCACCGCATCGCGCGGGACATTTGAGGGGGAGTGCTGTGTCCACGACTGGCTGGCAGAAGTCTTCGTACAGTAACGAGGGTGCAAACTGCCTTTACGCAGCGGCCTTCGACGGCCACACCGTCAAGCTCCGCGAGAGCGACGAGCCCGACGTCATCCTGACCACGACCCCCCACTCCCTCGGAGCCCTCCTCCGCGCCGCCAAGTCCGGCCAGGGGATCTTCGCCGACTGACACCGGGGCGGGGGCAACCGGGGCGGACCCCGGCCGCCCCCGCCCCGGTGCGCCCGGACGGATGGTCAGCTGTTGTTGATCAGGTTGATCAGCTGCTTGACGCCTTCGGTGCCGAGGGCCGCGATGGCGAGCCGTACCGGGTGGTACCAGGCCAGGCCGTCAAGCCACTTCTTGAAGGCGGTGAACCCCTTGGCGGCAGCCGACTTGGCACCGGCCCACACCTTGCCGCCCGCCTTCTTCAGAACTGCCAGTGCGGCTTTGGCGGCGGCCGAGGCGGCACTCTGCTGGATCTGCGGCGTGGTGTCACCCTGCGCGACAGCCTGAAGGTCGGCCTGCGCGTGAACGGTCAGGTGCGGGCGCAGTTCGGGTGAGGCAAGGACGGACCGGGCCTGCTGTGCCGTCAGCGGCACGGGGGCCTGGGACGCCACGGCGACGGATGCGTGACGTGCCTCTGCGGCAGTGGCGGCGGGGGCGGCCACTCCGAGCGCGACGGCTGCTGCGGCGGTCGCAGCAGCGGCGCGGAGGTAGGAGATGTTCATGAAACGGTGAGTCCTCAGGTTCGGGTGAGCCAGAACAAGGCGCCGAGCAGGACATGGAGAAGGGGAACGACCACACCGCCCACTCCCGGAGAGGTCTTGCGAGCGGCGAACCACCCGTGAGCAAGGACCGTCGCAGCGACACCGGTGGCGTAGAGAATCCATCCCGGTGCGGTGTTGTGGGGCAGCATGTGGAAGGTGATCCAGCCGGCCAGGAGGGGCAGTGTCACGATGCCCCAGATGCTGTCTGTCCGCTTCTGGTCGTTCGTCTTTTCCATGGTCAACCTCTTGATTTCCCGTCGGGCCGGGCCCGGTCCGGCTGCCGCACAAGCAGCAGGACCGGGTTGATGTGCAGGGGCGCGGTCAGCCGACCTGCTTGGCGAGCCAGTCGATGATTTCGTACTGGACGGCACCCGGAAGTGCCTTCAAGGTCCACTTCACCGGGTTGAAGTTCGAAAGGCTGTCGACCCACTTGCGGTAGGCGTCGGCACCCTTCTTCGCGTTCTTCACGGCAGCCTTGAACAGGGAGCCGGACTTCTTCAGCAGCGCCTTGATGGCCTCTGCCCTGGGGCTTCCCTGCTGAACTTCCTGCTGGTTCTGCAGCTGCGCGATGACAGCGGCATTGAGGCCGGCCTCGCCGTTGGTGGCCGCCGCCGGATTCTGGGCGATCAGGGTGGCGAGGCGGGCCGCATCGGCGTGCTGCACGCTCACTGCGGGGGCCGGGGTGCGCCCGGACTCCGCAGCGTGGGCGCTGGGTGCTGCGACACCGAAGGCGACGGCAGCCAGGGCGGAGGCAGCGGCAATGCGGATCTTCTGACGGTTCACGTAAACTCCGTTGTGCATCATGCGGGAGGGGCACACGGGAGTGCGGCGAGGCGTCGAAACTTAGCCGACTTCCGTGTGTCCTCGTCCCCGAGGAATTGATGAAGAGTTATTCCGCCGGACTTCGCGAATTCGCGTCGGATCGGCGGCACGGGCAGGCGCCCCTCTTCACTGGTGAAATCCTGTCAGCCGATCGAGGCGGCTCTGTCATGCCCGGGGAGGATCGGTGAGCGTCGGCCCCCGCCATGTGGCGGGGGCCGAGTGGGCTCGCGGCTTGGTCAGTTGGCGGGACGGCGGGCCGAGAGGGGCAGGAGTACTCGGACTGCGAACCCGCCGTCCGGCTCCGGCTGCGCGGTCACGCTTCCCCTCAGGCGGGCTGCACGCTCGCGCAGCCCGACAAGCCCGTGTCCGTACGAAACCCCGTTGCCCTGCTCTGCGTCGCGGCCGGCGCCGCATGCTGTGGTCGGGGGCGAGTTGACCACTTCGATGCGCAGAACGGACGTCTGGGCGCAGGAAGAGACCGACACCGTGATCTCGCTGCCGGGCGCGTGTTTCGCCGCGTTGGTCAGCGCTTCCTGCACGGCCCGGTACGCGGCCAGTTCAATGTCGGGCGTCAGCCCGGGGGCTCCGGAGGAGACGGTGCACTCCGCGCGGACCGGAAGGCCACTGGCCGCGATGAGATCGGGCAGCTGGGAGAGACCGGGCAACCGCTCCGGCTCGCCCGATGCCCTCAGTACGCCAAGAACATCCCGGAGCTCGTCCACCGCCTTGCCGCCGAGCTCTCCGATGCGCTGGGCACGGAGCCGCGCCTGGGCATCCTTCGATTCCAGCGCGAGCAGGGTGGCCTCCATGTTGATCAGGCTCACATGGTGGGAGACGCCGTCATGCATCTCGCGGGCCAGCCGGGCACGCTCTTCCACGACGGCCATCTCGACGAAGAGCCGTCGCTCCTGCTCCTTGCTGTGCTGGAGTTCCCGCAGTCTGGCCGCCAGTTCACGGCGGGTGCGTGCCAGTTGCCCCAGAGCTGTGGGGCCGATGCTGAAGAGGGCGGGTCCGATCAGCGCCGCAGCCCATTGATCGGCGGTTCGGCCGCGTGCTTCCGCGACGGACTTGGGAGAAGCGGCGGCGAAGAACATCAGAGCCGCACAGCTGTAGACCGCCAGCCGGGCCGGCACCGCCGCCGCAGCGGTACCGAGCGCGGTCAGCGGTGCCAGCCAGAGATAGCCACTGACCGCTGCGGGAATCGTGGCGAGTGTGACAGCCACTGGCCACTTCCTGCGGAGAACCAGAGCGGCGACGGCCAGGAGGTAGGTGGCATTGACCAGCGGCCCCACCCGGGACTGGACCGTGAGGAACTCGCCGGCAGCAAGCAGGACGATCGCGGCATCGAGTGCCCACTGTGGAACGCTGCGTCTCATGTGCGGGAGTCCCACGCCGAGTCCGTCGCACGGCGGGTCGTCGCGACGCCCTGGGAGTTCGTGTGGTGTGCGGCGATGGCGGCCTGGATCCGATTGGCCACACCGAGCTTGGCGAGAATCGTACTGACGTGGTCCTTGACGGTGGAGCGGCTGACGGAAAGCTGCTGGGCGATCTCCGAATTCGTCATTCCTGTCGGCAATAGCTCAAGGACGGTCTGTTCCCTCGCGGTAAGGGCTGCTCCGGGTGACTTCAAAGGTGCGGATTCAACCGAGGGCGAACGTCCGGAAGGTGCCAGCGCCGGATTGCTCGCGAGCGCGCGGACGACCCTGGAGGAAAGGGCGCTTCCTCCGGCTGCGAGCAACCGAATGCCGGGAATGAGTTCATGGGGAGAAGCGTCCTTGAGGAAGAAGCCGGCGGCGCCTTCGGACAGCGCCCGCATCACGTTCCCCTCGCTGCCGAACCCGGTCAGCATGGCTACGGCCGGCGGAGTGTCGAGCCTGCGCAATTCTGCGAGGACGTCGAACCCGTCGACGTCCGGCATCTGAATGTCGACCAGAGCGACATCCGGAACGTATCTCTTCGCCATTGCGACGGCCTCGCGTCCGTCGCACACCACGGCTACTCGGATGTCTGACGCAGTCTCAAGAATGCGCTGCAACCCATATCGGAGAAGCTTGTCGTCGTCGATGATCATTACGGTCACGGCAGACATGGCCGATTCCGCCCCCAAGTTTTCCGATTATGGTGCAGGTGCACCATAACTGACCGGCGCCCCCCTTCGTCATGCAGTAGATCTACGTCACACATTTCCCCGGGCCGGGAAACCAGAGGTCACTACCCTTCGCACGGGGATCGTGGACACCTTTCGATTACGGCGGTTTCAAGTGGACTGCCTTATAAGGGAATTAGCGGGCGAGGGCGCCGAGCGGCGGGCGTGGCGTACCTCGGGCGATGTCATTGCCCGGCCGCATAATTGCGTCCATGCGTATAACCGAGCACACACTCAAAGAGGCCTGGCAGCAGCTGGCCGCCCGCTCCGACCTGCTCGACGAGGCCATGCTCCCGCCCACCGGCACCTCGCCCGATCAGTACGAACAGCGCGCCGACAGCTCCAGCGAGCTCTTCCTGGTCCTGGACGAGGACGGCACCGTGCGCGGCTTCCACGGTCCCTACCTGGAGGTCTTCGCCACCCAAGACCTCGACCAGGCCCTGTACTTCGCGGCGGAGGAAGCAGTGCGCGTACTCGCCGAGAGGGACGGGGCCGGTGTCACCGGTCAGGCCGGGATGCTGGAGCGGATCAACCCCGCATGGGGAGCGCGATTCCGCAGCGGCGGTACGGGCGATGCGAGCGATACGCAGGAGGTGCAGCGACCCTGCGGAGGGGACCCGCTCGAACGGCTCGCCTGGATCGCCGGCACCTGGCGGGAGCAGGAGCCCTACACCCACCTGGCCTTCTTCCGGGGCGACGACCTCAGTGCCGAAGAGATCGCCCTGGCCCACGGCGCCGACCCCGAACAGGTCGCCGCCGGGACGAGCCTGTCGGAGCTGCGGGGCATGGCCGGTGACGGCCGCGACGAGTGGGACATCGCCTGGGAGTCCTGCTGCTTCGGGCAGGTGGGCGAGTGGGCGTTCCTGATGTACCACGAGCTGCCGCCAGGCACCTGGCTCGACAGTGCGGGGCTCGGCCTGTTCGGCGTCACCGAGACGGTGGAGCTGAGTGCGACCTCTGCGAAAGCCATCTACAGCTTCAGCTACATGAGGGACGGCCACCGCGTCGACGACAACTGGGGCATGCTGGAGCTGATCTGGTACGACCGCGGCCGCGCCCCCTACTACCGGGGCGGCCAACTCGACTTCCTCAACCGGGCCGTACGCCGCGCGGAACTGGACCACCCCGAACTGACCGGCGAGTTCGAACTGTACTTCCACGCCCTGGAAACCGGACTCGGCCTGCAACTGCCCCGGCAGGCCGTTCAGGACGGAACGGTCCGGGCCGCGCAGTGGGCGGACAGGGCCCGCTGACCCCCGTCACCCCACAGCCTCGCCGTACCCCTCACGCACTCCTCAGAGCTTCCGCCACCGCGCCATCGCGAACGAGAAGACGCCGAAGAGCATCAGCCCCACTGCCAGCACCACCAGCAGCCACGGCCCCACCGGCGTCTCCCGGAACGAGCGGATCGTGTCGTCCATGCCCTTCGCCTTCTCCGGGTCGTACGACACCGCCGCTGCCACCGCGAAACCGCCCGCCACCGCGAACACCAGGCCGCGCGCCACGCCGCCGCCGACGCCGGTGACGTCGACCAACTGCCGTACCCGGTGCGGCATTTCACCCATCTTCAGGTGCTTGTGGTACTTGCGCATGACCGCCCGTACGCCGATCCAGACGCCCGCCCCTGCGATGACGAGCCCGCCCGCGCCGACCAGCCACTGACCGGCCGGCAGCTCCATCACCTTCGCCGTGACGTCCTGCGACTGCTGGTCGCTCGACCCCCCGCCGCTGCTCCTGCCGCCCGCCGCGAAGGCCAGTACGGAGTACGAGACGAAGCCGTAGAAGACGGCGCGGGCGGCGGAGAGGAGGCGCTTCTTGGGTTTGTGGCCGTCGACGCCGGCCGCCCCGAAGAGAGCCTCCGACAGTCGCCACAGCGCCATGCCGACGAGGGCGATCCCCATCGCCCACAGCAGGAACTTGCCGAAGGGCTTCTCCGCTATCTCGGCCAGTGCCCCGCCCCGGTCGGCGGACTTGCCCCCGCCGCTCAGCGCGATCTGCAGCGCCAGTAGTCCGACCAGCAGGTAGATGATTCCGCGTGCGGTGAATCCCGTGCGCGCGGCGTACTTCATGGTGTCGCTGCGGGCCGCCCGCCGTGCCGTACCGGTCGCACTCCTGGTGTTCATACGGGTCCGCCTCCAGCCTCTCCTCGTCGGCAGGCGTGTGCCCCGGGTGGAGGTGCGGAAACGAACGGGTGCGCGGGGGAGAGGTGCGGGGAGGGCTGTGCGCGGTCTTGTGGGTTCGTGATGGGCATGTCAAATTCAACGCTGGTGCCCCCACGGCGCCAAGGCACGCGTACCTCCCTCGGCCAGCCAGCCCAGAAGGAGATCCCCCATGCGCATCAGACGTACCGCCGCCCTGTCCTCCCTGCTCCTCCTCACCTCCCTCGGCCTCGGCGCCACCCCCGCCGGGGCCGAACCCACGCCCGGCCCCGCCCCGTCGCTCTACGCCCAGGACTCCACCGCGCGTGCCGAGTTGGGCGCCGACAGTGCCGGTACGTACGTGGACGCCAAGACGGGCGGTCTGGTCGTCACCGTCACGACCGAGCAGGCCGCCGCCAAGGTCCGCGCGTCCGGTGCCACCCCGAAGCTGGTGACGCGCAGTGCGGCGCAACTCGCCGGTGCGATGCGGCAGTTGGAGGCCCAGGCGAAGATCGTCGGGACCTCATGGGGCCTGGACCCCCGCACCAACCAGATAGCCGTCGAGGCCGACCGCTCCGTCTCCGCCCGCGACCTGGCCCGGCTGCGCAGGGTCGCCGACTCCCTCGGCGGTGCGGTGCGGATCGCCCGCGTCCCCGGTGTCTTCAAGAAGGAGATCATCGGCGGCGACGCCATCTACGGCGGCGGCTACCGCTGCTCCTCCGCCTTCAATGTCAAGAAGGGCACGGCGACCTACTTCGTCACCGCCGGGCACTGCACCAACTCGGCGAGCTCCTGGTCGGCGACCTCCGGCGGGTCCGCGATCGGCGTCCGTGAGGGCACCAGCTTCCCCACCAACGACTACGGCCTCGTCCGCTTCACCGACGGCTCCAGCCCCGGCGGCACCGTGAACCTCTACAACGGCTCCGCCCAGGACATCTCCTCGGCCGCCGACGCAGTGGTCGGGCAGTCTCTCAAGAAGAGCGGCTCGACCACGAAGGTGACGTCCGGCACCGTCACCGCCGTCAACGTCACCGTCAACTACGGCGACGGCCCGGTCTACGGCATGGTCCGCACCACCGCCTGCTCGGCCGGCGGCGACAGCGGCGGCGCCCACTTCGCGGGCAGCGTCGCGCTGGGGATCCACTCGGGCAGCTCGGGCTGCACGGGGACCTCGGGCTCCGCCATTCACCAGCCGGTGAAGGAGGCGCTGTCGGCGTACGGGGTGAGTGTGTACTGACCGGCGTGTGCTGACCGCTGTGTGCTGACCGGCGTGTGCTGATCGGCGTGTGCTGATCGGCGTGTGCTGACCGGCTTCGCACGGGTGGGGGTGGTTCCGTGCTCCTGCCCGTGCGAGGGTGCGGACGTGTTCGAGATTCTCCCGGGCCGGGGACTGGTCCTTCCGCACCGCGCCGGAACCCTCGCCTATGGCACGTCCGAGCGTGCCGCCCAGTGGGCCGTCGCGACGCTGTGCGACGTGCGTGAGTCGTGGGTGTGCGGGCTGGAGTGGTCGTTCGGGGCGACGTACCAGGGACTGTCGCTTCTGGTCGGCGGGGAGCGTGCGGGCGGACTCGACGTCGTGGACCTTCGGCGGGCGGTCCATCCGCCCTTGGAGCCCGCCGCCGTGCCCGTCGTCCTCGACGGGGTCGACGTCCTCGGGCACCCGCAGGACGAGGTACAGGAGGCGCTGGCCAGTCAACTCCCTTACCCGGACGTCAAGTTGTGGCGCAGCCACCTCCCCGGCGGGTACCTGGACCGGGTCCACCTCAGCTCCGGGCGGATCAGGTCCAGCCGAGCACGATGAGTGTCAGACCTGCCATGAACCCTGTCCCCAGCAGCACGAGATACCCCGGGTAGAGCCTGCGCCAGCGCCGCATCAGCAGCCCGAACGCCGCAAAGCCCAGGCCCACGGCGAGCGTGCGGGTGCCGCGTGCCTTCGCGGAGGCGAGCAGCCAGTCGGCGGCGGGGAGGTCCGCGCGGCCGGCCTCCGCCGCGTACACCTTGAACGGGATGCCGTTCCAGGGCTGGTGGCGGACGGCTGCCGCACCCTCGGCGGCGAGTTGGGTGCGTACTGCCGCGTGCATCCGGTCCGTGGTCATCGGGGCGGGCAACTGCACGCCGGAAGAGGCGAGTTGGAGGGCGAGGAGGCTGCCCGCCAGGCTGCCCGCGAGGGCGGTGGCGGAGAGCTTCAGGGCGGCTCGCGGGGCGGCCACGCAGGCCACCGCGAGCAGGAGTTCCGGCATCAGCGGCCAGCTCAGCGCCTCTGCCCCGGCCCAGACGAACGCGATCGGCAGCCCCCAGCGGGAGGTCGCGACGGCTGCGACGCGGCGGCGTACGACCGAGTCGCGCAGTGATTCCGCGTTCGTACGGTGGTGGAGTGCGGCCACCGCGTCGCGGGCCTCCTCCGGGGTGACGGTCGGCGGCAGCGGATCGCCGATCCGGATGCGTACGAGGGCGGAGCGCAGGCGGCCGTGCTTGGGGAGGAGACGGTTGGTGCCCGCGATGCCGACGGGGACCACCGGGACTCCGGCCCGTTCGGCGAGGAGCAGGGCGCCGCGGTGGAAGGAGCCGACCTCACCTGCCTCACCGGCGCCCCGGGTGCCCTCGGGGAAGAGGACGACGGCGCGGCCCGCGCGGAGTTCGTCGCTCATGGACAGCAGGTCTTCGAGGCCGCCGCCCTTGCGGCGCACCGGGAAACCGGCCGCGAGACGGCGGCAGACGCGGCTGCGCCACGGGGACGCGAACCAGTAGTCGGCGGCGGCGCCGATCGCCGGGGTGTGCCGGGCGTCGAGCGCGGCGAGCAGGGCGGCGGTGTCGGCGTGCGAGGAGTGGTTCGCGACGACGACGCAGCCGCCGCGAGGGAGACGGCCTCGGCGTTCGACGCCACCGGTGAGGGTGAGGAGGGACCACCACAGGGCGCGGCGGAGGAGGGCGGGGGTGCGGTGGGGGGCCGGGGCCGGGGTCTGTGCAGGTGCGGTTGTTGTGCTCACAGGGTCACCACCATCGCGAGTAGCAGGGCGAGCAGGAGGGAATCGACGCGGTCGAGCAGGCCGCCGAAGCCGGGCAGCCAGCTGCCCGCGTCCTTGACGCCGGACTCGCGCTTGACCATGGATTCGAGGAGGTCGCCGAGGAGGCAGCCGAGGAGGACGGCGGCCCACAGGACGGGCGTGAAGGCTCCGGCCGCGGCCAGGGCGGCGGCAGTTGCCGCCGCGCAGCCGGCGACGCCCGCCCAGGTCTTGTGGGGGGAGAGGGGGGAGAGCGGGCGGGCGAGGATGCCGCGCCGCCCGAGCGCTGTGCCGCCGCACCAGGCGCCGACGTCACCGAGGGCCACGGCGAGGCCGACGGCCATGGCGGTGTCGGGGCCGAGGAGGACGAGTCCGGTGAGGGCTACGGGGATCCAGAGGATGCCGAAGGTGGTGCGGGCGGTGCGGGTGAAGCCGTGATCGGTGTCGCCGGTCAGGAGGGAGGGGAGGGCGGCCGCTACTAGGAGCAGTGCGACGGCTCGCAGGTCGAGGGTTTGCGGGGCGAGCCACGCAAGGGCAGGGAGGGTGAGGGAGGCTGCGGCCAGGACGAGGAGGTCGCCGTGGGGGCGGGCCGGTGGGTGGTGCGGGTTGCCTGCGGCGCTTGCCCCTCCCCGCCCCTTCCCGAAACCGCTGGCCGCGGGGCTGGTGGGGGCTGATGTCCGGGGCTGCGCCCCGTGCACGGACTGCGTCCGCGCGTCCTCAAACGCCGGACGGGCTGAAGTGCACATACGGGCGTACTCCGTTACTGCCACCACCCCCAGGCCCGCCGCCAAGGCGAACGTGCCTGCCGTGCCCAGCCACAGTGCGCCCAGGTAGACCGGTGCTGCCAGTGCCCAGGTGCGCCAGCGCTTGCGGAGTTCTGCCCGCATCGTGACCCGGGGCGGGATCATTGCCACCGCCAGGCCGCTCACCGCCAGTACCCCGGCCACGATCACCGGCACCCGGGCGCTCACAGCGACCGCCACAGGCGTGCGCACCGTACGGCCGCCGTCAGTGCCGAGCCCGCCGCCAGTACCGCCAGGACGGGGACCGCCCAGCCGGGTACGGCCGCCGCGACGACCACCAGCAGGCAGCGTTCCGTCTTGCCGACCGGGCCGCCGTTGAGGCGCTCGGCGCCCGCCGCCGCGCCCGCCAGGGAGATCCAGGAGGGCAGTGTCGCGGCCAGTCCGGCCGTGGCCACCAGCCACAGCGGGGCCAGCGTCAGGAAGCCCGCGACGACGATCAAGTCGGCCGCCCGGTCGCCCAGTTCGTTGAGGAGCGCGCCACGCCGCGTCGTACGCCCCGTGTCCCGGGCCAGCGCCCCGTCCAGGTTGGCGAACGCGAGCCGTGCGGCGAGAAGTACGGCCACCGGCAGTGCCGCGTACGGCGCGGGCACCCAGGCCACTGCCGCCGCCGCACCCGCCGCGCACACCACCCCGGCGGCGGTCAGCGTGTCCGGCGACACCCGGCGGCGGACGAGCGAGGCGCGGACCCCGGACAGCCGGGCCGCGTACCAGGGCTTCAGGGCGTAGAGCCCGGCGCCGGGCGACTGGGGAGACGTCTTCGTGGACATGGCCCCAACTCTGCTGCGGCGCCCGGCAGTCCGACACGGCACGCGTACTCAAAGTGGGCCTGAGTACCTGTGACGGCAGGGGCCTGGGAGAGTGCTGTGCATGACTGAGTACGGGAGCACGACCGAGTACGGGACGACCCTGCGCACCGTTCACACCGCCCACCTCACGCCGGCCGAACTCGTCGCGATCCGCGCCCTTCTCGACACCGCCTTCGACGGCGACTTCGCGGACGAGGACTGGGAACACGGCCTCGGCGGCATGCACGCACTGATCAGCGAGGACGGCGAGATCGTCGCCCACGGCAGTCTCGTCCAGCGCCGGGTACTGCACCGCGGGCACTCGCTGCGGGTCGGCTACGTCGAGGCGGTCGCGGTACGGGCCGACCACAGGCGGCAGGGGCTCGGCGGCCGGATCATGGATGCCCTGGAGAGAATCGTCGACGGGGCGTACGTCTTCGGGGCGCTGTCCGCGTCGGACACGGGGGCCGCGCTGTACGCGGGGCGCGGGTGGCAGGTGTGGCCCGGGGGACTGGCGGCACTCGGCCCGGACGGTGTCGTACGGCTGCCGGAGGAGGAGGGTACGACGTACGTACGGGCTGCGGCGGGGCGGTCACTGCCGGACCCGGGGGCGGAGCTTTTCTTCGACTGGAGGAACGGGGACGTGCTCTGACCGGTTCCGGCGACACGGGGGCATCAGGGATGGGTCCTCAGGGGCGCGGGGCCGTACGGGACATGCGGCTCCGCCGCGTGGGCGCGCCCAGCCACGAACAACCCGCACCCGAAGTCCCACCCCTGCTAGTCCGTGAGGTTCTTGGCCACGTCCTGCTTGACGCCGCGCCAGCCCGCGAGGCCGCCGGCCAGCCCCGCGGCCGCCATGACCGCCAGTACCCATGGGTGCTCCGCCACGAAGTTCCCGTAGCCGCACACGAAGAGCACCGCGAGCGCCAGGAGGGACAGGCCGAGGATCAGCAGCATCCGGCCCAGCCGTTTGCCGAAGATCACCCGCTCGCCGGGGACCGGGGCGAGCGCGTCCAGTTCCGCCGCCGGGCCGGTGCTCGCCGCCTTCGGGCGTTTGAAGTACATGTAGAAGGCCCAGTGCCCGCACGGCTCCCACGCGTCAGGGGCCAGCTCGGCGGTCCTGGCCGCCCGCTGCTGCGCGTTGTTCGCCAGTTCGCGGCGGTACTCCCAGCGCAGTGCGGCCGACGAATCGCGGCGGCAGACGTAGCGGCCGAGGCGGTCCAGGCGCTCGACCTCCCAGCCCTGGTCGCCGTACTGGTTGAGCAGCCTGCGGTCGTTGTAGACGTCGGTGGTCCACTTCCAGGTCTCGGCCCCGCCGGACGGTTCCTCGACGGGCGCGCTGCCGGTCAGCCGCGCCGCGAATTCTTCCGGTGCGCCGAACTCCTCCGCCGGGTCGGCCCCGTCCCCGTCCGGCGCCGCCCCGTCCGTGACGTACGCCGTGAGGTCCGCGACGGTCGTCGTGACCTCGGCCTCGGGCATGCCGCCCGCGCGGAGTGCGGCCCCGAGCCGGTCGAAGTAGGTGTCGTTGGCAGTCATCATGATTCCCCCGTGGTGAGCGATGCGGTCAGCGCGTTCCGCACCGAGGTGTGGAACTCCAGCCAGGCGCCGGTCTGCCCGGCCAGCGCGGTACGTCCCTCGCCGGTCAGCCGGTAGTAACGGCGGCCGGGCCCGCGCTCGGTGGCGCGGAACTCCCCGACGACGTACCCGGCCTCTTCGAGCCGGTTCAGGACCGGGTAGAGCGTGCCGCCCTTGATCTCCCCGAGCCCCGCCCCGGCCAGTGCCTTGGAGATCTCGTACCCGTAGCTCTCGCCCTCGGTGAGACAGGAGAGGACGAGGAGGTCGAGAACTCCCTTGAGCCAACTGGATCTGCGATCGGGCTTGCGGTCTGCGGCCATGCCCGTATTCCACCACCAGATAGGTAGGAATGCAATCTAGTGGGTGGTCTCATCTAGATGGCGGTCTCAGGGCAGTCCGCACAAGGGGTCCGGCGTGATCGCGTCTCAGATAGTAGGAAGTCCGAGTAAGTGTGGAGACAGTTGCCCGGACCTGTCCTAGCTTTGTAGGAGCCGAACGTCTCGCTTCATCAGCGAATGGCGGCCGCGAGCCCGTGCCCCGAAGCAGGCAACCCCTGCCGCACCCGCTCCCCGCCTCTTTCCGGCGCCTCACAGATGCAGCAATTCCCCCTGTTCTTCCATGCCTCTGAAGGAGTCGATCCCCCATGTCCGAGATGACGATGACGATGCACGCCGCGATGCACCCGACGACCGCCCGCCGGGTCCGCCACTCCTCCCGTTCCGCCGAGGCCGCCGACCGCAAGCAGGCCGCGGCAGCACTCCAGCGCGCCCTGGACCGCCGCGACAACGGCGGCGAGACCGGCCACTGAGCCGTTCGGGACGGCCCGCCGCTGAAACGTGCGGAGTGGCATGTCGCGTCCACATGGCGGACGCGACGTGTCATCCCCTGGGACGCGGAGTAGGGTCCCGGACATGTCTCGCAGCATCAATCTCGCAGTGATCCCCGGTGACGGCATCGGCCAGGAGGTCGTCGCCCAGGGCCTCAAGGTCCTCAACTCCGTCCTCCCGCAGGACGTGAAGCTGGAGACCAAGGAGTACGACCTCGGCGCCCAGCGCTGGCACCGCACCGGGGAGACCCTCCCGGACGCGGAGATGGACGCCCTCAAGCAGCACGACGCGATCCTGCTCGGCGCCATCGGCGACCCGTCCGTACCCTCCGGAGTGCTGGAGCGCGGCCTGCTCCTCAAGCTGCGCTTCGCCTTCGACCACTTCATCAACCTGCGCCCGTCGAAGCTGTTCCCGAACACCGCGACGCCGCTGGCCGGCCGCCCGGAGATCGACTTCGTCGTCGTACGGGAAGGCACCGAGGGCCCGTACACCGGCAACGGCGGCAGCCTGCGCACCGGTACGCCCGCCGAGGTGGCCACCGAGGTCAGCCTCAACACGGCGTACGGCGTGGAGCGCGTGGTCCGTGACGCCTTCGAGCGCGCGGCGGCCCGCCCCCGCAAGAAGCTGACGCTGGTCCACAAGAACAACGTGCTCGTCTACGCCGGCCACCTGTGGAAGAACACCTTCGACAGGGTCGCCGCCGAGTACCCGTCCGTCACCACGGACTACCTGCACGTCGACGCCGCGACGATCTTCTTCGTCACCCAGCCGGAGCGCTTCGACGTCATCGTCACCGACAACCTCTTCGGCGACATCCTCACGGACCTGGCCGCCGCCGTCTCCGGCGGAATCGGCCTGGCCGCCTCCGGCAACATCAACCCGACGGGCGCGTTCCCGTCGATGTTCGAGCCGGTGCACGGCTCCGCGCCCGACATCGCGGGCCAGGGCAAGGCCGATCCGACGGCGACCGTCCTCTCCGTCGCACTCCTCCTGCGTCACCTCGGTTACGAGCCCGAGGCCGTCCGCATCGAGGAGGCCGTCTCCGCGGACCTCGCCGAGCGCAGCGCCTCCGCAGTCCGTACGACGGACGAGATCGGCGACGCGCTCGCCCTGCGAGTAGCGGGCTGACCCGACGACTCTCTTCCCACGACAGCCGCCGGGTCCCACCACCCGGCGGCTGTCGCTTTTCCGGCCCCGGGTGCGACCATCAACCCCTGGGCCGCACACCGCGCCAAACGCGCCATTTCATCCCTGCACCCCCGCGAGCGATAATCGAACTCAGGGTCGCGGTATGAGAGGAAGCTCGGACGTCCTACTTCGGTGGGGGCGTGAGCGCGGCCCTTCCCAGACGACCGGTGAAGGAACGCACTCATGACGACGCTCACGACGATCGAGCTCAAGCCCTCATCCACCCCGCTGGCCTCGGCGGAGCGCGAGGCGATCCTCGCCAACCCCGGGTTCGGCCGCCACTTCACCGACCACATGGTGACGATCCGCTGGACGGAAGGGCGAGGCTGGCACGACGCCCAGCTCGTGCCGTACGCCCCGCTCTCCATCGACCCGGCGAACATGACCCTGCACTACGCGCAGGAGATCTTCGAGGGTCTGAAGGCGTACCGCCGCCCCGACGGGTCGGTCGCCACCTTCCGCCCGGAGGCCAACGCCAAGCGCTTCCAGTCCTCCGCGCACCGCCTCGCGATGCCGGAGCTCCCGGTCGAGACGTTCATCGCCGCCTGCGACGCCCTGGTCAAGCAGGACGAGGCCTGGGTCCCGGCGCACGGCGGCGAGGAGTCCCTCTACCTGCGCCCCTTCATGATCGCCAACGAGGTCGGCCTGGGCGTCAAGCCCGCCAACGAGTACCTCTTCCTGGTCATCGCCTCGCCGGCCGGCGCGTACTTCCCGGGCGGCGTCAAGCCGGTCTCGGTCTGGCTCTCGGAGAACTACGTCCGCGCGGTGCCCGGCGGCATGGGCTACGCCAAGACCGGCGGCAACTACGCCGCGTCCCTGCTCGCCCAGGCCGAAGCCGCCGAGAAGGGCTGCGACCAGGTCGTCTGGCTGGACGCGCTCGACCACAAGTGGGTCGAGGAGATGGGCGGCATGAACCTGTACTTCGTGTACGGGGACCGCATCGTCACGCCGGAACTGACGGGCTCGCTGCTGGCGGGCGTCACGCGTGACACGCTGCTGAAGCTGGCCGGTGACCTGGGACTTTCCTCGTCGGAGGGCCGCATCTCCACGGAGCAGTGGCGTGCGGACGCCGAGTCGGGAGCGCTCACGGAGGTCTTCGCGTGCGGCACGGCGGCGGTCATCACGCCGGTCGGCCACGTGAAGTCGACCGCCGCGGAGTGGACGACGGCGGACGGTCAGCCGGGACGGGTGACGATGGCGCTGCGGAAGGCGCTGCTGGAGATTCAGACGGGACGGGTGGCGGATTCGCACGGGTGGATGCACGAGCTGGCGTAGCCGGTACGGGGCGGGCGCGTGCGGTCGTGAGGGGGCGGGCTCTGCGTGGGTGCCGCCCCCTTGCCCACCCGTCCCGCCCCCGGGGGGCGGCCCCGCTGCCCAAGAGGGCTGGGGGGCTTAAAGGGGCTAGGGGCTAGGGGGCAGGCTTTTAGGGGCGCGGGGAACTGCGCGATCAGCCACGACGCACCCGCACGATGTCCCCTAGGGTCGTCGCCAGCCCGGTCGCCCACGACACCAGCCTCTCGTCCTCCCCTGCCGCAGCCACACACTGCACGCCCAGCGGCAGCCCATTCGCCGCCCTCCCCGCCGGCAGCGAAAGCGACGGCAGTCCCGCATGGCTCCACGGCAGTGACATCACCGAACTCCCCGTCGTGGCAAGTCCCTTCGGGGCCGGACCGGTCGCCGCCGGAGTGATCCACAGGTCGATCCCGGACTCCCGCAGAGCCGCGGCGATGCGCGAGCGGAACCCCTCCCGGCCCGCCCGAGCCGCCTCGTACGAGGCCTCGTCGATCCCCTCGCCCTCCCGCAGCACGGCCACCGTCTCCGGCCGGTACGAGGACCCGTACGTCCCGAACCACTGCGCGTGCGAGCGCACCGCCTCGTACCGGTTCATGGTGAAGAGATCGCGCCGGACCTCCTCGAAGTCGGCCATCACGGGCACCCGCAGCACCTCGTACCCCGCCGCCCGCAGTGCCAGGACCTGCGCCTCGAAGGCGGCCAGTGCTTCCGGTTCCGCCTGCGCCAGATAGGGCCCGTCCGGCACCCCGAGCACGGGCGGCGCCGGCGGTCCCAGCTGTCCCGGGTCCCGCCAGTCGTCGCAGACGACACTCGCCGCCGGGACGATCCCGGCCACGTCCCGCGCGTACAGCCCGAGGGTGTCGAAGGACGGCGCGTTCGGGATCACCCCGTCGATGGGGATGCGCCCGTACGTCGGCTTGAAACCGACGATCCCGCAGTACGCCGCCGGCCGGATCATCGAGCCGACCGTCTGCGTGCCCACGGCGAGGGGCACCATTCCAGCCGCGACCGCCGCCGCCGAGCCGCTGCTCGAACCCCCTGGCGTGTGGGCGAGGTTGCTTGGATTGCGGGTCGGTCCTGGTGCCAGGATCGCGAACTCCGCGGTCACCGTCTTGCCCGCGACGTACGCGCCCGCCGCCAGCAACCGGCCGACCACCGTGGCCTGTTGGCCGCCCAGGGCCTGAGGCGGAAGCGCGGACCCGCCCCCGGTCGGCAGCCCGTCCACCCGGACGATGTCCTTCACGCCGACCGCTACCCCGCTCAGTGGACCGGGTGCGCAGACCGCCGGGGGATCGGCGAGCGTGATGAACGCCCGTACGTCCCGGTCGAGTTGCTCGATCTCCGTACGCTTCACTGTGCCGCCCCCGTCGTTCCCGCCGCCTCGGCCGCTCCCGCCAGGTCCACCCGTACCCCCGCATGGTCCGACGGCCACACCCCGTCGACCGCCCCGTGTCCGAACCTCGCCACGCCCTGCACGGTGCCCTCTCCGGCCGGGCCTGGCCGCCCCAGGTGGATGTAGTCGATCCGGCCGGTCGGGCCCGGCGTGTGATAGGCGTTGGAGGAGTCCCAGGTCGCCGAGGGGGCGGCCGGATCCGCGTACTCCCAGGCGTCGATGAAGCACTGCCGGGGTACCGGCGGTGCGGTCTTGTGTCCGCCGAGCAGCCGGATCTCGTCCGAGTCGGGCCAGGCGTTGAAGTCTCCGGTGACGACCGGCGGGAAGGCCCCGCCCCAGCCCTTCTCCGCGATGAACCCGGCGAGGGCCCTGACCTGATCGCACCGCACCGCCGAGTCGTGCGGCGGCGAGTTGAGGTGGGTGGTGAAGAGGGGGACGGGGCCCGCGGGCGAGTCGACGCGGGCGTACAGCGCCACCCGCCCGCTGTCCACGCTCCCTTCGGCGGGCAGCGGCAGCACCGCCTCCTCGCCGATCGGCCAGCGGCTGAGGACGGCCACGCCGATGTCCGAGGTGTCGCCGTCGGTGCGCCGCTGCCAGTGCCAGGGGCGGGCGAAGCGGGCCCACGTCCAGTGCTCCAGGCCCAACTCCTGCGCCAGCCAGCCGGCCAGGTTCTCGTCGCCGTTCGCCCAGACCTCCTGAAGGGCGATCACATCCGCCTGCTGCTCGCGCAGGACGGCGAGTATCGCTTTCCGGCGGGCGTCCCACGGGCCGAATCGCCACCACAGATTCCATGTCAGTACGCGCATGGGGCGAACGTATCGCGCAGGCGCAAGGAGGCGCGGCGGGTTCCCGACCGGTGCGCGGACGCACGAAAACCCCAGAGGTTGCACCGAATGCACACATTGACCGGTGGCCGGAGGTGCGCTTTCATCCTTCAGTGCCCTCGGTGCACTACCGGGGTGCGGGACATCCAACGGGGGACGGCATGTCAATCACCTTGCGTACGTACGTAGTTACGGCCGGAGCGGTCGTGTCGGGGCTGCTGCTCACCTCGCTGCCCAGCGCGGCCGCGGAACCCGCTCCGGTGCGGAACGAGCGGGTCAGTGTGAGTGCGGCGGGCCTGCAGGGCGACGGCTACGCCGAGGACGGAAGGATCAGCGAGGACGGTCGCTACGTCGCGTTCAGCTCGACCTCGGCCAATCTGCTGCCGGCGGCGCTGGAGTACCCGGGCCGCCAGTTGTACGTGAAGGACCGCAGCACCTCACGGGTGGAACTGGCGTCGGTCGCGGCCGACGGCACCCCGGGCAACGGCCCGGTCTTCGACACCTCCCTCAGCCCCGGCGGCCGGTACGCGGCCTTCGCGACGGCCTCCACCAACATGGGCCAGGACGCGCCCAGCGGCCTCAGTATCTACGTACGCGACCTGGCCAAGGGCGTCACCGAGCTGGTGAGCACGGGAGTGGAAGGGTACGGCGGCCAGACCGGCGGGATCTCGGTCAGCGCCGACGGCCGCTTCGTCGCCTTCGTCGCCGACGTGCAGCCCACCACCCCGTACCGGCCCACCGAGCACCGCCGGGTGTACGTGCGCGACCGCGTCAAGAAGACCACCACGCAGGTCAACCACCAGCTTCCGCAGGGGACTTGGGCGACCTCTCCCGAGCTCAGTGACGACGGCCGGTACGTCGCGTACCGCACCGACCGCAACGGCACCGATCCGGGCACGCCCGGCAAGAGCTCGCTCTTCCGTCGCGATCTGTGGACCGGCGCGCTCCAGCAGGTGGACGTCACCCCGGCCGGCCTCCCGTCCACCGCCTCCGCCCTTCCGGTACGCGACAGCCTCAGCGCGGACGGCCGCTACCTCGCCTTCACCTCCGAGGGCTCCGACCTGGTGGCGGGCGACACCGACTCCACCGAGGACGTCTTCGTACGCGACCTGCGGACCGGGCGGACCCGGCTGGTCGACATCTCGCCGCAGGGGGGAGCCACCGGGATCCCGGTGTTCAGCCCGGACGGCCGCAAGCTTGCCTTCGCCGCGCCCGCTTCGCGCAACTGGCTCCTGGACGTGGCGACCGGCCGCGCCCGCCTGCTCGACACCGGACACCAGGGCGGCCCCGACGTGGTCCCGCCCCGCCTGACCTCGCTGGACCTGCACGGGCGCCGACTGGTCATGGACTCCTCGTCCCCCGACCTGGTGCCCGACGACTCCAACAGGGAGAACGACGTCTTCGTGCACGAGACCGACTGACCACGGCCCTCGCACCGCGGACGGGCAGGAACACGCGCACTGCCCGCCGCCCCCGGCGGCGGCCCCGAGCGGCCCGCATCCTGAGACGCCCTGAGACGCGGGGGCAGCCGTGTGCCAGACTGCCCCCGTGTCCTCGTACGCCATGATTATCGGCAGCAGGCGCGCCGGTCAGCAGTGACCGTCCCGTACACCCACCACCCGGTACGGCACGGCCGCTCAGCTCCAGACCCGCGCGCAGACCTCTCGCACCCGCGAGGGGTTTTTTCGTTTTACGGCCCCACCCCGGCCGGAGGAACGAGGCGCCCGCGAAGATGGAGGCAAGTGGAGCAAGCCATTCCGCAGCCTGGGTCCACGCCCAGGACCCGACAGGAGTCAGACAGCATGACGACCGCAGACAGCGCAGCCAGCAGCGCAAACGGCCTTGACGACAGCTTCCACGTCTTCGACACCACGCTGCGCGACGGCGCCCAGCGCGAGGGGATCAACCTCACCGTCGCGGACAAGCTGGCCATCGCCCGTCATCTGGACGACTTCGGGGTGGGCTTCATCGAGGGCGGCTGGCCGGGCGCCAACCCCCGCGACACCGAGTTCTTCGCCCGCGCGCAGAAGGAGATCACCTTCCGCAACGCCGAGCTGGTGGCCTTTGGCGCCACCCGCCGTCCGGGCGCGAAGGCTTCCGAGGACCCGCAGGTCAACGCGCTGCTGGCATCCGGCGCCCCGGTGATCACCCTGGTCGCCAAATCGCACGACCGGCACGTCGAGCTGGCGCTGCGCACCACGCTGGACGAGAACGTCGCGATGGTCCGCGACACCGTCTCCTACCTGCGCGAACAGGGCCGCCGGGTGTTCGTCGACTGCGAGCACTTCTTCGACGGGTACCGGGCGAACCCCGAGTACGCCAAGGCCGTCGTACGGGCGGCCGACGAGTCCGGCGCGGACGTCGTCGTCCTCTGCGACACCAACGGCGGCATGCTCCCTGCCCAGATCCAGGCCGTCGTCGCCACCGTCCTCGCCGACACCGGCGCCCGCCTGGGCATCCACGCCCAGGACGACACCGGCTGCGCCGTCGCCAACACCCTCGCCGCCGTCGACGCGGGCGCCACCCACGTGCAGTGCACCGCCAACGGCTACGGCGAGCGCGTCGGAAACGCCAACCTCTTCCCCGTCGTCGCCGCCCTGGAGCTCAAGTACGGCAAGCAGGTCCTGCCCGAGGGCTCCCTGCGCGAGATGACCCGGATCTCGCACGCCATCGCCGAGGTCGTCAACCTCACGCCCTCCACCCACCAGCCCTACGTCGGCGTCTCCGCCTTCGCGCACAAGGCCGGACTGCACGCCTCCGCCATCAAGGTCGACCCGGATCTCTACCAGCACATCGACCCCGACCTGGTCGGCAACCGCATCCGGATGCTCGTCTCCGACATGGCGGGCCGCGCCTCCATCGAGCTCAAGGGCAAGGAGCTCGGCGTCGACATCGGCGACGACCGCGAGCTGGTCGGCCGGGTCGTCGCCCGCGTCAAGGAGCGCGAACTCAAGGGCTACACGTACGAGGCCGCCGACGCCTCCTTCGAGCTCTTGCTGCGCGAGGAGGCGGAAGGCCGGGCCCGCCGCTACTTCCGTACGGAGTCCTGGCGGGCCATCGTCGAGGACCGCCCGGACGGCACCCACGCCAACGAGGCCACCGTGAAGCTGTGGGCCAAGGGTGAGCGCATCGTCGCCACCGCGGAAGGAAACGGCCCGGTCAACGCGCTGGACCGGGCGCTGCGCGTCGGTCTGGAGCGCTTCTACCCGCAGCTCGCCAAGCTGGAGCTGGTGGACTACAAGGTCCGCATCCTGGAGGGCAAGCACGGCACCGAGTCCACCACCCGCGTGCTGATCACCACTGGCGACGGCAACGGCTCGGGCGGCGGCGACTGGTCGACGGTCGGCGTCGGGGAGAACGTCATCGCCGCGTCCTGGCAGGCGCTGGAGGACGCATACACATACGGGCTGCTGCGTGCGGGCGTCGAGCCGACCGAGTAACGCGGAAAAGACCGAACAGGTTCAATGAGCAACGAGTAAGCGCTCGTTCACCCTGAGTCAAGAGGGGTGAACTCGTCAGGTCTGCAGTCGAACAAGCCATCTCCGGGGTCCGGGGGTGCACAGGAGCAAGCGGAACCGTTCAACTGTTCCCCGGCCGCCACGGAGTTCACACGAGTCACACCGTGCACTTCCGTAACGGCCACTTATTGCTCGGTGCATCCCTATCCACGGAGAGGACGTGACGACGATGAAGAAGACCTACGTCAAGCCGTCGCTGTTCAACCAGGGCGACTTCAGCAAGAAGACCGCGGGCATGTTCTATGCCTCGTGCAAGGAATTCTGGTCCCGCAAGCTCTGCATCTGAGCAGACGGGAACTGAGTGATGAAGATGCCCGGTCACCTGCACCTGCGTGACTTCTTCGTGGTCCTTCCGGACACCGCCGAAGGCGAGGCGGCGGCCGGGCACCTTCGCTCGGCGGCGCCGGATTCCCCCGATGCGCCCGACGCCTTCGAGACCCTTTTCCATCCCTCCGGCCGGCCCTGGATCCTCGCCCGGCTTCTCGTACGGAACCTGGTCCAGGTCACGCGGGGCGACGACGCCCTCGTCCTGATCGGCCCGAACAAGATCCCCGCCGCGACCCTGGACGCCGTACTCGGCCCGGCCTGCGACACCCCCGACCTGCACCGGCGTCTCACCGCACTGCCGGGACTCAGCCATGTCGTCTCCCGCATGGGGGACGAGACGTGTGTGCGGGGCACCGCCTCCGGCCACCGCCGGGTCTACCACACCGAGCACACAGGCGGACGCGTCGCTTCCGACCGGCCCGCCGCCCTCGCCCACCTCATCGGCGCCGACCTCGACGACGGCGCCCTCGCGCTGCGCCTCCTGGACTTCGTACCGCACCCGCTGCGGGAACGGCCGCTCTGGCAGGGCGTCCGCGAAATCGACCCGGCGTACGCGCTGCTGCTCCGCGACGGGGGGCGTACGCACTCCGTACGGCGCTGGTGGCTGCCACCCGAACCCCGGCTCACCGCGGCCCAGGGCGCCCCCCTGGTGGCCGCCGCGCTCGCCGCATCCGTCGCCGCGCACCTGCACGGACGCACCCGGGTCAGCGGCGAACTCTCCGGCGGCATGGACTCCACCACCGTCACCTTCCTCGCCCAGCAGGCCGGTGCGCAGGATGTCACCCTGCTCACCGTGGCCGCCCGCGACGACCGCTCCGAGGACCAACTCTGGGCGGAAAGAGGGGTGTTGGCGGCCCGGGAGGCTGCGGAGGCCGAAGGCGGCTCGCGCAAGATCGAGCACCGGATCGTCCCCGCCGAGGACGCGCCCCTCTTCTATGCCGACCTCGCGGGCACGGGCGGCGAACTCCTCGACGAACCCTTCCCCGTCGCCCCCGCCCGCGCCCGCGCCGCCATGCTCCTCGGACGCGCAGCCGACACCGGCTCCGAGTACCACCTCACCGGCTACGGCGGCGACGAACTCTTCAACGGGCTCGCCTCCGCCTGCCAGGACCTCCTCCCCGCCAAGCCCCTCAAGGCCTGGAACCGGATGAGCGCCCTGCGCCACCAGTCCGGCTGGCCACTGCTGCCCACCCTGCGCGGCATGCTCTTCCCGCCGGCCTTCGGGAAGTGGCTCGCCACCTCGCTCGTCGCCGCCGCGACCGCCGACGCCCGCACCCCGCAGGTCTCCTGGGGGATGCGGCAGGCCATGCGGCCCTGGCTCACGGAGCGGGCGAAGGAGCTGATCCGCGAGGAGTTCCGCAGGGCGGCACAGAGTGCGCGGCCCATCGCGCCGCGCCCCGGCCGCCACATGGACATCGACACCGTCCGCCTCGGCGCCCGCTACTTCCAGTCCATGGAGGACCTGGGCGCAGGACTCGGACTGCCCGTCGCGGCGCCCCTCTTCGACGACCGGGTGATCGAGGCCGTCCTGGCCGTACGGGTCGAGGACCGGGTCGTCCCCTGGCGCTACAAACCGCTTCTCGTCGAGGCGATGCGCGACGTGGTCCCCGCGCACCTCCTCGCCCGTACGACGAAGGACGACATGTCCGCCGACGACGTCCAGGGGCTGCGCGAACACGCCCCGGAAATACGGGACTTGTGGACCGGGTCGCTGCTTGCCGAACGCGGCCTCATCGACGCCGGGCAGCTCCGGCGGCTCGCCGACGACCCGTTCTCACCGGTGCTCCAGCAGTACCCCATCGACGCCACGGTGTCCTGCGAGGCGTGGCTGCGCACGGCGCAGGACGCCTGGTCGAACACCCCTGTGAACAGTGAGGCCAACCAGTGAGTCAGCAGCTCCAGCCCCAGTTCCGGCTCCGCAAGGGCATAGCCGTCACCACCACCGAGTACGGCAGCGTCCTGCTCGACGAAAAGGACGGCACCTACTGGCAGTTGAACGAGTGCGGCACCCTCGTCGTGACCGCGATCTCCGAGGGGAGATCCCCTTCCGACGCCGTCGAACAGCTCCTCGCCGAGTACGACGTGGAGCGCGCCGTGGCGGAGGCGGACGTCGCGGAGCTCACCGGCCGGCTCATCGAGGCGAAGATCGTCACCCGGGCCGGCGGCCCCCGATGACCACCGAGATGACCATGCCCCGGCGCGGCGCGGGCCCCGGCGGCCTCAAGCTCCGCACCGCCGTCGCGGCAGCGCTCCTTCTGGCCAGGCTCAAGCCGGGCCGGCTGCGCCAGGTGCTGACCCTGCTCGGCCGGGGCGCACGCCCGGCCTCGTACGACCAGACCCTTCAGACGTACCGGGCGGTCGTCGCCACCAGCCGCACATGCGCGGGCTGGTACGGCTGCCTGCCCCGCTCGATCGCGATCTCGCTGGCCTGCCGCATGTCGGGCACCTTCCCCGACTGGCACGCGGGCGTCCGTGACGCCCCGCCGTTCCAGCCGCACGCGTGGGTGGCGGCGGGCGGCCGGACCGTCGGCGAGGACGTGCACGACTTCCGCCCGCTGATGAAGGTGACCGCAGGTGGCAGCTGAGGGGACGAACTCCCTGAACCCCCGGAACCCCCGGAACCCCCGGAACCCCCGGAACCCCCGGAACCCCCTGAACTCCCTGAAGCCCCTGAACTCCCTTCCGCTGAAGCTCCTTTGGTCCCGCACCCGCCCCCACTGGAAGCTGCTCCTGTGCGGCGCCCTGCTCTCCCTCGTCGGGTCCGCGGCGGGACTCGTCATGCCGATGACGGCGAAGTACGCCGTCGACGCCTTCGGCAGCGGACGCCCCACCACCGGCCCGCTCGTCGCGCTCGGCGCCGTCGTGATCATCGGCGCACTGCTCGCCGCGGGCGGCCGCTACGTGATGGCCCGCACCGGCGAAGCCGTCGTCCTGCGGGCCAGGCGCCGCCTCGTCGGCCGCACGCTGCGTCTCAAGGTCGCCTCCGTCGACCGGCTGACCCCCGGCGACCTGCTCGCCCGCGCCACCAGCGACACAACCCTCCTGCACACCGTCCTCTCCCGCAGCGTCGTCGAAGCCGCGAGCGGCGTCCTGATGCTGATCGGGACGGTCGTCCTGATGGCCGTCGTGGACCTGCTCCTCCTCGGCGTCACCGTCCTCGTCCTGCTCGTCTCCGTCGGCGTACTCGCACTGCTCATGCCGCGCATCCAGCGCGCCCAGCTCCAGGCGCAGGAGGCCGTCGGGGCGATGGGCTCGCTTCTCGACCGCTCGCTGCAGGCCTTTCGTACGGTCAAGGCCGGCGGCATCGAGGACCGGGAGGCCGCCGCGATCGGCGACGCGGCGAAAACCGCCCACGACCGGGGCGTCACGGTCGCCCGCTGGACCTCGGCCTCCGAGATCGCGATGTTCCTCGCCACCCAGCTGGCCTTCCTCGCGGTCCTGGGGATCGGCGGCGCACGCGTCGTCTCCGGCGCGATGGAGGTCTCCGCCCTCATCGCCTTCCTGCTGTACGTCTTCGGGCTGATGGGCCCGCTCGGGCAGCTCACCGACGGCTGGACCGGCCTCAGCACCGGGCTTGCGGCGGTCCGCCGCATCGACGAGATCGAATCACTGCCGGGGGAGCGGCCCGCGAAGGCCCCTCCGGAGGGGGACCGACTCCCGCCCCTCTCCGTCCAGTTCACCGACGTGACCTTCGCCTACGACGACGCGCGCTCCCCGGCCCACCACGGCGTCACCTTCACCGCCCCGCCCGCGGGCCTCACCGCGCTCGTCGGCCCGTCCGGTGCGGGCAAGACCACCGTCTTCGCCCTCCTGGAACGCTTCTACACCCACAGCTCCGGCACCCTCACCGTCGGCGGCCGCGACATCCGCGACTGGCCGCTCGCGGAACTCCGGTCCGCCCTCGCCTACGTGGAACAGGACGCCCCCGTCCTCGCCGGCACGCTCCGCGACAACCTCCTCCTGGCAGCCCCCGCCGCCACCCCCGCCGAACTCGCCCACGTGCTCACCCGCACCCGCCTCGACGACCTGGTCGGCCGCCTCCCCGACGGCCTCGACACCCAGGTCGGCCACCGGGGCGTCCTGCTCTCCGGCGGCGAACGTCAGCGCATCGCCCTCGCCCGCGCCCTGCTCCGCAGACCGAGCCTGCTCCTCCTCGACGAAGTCACCTCCCAGCTGGACGCCGTCAACGAGGAACGCCTGCGCGAGGTCATCGTCGAGCTCAGCCGCGACACCACGGTCCTGGTCATCGCCCACCGCCTGTCCACGGTCGTACGGGCGGACCGCATCGTCGTCATGGAAGCGGGCCGGGTCCGCGCGACGGGCACCCACGACGAGCTCGTCCGCACCGACGGTCTGTACGCGGAACTGGCGGCGACCCAGTTCGCCACCGAGGCCTCTCTCACCCCGGGGTGAGAAACCGTGACCCCGCGCAACTCGTGCATGTTCGAATACTTCGGGTAGCGTCGAATACATGAGGACCAGGCCGTTTTCGTTCATATCGGCCCTCGTCGGGTCGACGCTTCTGCTGCTGCTCCCGTTCGCCTCGGTGGCGGCAGCGGCCTCCGGCACGACCGAGGCGGGCGACGCCCTGAAGAAGAGCCCGGTGTACGTCGCCCCGGCGGCCAGGAGCCAGCTCTCCCAGGCCGACCAGGACGCCCTGGCCAAGAAGATAAAGGACGCGGACAAGCCCCTCTTCGTGGCGGTCCTGCCGCAGAGCCCCGAGTTCCCGCCGACGTCCGTACGCGGCAACCTGCGCAACGCGACGGGCGTCACCGGTGTGTACGCGGTCCGCCTCGGCGACGGCTTCGAGGCGGGCGCCGACCCGCGCGCGCTGCCCCGCGCCTCGGTCCGCAACCTCGTCTCGGCGGCCAAGACCCCGGCGGGCCTGGACGCAGCCACCCAGCTCAACACCTTCGTCGACCAGGCGCTCCCGCAGATCAAGGGCAGCGCCCCGGCGTCCTGGGACGGCGGCTCGGGCGGCGGCAGCACTTCCGTCGGCGTGCTCGCCGGGATCGGCGCGGTGGCGGTCGTGGCGGGCGCCGGAAGCTACGTCGTCGTACGCCGCAGCCGCAAGCGCAAGGAGGAGGAGCGCCTCGCATCCCTCCGCAAGCTGACGGTCGTGGTCGACGAGGACATCACCGCGTACGGCGAAGAGCTCGACCGCCTGGACTTCCGGCCCTCCGAGCCGGGTGCCACGGACGAGATGCGCAAGGACTACGAGCATGCGCTCGACCTCTACGAGACCGCCAAGTCCCGCATGGCGGCGGTGCACCGGCCCAATGACGTACGAGGTGTGACGGAAGCCCTCGAAGACGGCCGCTACTCGCTCGCCGTCCTGGACGCCCGCCGCACCGGCGCCCCGGTCCCCGAGCGCCGCTCGCCGTGCTTCTTCGACCCCCGCCACGGGCCCTCGGTCGCCGACGCGACCTGGACCCCGCCCGGCGGCGCGGCCCGCGAGGTCCCGGTCTGCGCGGCCGACGCGACCCGCATCGCCGACGGCCAGGATCCCGCCGTCCGTACGGTCGACACGGCCGACGGCCGCCGCCCCTACTACGACGCGGGCCCCGCCTACGGCCCCTGGGCGGGCGGCTACTTCGGCGGCGGAATGCTCCCCGGCCTCCTGATGGGCACCATGCTCGGCTCCATGCTCGCCTCGCCCGCCTACGCGTCGGAGTACGGCGCGGGCACCGGCTTCGACTCCGCCGGTGCGGGCTACGACGGCGGCGACGTCTCGGGCTCGGACTTCGACTCGTCGGGCTTCGGCGGAGGCGACTTCGGAGGGGGCGGCGACTTCGGTGGCGGCGGGGACTTCGGCGGTGGCGGCGGGGACTTCGGTGGCGGCGGCTTCTGAGGGGCCCATGTAAAGGGCCAGTGAAGATCGACTTACCATGTGGGCGACCATTGCTCGCTTTTCAGGTAACTCGGGGAACCACATGAAGTTCAGGCGCATATCGACGCTCGTCGTGTCCGCAGCCATCGCACCGGCCGTTCTCTTCGCCTCGCCGGCGTACGCCGCCGGTGCCGGGGCACCTGCCGCCGCCGCGTCCGACACCGGGTCGAAGACCCCCGGGCAGCAGGAGGAGGACGACCGGGTCGAGGTCGCGCGGCTGATGGGCGCCAAGGACGCGGGTCCGGGGCTCAAGGAGGCCGCGAGCGCGGCGCTCGACGGCGGCCCGGCCGCCGTGCGGAAGTTCCTGGAAGAGGGCCAGTTCCAGGCCCGCATCACCGACAACCGGGTGCTGGCGACCCGGATCTACGGCAAGGGCGGCCCGGGTGTGAAGGAGGCCGCCAAGAAGGCGCTCAAGGGCACGCCCGAGGACGTCCAGGCGTTCCTCGACAAGGGCCAGTACGAGGCCCGCATCACCGACAACCGGGTGCTGGTCGGCCAGGCCATGAGCGTCGGTGGTCCTGCCGTGCGGGAGGCGGGCAAGAAGGCGCTCATGGGTACGCCCGAGGACGTCCAGGCGTTCCTCGACAAGGGCCAGTACGAGGCCCGCAAGAAGGACGAGGCCGCCGCCGCGAAGGACAAGGACAACGGCAAGCCCCGTCCGGACGTCTCCAAGGAGACCGACCAGGGCACGGGTACCGGAACCGGTAGTGGCACCGGCACCGGCACTGCCGATGGCAAGGGCACGGCCGGGTCCGACGCTTCCAAGGAAGCCGACAAGGGCACGGGCGCCGGCACCACGGACAAGGGCACCGGCACCGCCACCGCCGACAAGGGTGGCCGGCCGGAGGCCGACGCGGCCAAGAACGTCTCGGCTTCCGCCTCCGGCGATCTCGCCTCGACCGGCGCCGGTTCCACGCTGCCGTGGGCCGCAGGCGGCGCAGCGGTCGCGCTCGCCGGTGGTGCGGGCATGCTCATCGCCGCACGCCGGCGCCGCTCCGCCGAGGGCTGAGCCCGGCAGAAAATGTGAGAGGTGCGGGGGTCGTCGTTGGCCGGGCGAGGGCGTGGAAATGCCCTGAGCCCGTCGAGTGGACCCCGGTGTGCACAGCCGTCCATGCGGTGAGCGCAGAAAGTGCGACATTCCCTTGTGGGTGTCGCACTTTCTGCACGCGCTTTTTGCACGCGCTTTCTGTACGCGCCTGTCCGCTCAGGCCGTCCCGGCCACCTCGACGCAGGCGCCGCCCCGCCCGCCGCTCAGGCGCTCTTCTTGATCGCGGAGATGTCGAAGTTCAGCTTGACCTTGTCGCTGACGAGGACGCCGCCCGTCTCCAGCGCCGCGTTCCACGTCAGGCCCCACTCCGAGCGCAGGATCGTCGTCGAACCCTCGAAGCCGACGCGCTCGTTGCCGAAGGGGTCGGTGGCCGCACCGTTGAACTCCAGGTCGATGGAGAGCGGACGCGTCACGCCCTTGATCGTCAGGTCGCCGGTGATCCGGTAGTCGTCGCCGCCGCGCAGCTCCGCCTTCGTCGAGCGGAAGGTCATCTCGGGGAAGGCCTCCACGTCGAAGAAGTCCGCGCTGCGGAGGTGGTTGTCGCGGTCCTCGGCGCCCGTGTCGATGCTGGCCACGCGGATGGTGAGGAAGGCCTCGGAGGCGGCCGGGTCCGAGCCGTCGAGCTTGAGGGTGCCCTCGTGGTCGGGGAAGGAGCCGCGCACGTTCGTCACCATGGCGTGGCGGACCGTGAAGCCGATGCTGCTGTGGCTCGGGTCGATCGTGTACTCGCCGGTCAGGGCGGCCAGGGCCGGGTCCACGGCGGTGGGGGTGGTGTGGTCGGTGGTGTCGTTGTCGTTGCGGCGGCCGAAGAGACCCATGGCGTTCCTCCTGGGGGCGGGGAGTTTATTTGGTTGAAGCTTCAATGAGCTTCCTGTGAACGACCGTAGCGCGATGATGTTCAACATTCAACCTTTACGGTCGGGTAGTCGCCGGGATTCAGCCGTTCGGCCCACCGCGCTCCGCTTGGACTTCCGGGCGGGGGTTGTTGGACTGCCGGGGACCGAGGGGTCCGATTCCGTTGACGGGGCCCGTGGGGGCGGGCTTACTCAGGCCCCATGTCGCCAAGATTCCGAGTGGCGTGCGGGGTCGCCGCCGCCTCGTCCGTCGTATTCGCCCTGGCCGGACCGGCCCTGCCGGGAGTCGCCGCACCGACTCCGGCAGCCCTCGCCGACGCCGCCGTCATCCGCTCCGCCCAGCTGTCCGTCGCCGTCGCGGGCGACTTCCCCCGGGTCCTCTCGTACACCGATCGCACCGGAGGGGCCCAGATCCTGGGCAGTACGAAGCCGGTCACCTCGATCGTGCTGAACGGCACCGCCCACCCGGTGCAGGTCAAGGCCGCGCCCCGGGTGCAGGCCGCCTCCGCGTCGTACACCCTTCTCGTGCCCGGCCTGCCCGGTGTCGAGATCGACGCGAGTCTGTCGGTCAGCGGCCGGGCCACCACCTTCAGGGTCACGGCGGTACGGGACACCGAGGCGTTCCGCGTCGGGACCATCGACATACCGGGGCACGACCTCGTGTCCGTGGGCAGCGGCGAGGCGGGTGCCGAGACCGCGTTCACCCGGCTCGACCCCGACTCGACGCGGACGGCCGACGTCTTCGGGAAGGTCACCGGTGCGACCCCCGCCGACGCGGCCCCCGTCGGCGCCTCGTACGGCATCGTGAACACCGGCTCCCTCGCCGCCGCCGTCGAGTCCAACTCCTCGTACGACAAGCCGAGCGGCGCCAGCGCCAAGGACGGCGCACGCCTCTGGCACCGGGCGACCCAGGGGGAGGACGGCAGCGTCCGGGTCGGGCTGTGGTCCGGGCAGTGGACCTACCGCGGCGAAGGGGCCGCCAAGCCCGAGAGCGGCAAGGACCTGCCGTGGGCGAAGGTCGTCGTGACACCCGACGCGAACGGTGACAAGAAGGTCGACTGGCAGGACGGGGCCGTCGCCTTCCGGTCCATCGGGATCGAGGCGCCCGGGTCGAAGGAGACCCCGGACCGGGTCGTCACCCACATCCCGTTCAACTTCGCCAGCCAGGCCACCCACCCCTTCCTCCGCACCCTCGACGACGTCAAGCGCGTCTCGCAGGCGACCGACGGGCTCGGCCAGCTCGCCGTGCTCAAGGGGTACGGGTCCGAGGGGCACGACTCCGCGCACCCCGACTACGGCGGCAACTACAACAAGCGCGCCGGCGGGCTCACCGACCTCAACAAGCTGCTGAGGGACGGCAAGAAGTGGGGTGCGACCTTCGGCGTGCACGTCAACGCCACCGAGTCGTACCCCGAGGCGAAGGCCTTCGACGAGAAGCTCGTCGACAAGACGAAGCCCGGCTGGAACTGGCTCAATCAGAGCTACTACATCGACCAGCGCCGCGACATCAACAGCGGTGATCTGGCGCGCAGGTTCCAGCAGTTGAGGGACGAGACCGACCGCAACCTCAGCCTGCTCTACATCGACGTCTACTACACGCACGGCTGGATCGCCGACAAGACGATGCAGGCGGTGCAGAAGCAGGGCTGGAACGTCGCCACCGAGTGGGCGGAGAAGTTCGAGCACGCCTCGCTCTGGTCGCACTGGGCCAACGACCTCGACTACGGCGGCAAAACCAACAAGGGCCTGAACTCCCAGATCATCCGCTTCATCCGCAACGGCGAGAAGGACATCTGGAACGACCACCCGATCCTCGGCCAGAGCGCCATCGAGGAGTTCGAGGGCTGGACGGGCGAGAGCGACTGGAACGCCTTCTCCGCCAACATCTGGCAGCGCAACCTGCCCGCCAAGTTCCTCCAGCACCAGAAGATCCAGCACTGGGAGAAGGACCGCATCGACTTCACCGGGGGAGTGCGCGGCGCCGTCGAGAACGGCAAGCGCGCCTTCTACGTGGGTGACGCGAAGGTCCTCGACGGGGAGAACTACCTCCTCCCCTGGGACGGCGGCAAGAAGCTCTACCACTACAACAAGGCCGGGGGGACGACCACGTGGACCGTCCCGGCACAGTTCAGGAACGCCGGATCCCTCACCGTCAGCAAGCTCACCGACAACGGCCGGGTGAAGACCGCCACCGTCCCGGTCAAGGACGGAAAGGTCACCCTCCGGGCGACCGCCGGCCAGCCGTACGTGCTGTACCCGGCCGCCCGCACCCCCGCCGCACGCGACGCGAACTGGGGCGAGGGCGGCAAGGTCGCCGACCCCGGCTTCAACGACGCCAAGCTCCGCGACTGGCGTACGACAGGCAAGGCCGTCCGTGACACCGACAGCCAGGGCCGCAACAGCGCCGCCCTCTCCGGCACCGCCGCCGCCTCCCTCTCGCAGCGCGTCACCGGCCTCAAGGAGGGCCTGCGGTACACCGCGTCCGCCTGGGTCGAGGTGCAGCCCGGCTCCTCCAGGCGTACGACGATGACCATCGGCGGCAAGGAGGTCGCCGTCGAACGGTCCACCGCCAAGGAGCAGACCGCCGCCAACGACTGGCACGGCACGTACTTCCAGCGCGCCAAGGTCAACTTCACCGCCCCGCCCGGCGGCACGACGACGCTCAACTTCCAGGCGGCGAAGGCCACTTCGGACGTACGCGTCCGCATCGACGACGTACGACTGGTCGCCAACGCCCCCACCACCAGGCCCGGCGCCCTCGTCCACGACGACTTCGAGGACGTCGACCAGGGCTGGGGCCCCTTCCTCAAGGGCAACGCGGGCGGCGACACCGACCCCCGCACCCACGTCTCCCAGAAGAACGCCCCGTACACCCAGGCCGGCTGGAACGGCAAGCGCATCGACGACGTCCTCGGCGGCAAGGAGTCGCTGAAGTCCCACGAGGAGAACGACGGGCTCGTCTACCGCACCGCCCCGTGGACCGTCCCCATGAAGGACGGCCACCGGTACAAGATCGAGTTCGACCACCAGTCGAGCCACGCCGGGGCCTACGAGTGGGTCACCGGGTACGACCGGATCGGCGCCGACGGCAAACCCGCGTCCATCGAGACCCGCAGCACCCCGATCGCCGAACAGCGCACCACCGCCCGCCTCACCGAAACCGTCACCGCGGGCTGCGGCGACACCTGGGTGGGACTGACGAAGAAGGACGGGGCACCCGAGGGCGCCGACTTCGTGCTCGACGACTTCACCGTCACCGACCTGGGTGAGGCCCCCGAGCGCGCCGCCTGCGGCAACCTCGCCCTGACCCCGGCCGCCGGCGCCTTCGAGCCGGGCCAGAAGCACGAGGTCGCCGCCACCTTCACCAACTACGAGACGACCCCCGCCACCGACGTCGCCCTCACCCTCGGCCTCCCCGCGGGCTGGCAGGCCGAGCCCGCAGGACCCGTCGCCTTCCCGGCGGTCGCCCCCGGCGCCAAGGTCACGGGCAGCTGGCGTGTCACCCCGCCCGTGGACGCCAAGTACCAGGCATACGAACTGAGTTCGGCCGCCGCGTACACCTCGGGCGCAGCGGTCCGCAAGCTCGCCGCCACCGCGAGCGTCCGCACCCTCCCGCCGCCGCCCACCAAGGACGCGTACGCCAGCGACCTCGACTGGACGTCCATGGAGAACGGCTGGGGCCCCGCCGAGAAGGACATGTCGAACGGGGAGACCGCACCCGGCGACGGCAAGCCGCTCACCCTCAACGGCACCGTCCACGCCAAGGGCCTCGGCACCGCGTCGCCCGGCACGATCCGCTACTACCTGGGCGGCAAGTGCACCGCCTTCACCGCTTCGGTCGGCCTGGACGACGTACAGAGCAGCCGGGGCAGCGTCCAGTTCAGTGTCCTCGCGGACGGGACGGAGAAGGTGAAGTCCCCGGTGCTCAAGGGGGCCGACGCCGGATGGTCGCTGACCGCCGACGTGACGGGTGCCAAGTACGTCGACCTGGTGACCGGGGACGGCGGCGACGGACCCGGGAACGACCACGCGGACTGGGGCGGCGCACGCTTCCGGTGCGGCGGCTGAGCCGGACGGGCCCCAAGGGGCCCTTGTAGGGGCCCGGCCCCACGGAGTGTGCGGCGTGCCACATTGGCGGCCTTTGTGAGCTCTTTACAACGGTGGCCCTCGCCGAACAGGGATTTCCTCCGTATCCGGGCATGGTTCTGTTCGGCCCCCACAGGGATACGGTCCGGAGACTGTGCAGAGTCGACGGACCGTTTTCTTGGTGTTCTTCGTAGGGTCGACACATGACCGTTTTGGATACTCCGGGTGCTCCGGGTGAGCCCACCGACTCCCGCGGCCGGGTGGCCGAGCTGCACGCGCTGCGTGAGCAGGCCGTCCGCGGCCCGAGCGAGCGGGCGACCGAGGCACAGCACGCCAAGGGCAAGCTGACTGCCCGCGAGCGCATCGGGCTGCTGCTCGACCCGGACTCTTTCAAGGAGGTCGAGCAGCTGCGCCGGCACCGGGCGACCGGTTTCGGGCTGGAGAGCAAGAAGCCGTACACCGACGGTGTGATCACCGGGTGGGGCACGGTCGAGGGCCGGACGGTCTTCGTGTACGCGCACGATTTCCGGATCTTCGGGGGTGCGCTGGGTGAGGCGCATGCCACGAAGATCCACAAGATCATGGACATGGCGATTTCGGCGGGTGCGCCGCTGGTGTCGCTGAACGACGGTGCGGGTGCCCGTATCCAAGAGGGCGTCAGCGCTCTTGCCGGGTACGGCGGCATTTTCCAGCGCAATACGCGTGCTTCGGGTGTGATCCCGCAGATCAGTGTGATGCTCGGCCCGTGCGCGGGCGGTGCGGCGTACAGCCCGGCGCTGACGGATTTCGTGTTCATGGTCCGTGAGACCTCGCAGATGTTCATCACCGGTCCGGACGTGGTCCGTGCGGTGACTGGTGAGGAGATCACCCAGAACGGCCTCGGCGGCGCCGATGTGCACGCGGAGACCTCGGGTGTCGCGCACTTCGCGTACGACGACGAGGAGACCTGCATCGCCGAGGTCCGCTACCTCATCTCGATGCTCCCCTCCAACAACCGCGAGAACCCGCCGACGGTCGCCTCCGAGGACCCGGCCGACCGGCGCGGCGACGTGCTGCTCGACCTCGTCCCGGCGGACGGCAACCGCCCGTACGACATGCGCAAGGTCATCGAGGAGCTCGTCGACGACGGCGACTACCTGGAGATCCACGAGCGCTGGGCCACCAACATCCTGTGCGCCCTGGCCCGCCTCGACGGCCAGGTCGTCGGCATCGTCGCCAACCAACCGCAGTCCCTCGCGGGTGTCCTGGACATCGAAGCCAGTGAAAAAGCTGCCCGGTTCGTCCAGATGTGCGATGCTTTCAATATCCCCATCGTGACGCTGCTCGACGTCCCGGGCTTCCTGCCGGGTGTGGACCAGGAGCACGGCGGGATCATCCGGCACGGCGCGAAGCTGCTGTACGCGTACTGCAACGCGACGGTCCCGCGGATCTCGCTGATCCTGCGCAAGGCGTACGGCGGTGCGTACATCGTCATGGACTCGCAGTCCATCGGCGCGGACCTCACCTATGCCTGGCCGACGAACGAGATCGCGGTGATGGGCGCGGAGGGTGCGGCGAACGTCATCTTCCGCAAGCAGATCGCGGAGGCCCAGGACCCGGAGGCGATGCGGGCGCGCATGGTCAAGGAGTACAAGGCCGAGCTGATGCACCCCTACTACGCCGCCGAGCGCGGGCTCGTCGACGACGTGATCGACCCCGCCGAGACCCGCTCGGTACTCATCGCCTCGCTGGCGATGCTGCGCAACAAGCACGCGGACCTGCCGTCCCGCAAGCACGGCAACCCGCCCCAGTAATTCTTTCTGCCGCAGGCTACGAGACGCGGCCGGCGAGACGCGGACGACGAGACGGAGACGACGAAACTGATGAGTATCCCTGCCGATACGGCTGCCACGAAGAACCTGCTGCGTGTGGAGAAGGGCGAGGCGGCTCCCGAGGAGCTGGCCGCGATCACCGCGATCCTGCTGGCGCGGGCCGCCGCGCGTCCGGCCGAGGTGTCGGCCGCGCATGGCCGCACGGCGGCCGGGTGGCGTCGGCTGGAGCGGACGCCGGGATTCCGGGCGCCGCACAGCTGGCAGGGCTGAGGGGCTCGGCGGCTCGTCCGCGCTCTTGCACCGAAGGCCCGGCCCCCTGCATGTGCGGGGGACCGGGCCTTCGGCATGTCCGGGACATCGTGCGGGTGCGGCGTGGCTGGGCGCGGGGCCGGTGGGCATTGTGCGGGTGCGTCGTGGCTGATCGCGCAGTTCCCCGCGCCCCTAAAAGACTGCCCCTTACCCCGCTGGTCCCCTGGGGGGGGAAGGGGGCGGGCCCCACGCGGAGCACGCCCCCTCACGACCGCACACGCCCCCCGCGCCTAGCGGAGTCGGGCCATCAGTGCATGCTCCACCAGCGTGATCAACGCACTCTTCGCATCCGCCCGGTGCCGCGCATCCGTCGTGATGATCGGAGTGTCCGGCCCGATCTGGAGGGCCTCGCGGACCTCCTCCGGGTTGTACGGCTGGTGGCCTTCGAAACCGTTGAGCGCGATGACGAAGGGCAGGCCGCTGTTCTCGAAGTAGTCGACCGCGGGGAAGCAGTCCGCGAGACGGCGGGTGTCGACGAGGACGATGGCGCCGATCGCACCCCGTACAAGGTCGTCCCACATGAACCAGAAGCGGTCCTGGCCCGGCGTACCGAAGAGGTACAGGATCAGGTCCTGGTCCAGCGTGATGCGGCCGAAGTCCATGGCCACCGTGGTGGTGGTCTTGTCCCCGGTGTGGGTGAGGTCGTCGATGCCCGCCGACGCGGACGTCATGACGGCCTCGGTGCGCAGCGGGTTGATCTCCGACACGGCTCCGACGAACGTCGTCTTGCCGACGCCGAAGCCGCCCGCCACCACGATCTTCGCGGAGGTTGTGGAGCGGGCTGCTCCGCTGCTAGAGCTTGCGAAGTCCACTGAGCACCCTTTCGAGCAGTGTCACATCTGGCTGACCACCCGCGGCTTCGTCGCCGCCGGGCTGGTGAATCGCGACGAGTCCGGCCTCTGCCAGGTCGGCGACGAGGATCCGGGCTACGCCGAGGGGGATGGAAAGGAGTGCGGAGATCTCTGCGACCGACTTGATCTCACGGCACAGGTGGCAGATCCGCTGGTGCTCGGGCAACTGCCCTTGCAGCCTGGCGGGTTCCGCCGTGGTGCTGACCAGCGCCTCGATGGCGAGCTGGTAGCGGGGCCTGGTACGGCCGCCCGTCATGGCGTACGGACGTACCAAGGGGTTGTGGGTGCCGCCCGGGGAGGACGACGAGGGGGAGCTTGAACCGCGGCCGGCCCCCGGACGCGGCTGCACCGGCTGGATACCGGGCGGCTGCCCACGGTGCGGCGGCTGCGGGGGCTGCTGCTGGTAGGGACGGCTCTCGTACGGTGAACGGCTTGGCGTGGAGGGGAAGTTGAAGCGGTTCTGCGAAGGATCGCCGGAACCACCCTGACCCTGTCCCGGGCCACGGCCATAAGGCCAGTCGGCCGACGAACCGTTGGGGGGCGTTGCCACGTTCTCCTCCTCCGACTGCACTGCGGGCACCATGCACTGTGGAGCCACGTCCCCGAACCCTAAAGCCCGGGGACGCCCCTACGCACGGGGTGTCTGCTAGTTGAGAACAGTTGTGTCCGCCTGTTCGACTACAGGCAGACCTTTGGTGAATCCTCGGCCAATCCTCAGTTGAGCAGACTTCCCTGAAGCTCGGCCCGCAGGTCCGGGGTCAGCACTGTGCCGGCCCGGTCCACAAGCAGTGCCATCTCGTAGCCTACGAGGCCGATGTCGGCGTCGGGGTGCGCAAGCACGGCTAGCGAGGATCCGTCGGAGATGGACATGATGAAAAGGAATCCACGCTCCATCTCCACCACTGTCTGGTTGACGGCGCCGCCCTCGAAGATCCGAGAGGCGCCGGCCGTCAGTGACGTCAACCCGGAGGCCACGGCCGCCAGTTGATCGGCACGGTCACGCGGGAATCCTTCGGACATCGCCAGCAGGAGTCCGTCGGCGGAGACCACCACCGTGTGGGAAACACCAGGGGTGTTGTCCACGAAGTTGGTGATCAACCAGTTCAGATTCTGCGCCGCCTGGCTCATCGGGCTCACACTAACGCTCCTGGTTGTAGGTACTACCCGGTCCACTGTGCTGATCGTAAGTGGCCGCTTGGTTCTGGTCTGTTCCCGCACTGCGTCCCTGCTGGACGCCGCGGCGCAGGTTGCTCAACCTGCCCCGCACGTCCTCGGGGGCGCGGGAGACCTGGGGGCCGCCCTGCGGGGTCTGCTCCGCGGCGCCCTCGACCAGGTTGGCCTTGGGCACCCGCTTGGGGAGGCCGGAGGGGGTGACCCCGCCCGCCTTCGGGTCCTTGAGCTTCTCGGCCCGCTGCCAGCGCTCGTCGTTCGACGTGCGCCAGCCGCTGTCCTTCGCCTCGCCGTCAGCGGCCGCGCCCTGCGCGCCGTCCTGCGGAGCGGCGGGCCGCTGCGGGAGCTGGGCCTGCGGGGGCTGCGGTGCCTGGGAAGGCTGCGGCGCCTGGGGCGCCTGCTCCTGTCGCTCCGAGCCGCCGGCGGACTTGCTGTGCCGGCTGAGCATGCTCTCAGGACCGGACTGACTGCCGCGGCGCGGAAGGCCCGCGTTGGTCATGGAGTGACCGGCGCGCGGCGGCGGAGGAGTGGGTTCCGAACGGTCGAAGCCTACGGGGTCCTGCGGCGCTTCGGGAGCCTCCGGGGAAGACTGAACAGATTCCGTTTGTGCCGGGTACGAGGTGTCGTACGCGGCCTGGAAACCGTTCTGGTCCTGCCAGTTGGCCTGCTGAGGCTGCTGGGACTGCTCCTCGTAACCCTGGTACTCGGGTTCCGCATAGCCCTGCGACTGCCCGGCATGGGACTGCCCGTCATGGGACTGCCCGGACTGCGACTGCCCGGAATGCGGCTGCGGGGCGTACCGCTCGGTCGAGCCGAAGGAGTCCCGGGGGCCGAAGCCGTCGAAGCCGCCGGAGGAGGCAGGGGACGCGGCCGGGTAGCCGTTCTGGTCGTAGCCCGGCTGCTGGTCACGCGTCTGGTAGGAGGAAGCCTGCTGCGAGGGGTCCTGGTACGAGGGGTCCTGATACGCGGACTCCTGGTAGGGCTCCTCGTACCGCTGCTCCTCGTAGCCGCCCTGCTGCTGCGGCACCTCGTCGCGGAACAGCGGGCGCTCCTCGTCCTGCCCGGACCTGCCCTCCAGGGCGGCCCTGCGCTCCTCGCGCTGCAGCGAGCGGTTCACCGGATCGAGCGGTGCCTCGTACTGGGAGTCGTCGAAGCCGAGTTCGGCCGCGGTCCGCAGCGGGGCGCTCTCGAAGGCGGGCGGCTGGGGGGCGTTCTGCTGGTCCGGCATGATCGAGGAGACCGTGAAGTCGCCCTGCGGCTGGTTCTCGCCGCCGCCACCGTGGGTGATCGCGTCCGGGAGCATGACCAGCGAGGTCGTACCGGCCTGCTCGCCCGAGGGGCGGAGCTGGACGCGGATGCCGTGCCGGTCGGCGAGGCGGCCGACCACGAACAGGCCCATGCGCTGCGAGACGGCGGCGTCCACCGTCGGCGGGTTGGCCAGCTTGTGGTTGATGTCGGCGAAGTCCTCGGGGGTGAGCCCGATGCCCTTGTCGTGGATCTCGACCATGACGCGGCCGTCCGGGAGACGGGTCGCGTTGACGCGGACCTTGGTCTGCGGGGACGAGAACGTGGTGGCGTTCTCCAGGAGCTCGGCGAGCAGGTGCACGAGGTCGGTCACGGCCTGGCCGTGGATCTCCGACTCGGGTACGCCGGTCAGCTCGATGCGCTCGTACGACTCGACCTCGGACGAGGCGGCGCGCAGGACGTCGACCAGCGGAACCGGCTGGTTCCAGCGGCGGCCCGGCTCCTCGCCGGCGAGGACCAGGAGGTTCTCGCCGTTGCGGCGCATACGGGTCGCCAGGTGGTCGAGCCTGAACAGGTTCTCCAGCTGGTCGGGGTCGGCCTCGTTGTTCTCCAGGTCGGTGATGAGGGTCAGCTGGCCCTCGATCAGCGACTGGTTGCGGCGCGAGAGGTTGGTGAAGATCGCGTTGACGTTGCCACGGAGCATGGCCTGCTCGGCGGCGAGCCGGACGGCCTCGCGGTGCACCTGGTCGAAGGCGCGGGCCACTTCGCCTATCTCGTCGTGCGAGGTGATCGGGATGGGCTGCACCCGGGTGTCGACCCGGCCGGGTTCCGTACGGGAGAGCTGGTCGACGAGCATCGGCAGGCGCTGCTCGGCGATGGAGAACGCGGCGGTGCGCAGGCGCTTCATCGAGCGGCTCATCTGACGGGCGACCGCACCGGCCAGGATGAAGGCGGCGAGCAGGGCGACCACGACGACCGCACCGTTGATGATCGCGGCGTTGCGGGACTCCTCGGAGATGACCGCGGCGTCCTTGACGGCCTTGTCGACGAGCTCGTTCTCGATCTGCGAGTAGCCCTCGAACTTGGCCGTGGCGGCGGCCATCCAGGTCTGGGGAACGATCCCCTTGGCGGCGAGGGCCCGCTTCGACTGGCCCTTGCAGATCTCGGCGGCCATGCCGTCGTAGACCGAGCCGTTCTTGCTGGGCGGCGTCGGGAAGGGCTTGCCGGCGGCCTGTGCGGCGGCCTTCGCCTCGGCGAGCTTCTTGGCGCCCGCGTCGGCCTTGCCCTTCATGACCTCGCGGAGCCGGTCGACGTCGTGCTGGGTGCCGCCCGAGGCGTACTCGCCGAGGGCGATCGTCTCCAGGTAGTTGTACGAGCAGAACGCCTTGACCTGACCGTCGTAGATCGTGCCGTTGCCGTTGCCGCCCGGACGGATCAGCAGGTGCGTGCCGATGGACCGCTGCAGCGACTCCGCGGCCTTCGCCAGCTCGACGGCGTACACGGTCCGGCCGTAGGAGGTGATGTTGCCGGAGCCGAGGCTCAGCTCGTTCGACACCTCCATCAGGAAGTGCTGGACGTCGCGGTAACCCTCTTCGGTGGCGACCGGGTTCGTGTTCTCGACGCCCGCGGTGTACGCGGTCTCGCGCAGCTTCGGGAGCTTCGGCTCGGCCTCCCGGATGCGGTGGAGGCGGTTGCGCAGGCCCTGGCTCTCCGGCATGCCCGTGACGGCCGTGTCGAACTTCTGCTTCGCGGAGTCGGTGACGGCCTGCACCGCGGCGACGTCCTCGCCGTCCCGGCTGCCACCCGCGAGCAGCGGTGCGGCGGTCAGGTCACGCTCGTTGAGCAGAGCGTGGCCGTACTCGGCGGCGGCGCGCACGATCAGCGCGGTCTTCTCCGCGTCCTGCGCCTGCCGCCAGTCGTTGATGGAACCGCTCACCTGGAAGCCGCCCATGACGAGGGCGACCAGGGCGGGTATGAGGAGGATGGCGTTCAGCCTGGTGGCCACTCGCCAGTTGCGGGGCGACATCCGGCTGGAGCTGCCGCCCTGCGGGGCATCCGCGGACACCTCGGCGGCACCCGGCGCCGCAGCATGCGACGGCGGGGTGAAGTTGCCCCGCGTCTGCTGCTCTGCGGAGCTCTTCTTGCTTCGCCTCACTCGACCAACAACCTCTCGGCGTCGGCACCTACGCTGTGCCGTTTTTCGTTCAGGGCCGTACCGACTGCTCGTACTACTCGTACTTACTCAGGAGTTTCGCCGAATTCCAGCACGCCCGACGGTTCTGAACCAAACAGCCGGAAGGCAGCCCTCCTAGTGGCCCATCCCTCAGATAAAACGGGCATAAAGAACGAGCCCCGTCAAAAGACGGGGCTCGTGTGAGCACAGTGACACCAAATGAACGCGCCGGGTTGCCTTGCTCCAGCAATTCTCTGTCGAAACGTTATGAATTCCACGGCGGAGCAGGGGCGGAGAGTGTCGTACGCCACAACCCGCCCCGGTTCGGCTACGACAACTGCCGTATACCGGACTCCACTTGTGTCCCGGTTTGGCCGGTCCGCTTCAACCGGTCTACTTCAACCGGGCCATCAGCGCGTGCTCGACCAGCGTGATCAGGCCGCTCTTCGCATCCGCCCGGTGCCGCGCGTCGGTCGTGATGATCGGGGTGTCGGGCCCGATCTGCAGCGCCTCGCGCACCTCCTCCGGCGTGTACGGCTGGTGGCCGTCGAAGCCGTTGAGCGCGATGACGAAGGGCAGGCCGCTGTTCTCGAAGTAGTCGACCGCGGGGAAGCAGTCCGCGAGGCGGCGGGTGTCGACCAGCACGACGGCGCCGATCGCACCGCGCACCAGGTCGTCCCACATGAACCAGAAGCGGTCCTGGCCCGGCGTACCGAAGAGGTACAGGATCAGGTCCTGGTCCAGCGTGATGCGGCCGAAGTCCATGGCCACCGTGGTGGTGGTCTTGCCCCCGGTGTGGGTGAGGTCGTCGATCCCCGCCGAAGCGGAGGTCATCACGGCCTCCGTGCGCAGCGGGTTGATCTCGGAGACCGCGCCCACGAACGTGGTCTTGCCGACGCCGAAGCCGCCCGCCACCACGATCTTCGCGGAGGTGGTGGAACGGGCCGCGCCCGTCGCGCCGTCAGAGCTTCCGAAGTCCACTGAGCACCCTTTCCAGCAGCGTGACGGCCGGCGTTCCGTCGGCGTCCGCTCCCTCGCCCGGCTGGTGGATGGCCACCATGCCGGCCTCGGCCAGGTCGGCGACCAGGATGCGTGCGACGCCGAGCGGCATCGCCAGCAGCGCCGAGACCTCGGCCACCGACTTGACCTCGCGGCACAGGTGGCAGATCCGCTGGTGCTCGGGGAGCAGCGTGGACAGGTGTGCCGGGTCGGCCGTGGTGCTGACCAGCGCCTCGATGGCGAGCTGGTAGCGCGGCCTGGTCCGGCCGCCGGTCATCGCGTAAGGACGTACCAGCGGCTGGTCGCCCTCGTATGCGTCGTACGGCGCGTCGGTATGCGCGCCGCCGTACGAATCGTGAGAGGCGGGGGGCGGGGTCATGGGTCCTCCGGGCATGACAGCAGGTGGTCGGCGTGCCGTCTGACGGGGCCGGTGGGGGGATCGGGCTTACGGCCGGACGGTGTGAAGCTTCTGAGGTATTTCCTGAGGGGTGCTGCGGGGGTACTGGCGGTAAGGCTGCCTAGTGGAGCAAGCTTCCCTGGAGCTCGGCACGGAGGTCCGGGGTGAGGACCGTGCCCGCCCGGTCGACCAGCAGTGCCATCTCGTACCCGACCAGACCGATGTCGGCGTCGGGGTGCGCCAGCACGGCCAGGGACGATCCGTCCGAGATCGACATGAGGAAGAGGAAGCCTCTCTCCATCTCGACCACGGTCTGGGCGACCGGGCCTCCCTCGAAGATCCGGGAGGCACCGGCCGTCAGCGAGGTCAGCCCGGAGGCCACCGCCGCCAACTGGTCGGCACGGTCACGGGGGAAACCTTCGGACATCGCCAGAAGGAGTCCGTCGGCGGATACCACCACCGTGTGGGACACCCCAGGGGTGTTGTCCACGAAGTTGGTGATCAACCAGTTCAGATTCTGGGCTGCCTGGCTCATCGGACTCAACTAACGCTCCTGCTGGTGAGTGGGGTCAATGGTGCGGAAGCTGCCAGTGGTGCCATTGGTACCGGCCTGGCGGCCCTGCTGAATGCCCCGGCGAAGATTGGTCAGCCGGCCGCGCACGTCGTCGGGCGCACGGGAGACCTGCGGACCACTCTGATGGTTCTGTTCCTGCGCGGTGCCCGGGACCAGGTTGGCCTTCGGGACACGACGCGGAAGTCCTGAGGTGGTGACACCGCCGGCGGCGGGCTTGCGGACCCGCTCGGCCTGCGAGGCGAGTTCGTCGTTCGGCGAAGCGCGCCAGCTCGACTCGGCAGCCTCGCGCTCACGCTCGGGAGCGGAGGCGGTGGGCTGCTGCGGCACGGAAGCGGACCGGCCCGGCCGGCCGGGCTGCTGACCCTGCGGGGCCTGCGCACCGCTCTGCTCGCCGTGGAACCAGTTCGACTCCAACGTGTCGAAGAGCGGCGTACGGCCGTCCCCGGGACCGGCGGGCGGCAGCGAGTCGGGCGACTGCTGCGGCTGCCGGGCCTGCGGAGCCTGGGGCGCGGCCTGCTGGTGCTGCGGCCGGTCCTGACGCTGCGGCGGAGCCTGCGGAGGGGACTGCTGCGGCGAGGGCCGGGAGGGCAGGCTCGCCACGGGGCGCGGCGCACCGAAATCGGCGTCACCGCGGCCGCGGCCGTCCGAACCGCCCTCGGGACCGCGCGGGCGCGGGGCGTTCGGCGACTGCGGCACACCGGTGGGCGGCGCCGGAGTGGGCTGGAAGCCGGGACGCTCGTACGAGCCGGTGTGGTGCGTGCCGGTGTCGTACGGGTCCACCCGGTGCTGCCCGGTGTCGCTGTTGCCCTGCGGTCCGCGAATCTCCGGGCGCTCGATCTGCCCGGCCCCGGCGTTCCGGCCGGCCTGCGGGAACTGGCCCGTGGCGGCCGGGTCCTGGTACCCGCGGACGTCGGCCTGCGGGAACTGGCCGGTGGCCGCGGGGTCCTGGAAGCCGTGAGCGCCCGGCTGCGGGAACTGTCCCGTCGCGGCAGGGTCCTGCGGACCGCGCGCCCCGACCTGCGGGAACTGCCCGGTCGAGCCGGGGCCCTGACCCTGGCCCTGCCCCTGGTTCTGCGGACCACGCGCACCCGGACGCTCGTACTGGCCGGTGGCGCTGTTGCCCTGCGGTCCCCGTACGTCGGGGCGCTCGTACTGCCCGGACGTGGAGGAGAGGTCGGCCTGCGGGAACTGGCCGGTGGCGGCCGGGTCCTGGAAGCCGCGGGTGCCGGCCTGCGGGAACTGCCCCGTCGCGGCCGGGTCCTGGAAACCATGGCCGGGCTGCGGGAACTGGCCCGTGGCCGCCGGGTCCTGCCGGACGTCAGGACGCTCGTACTGGCCCGTCGTCGAACTGGTCCCGGGCGGCGGCCCGTTGAAGTCCGGACGGTCGAACTCGGCGGTGGAGCCGGGACCCTGGCGGTCCCCGGTGTCCTCGTGACCGCGCGGCGCGTCGGCGGGGTTGGGCCGGGCGCCCCAGCTCGTACCGGGCTGACCGTCCTGCGGCGAGTTCTGCGGGACGGGCCGCTGCGGGGCCGCCGGACTGCCGCCGGGCAGCTCGGCACGCGGACCGCCGGCCCGGGGGAGCGGGGCGGGAGCGCCGCGCTCCGGCTCCGGCGCGTTCTGGCGTACGTCCTCACGGCCGCCGCGACCGCCGCCGAAGGCACCGGCGAGACCGCCGCGCTTCGGGGGGCCGGCGGGCGCCGGGTTCGCGAGACCCGCTCCGGGCGTACGGCCCGGCAGGGCCGGCGCACCCGAACCGGCCGAGACCTGACGCCGCGAAGGCTCCGAACCGAGCAGCCCGGGACCGCCCTGCGGCGGACCGGGGCGGCTGCCGGGGCCACCGCTGGAACCGGGCCCCGCGGGCAGACCCGGACGGGCACCGGGCCCTGCGGGCATCTGCGGCGCACCGCCCTGGCCACCGGGGCCACCGGGCTTGCCGGGAAGCTTCTTGCCGCCCTGGGCGACATCCACCGGGAGCATGACCAGCGCGGTCGTACCACCGGAGTCGGACGGGCGGAGCTGGATGCGGATGCCGTGTCGCAGGGACAGCCGGCCGACCACGAACAGACCCATCCGGCGCGACACCGAGACGTCCACGGTCGGGGGAGCGGCGAGCCGCTCGTTGATCGCGGACAGGTCCTCGGGAGACAGGCCGATGCCGGTGTCGTGGATCTCGACGAGCACCCGCCCGTCGGGCAGCGCGTGACCGGTGACGCGGACCTTCGTCTGCGGCGAGGAGAACGACGTCGCGTTCTCCAGGAGCTCTGCGAGGAGGTGCACGAGGTCGTTGACCACGCGGCCTGCGACCTCGGTCGAGGGCACCGAGGAGAGTTCGATGCGCTCGTACTGCTCCACCTCGGACGCGGCGGCACGGAGCACGTCGACCAGCGGCACGGGCCGCGTCCAGCGGCGGCCCGGCTCCTCACCGGCGAGGACGAGGAGGTTCTCGCCGTTCCGGCGCATACGGGTCGCGAGGTGGTCGAGCTTGAAGAGCGAGGACAGCTGGTCCGGGTCGGCCTCGCGGGACTCCAGCTCGGAGATGAGCGAGAGCTGACGCTGGATGAGGCCCTGCGAACGGCGCGAGAGGTTGGTGAACATCGCGTTGACGTTGCCTCGCAGCAGCGCCTGCTCGGCGGCGAGTCGTACGGCCTCGCGGTGCACGTCGTCGAACGCGGAGGCCACTCGGCCGATCTCGTCCTTGCTGTGCACACCGACGGACTCGACGGACGTGTCGACGTCCTGCGGGTCCGACTCGGACAGCGCCTTGACGAGCTCGGGCAGCCGTTCCTGGGCGACCCGGGTCGCGGTGTCCTGCAGCCGGCGCAGCGAACGGATCATGGAGCGGGCCACCACGAAGGCGCCGACCAGCGAGACGCCGAGCACCAGGAGGATGACCGCACCGGAGATGATCGTGGAGCGCTCGGAATCGGCCTGAAGGACGCGCGCCTTCTGGTCCATCTCGCTGAGCAGCTGGGCCTCGATCCGCTTCATGGCCTGGATCTCGTTGCTCGCCTGGTCGCCCCAGTCCATGTAGGACCGCTTCTGGACGCGGGTGATGCCGTTTTCCTTGGTCAGCACGTCACGCGCGTACATTTCGGCGCGCTGGGCGTCCGGGCTGCTGTTCTCCAGTACTTCGAGCAGCTTCTTCGCCTCGGCGTCGCCGTAGATGCGGGTGAAGGCGGTGAGCTGGCTGCGCTCGTTCTCCAGGGCCGACTTGCCGAAGAGGCGGTCGCTCTCCTGGAGCTTGGCCTGCCCCTCCTTGCCGCTGGCGTCCGGGGTGGCGGGGAGCGCGCCGGCGATGATCGCGCGCTGGATCGAGGCGTACTCCTTGGCGGACGAGAACGCCGCCAGGGCGCGGGTGCGCTGGATCATCTCGCGGCTGGAGGTGGCCTGCGCCATGTCCTGCGAGAGGCTCAGCAGCGCGGTGATCAGGTTGCTGTACTCGCTGACGGTCTGCGAGTTGCCGGTGCCGCCCTGGTCCTTGAAGGCCTCGGCGCGGATCTGCTTCAGGCTCGACAGCTTGACCGAGATGTCGATCATGCTGCCCCGGATGCTCTTCAGCGCAGGGTCGGACTCGTCACCGGTGTCGACGTCGCTCGTGCCGGTGTAGAAGGCCTCCCGCATGAGGTCGGTCTTGTCGGTCTCGGCCTTGATCAACGGGGAGGAGCGCTCGGTGCCGGTGTGCAGCGGGCCGGCCGTCTTGTCGCGCTCGTTCTGCAGAGCCGCGGCGAGGTCGGTGGCCTGACGGGTCATCTTGGTCAGCAGCTGCATGTGCTCCAGCTGCTGCATGTCGTCGAGGGACTCCTGAATACGAAGGCCACCGAGCGCGGTCGCCGCGACCACGGGAAGGGCCAGCAGCGAGACCAGACGGGTGCTGATGCTCCAGTTGCGCAGGGATATTCGGGTGCCCGCGCTGATCGGCTTCGGAGTCCTGGACTTCTCCTTGGGTGCGCCGGGGGCCGTCGGGCCCTCCTGACCGCCGCCGCCACCGCCGAAGGCGCCGCCGCCACCGAACGCACCGCTGCCGCCCGCGCCGCTGCCGCCCGCGCCGCTGCCGCCCGCGCCGCCGGAGGGGCCGGGCCTGGCAGCTCCGCCGCCGGACTTCGCAGCGCCCCTGCTCTGGGGGTTCTGCGGCGTCTGGGCGTGCTGGGGCTGGGGCGATGAGCCGCGGTCGGTCCCGCCGCGCGGCTCCTGCTCCGCCGCAGCGCTGCCATCCCTCTTGAAACGTCCCTGCACTAGCGTCGCAACCTCTGGACCAGGCGTCCTGCCGCAAAGCGGCACAACGGTGTCGAGTCGTGGGGTACCGGATCATCCCCATTGGGTGGTCGTGTGACCGCGGTCCGGGGAATTCCAGCACAGTGCAGGATCTCCAACAAGGCCCGAGGGGTCCGGCGTACCAGGAGTGACGCTTTGTACTGGATGGGTCACCAGTCGTAGACTCCTTTCCCCTACGAAATGGACAATTACCCACGAGTCGCTTACGGGTGGGGGGTGCCCCAGTCGAGACGATCAGGAGCGGAATGGAAGCTTCACATATGTAATGTCCGTTTCTGCCCGCAAGATCAACAGCCTGAAATGCGGCATTTGCCCAACAACTCGTGAGGAAACTCACACGAAGATCCCTGCACAATCCCGGCTTTGGCCGGGAAGCGGATGTTTAGCCTGGCGCTTTACAGGGATTGCGAATCCGACCACCGGCGCCGCCCGGCGCCCCCACGACAAGGCGCGACCACTCACATGAAGACGACGAAGACGGCGAAGAAGTCGGCCCCGGCGATCCGCAACCTGGCCAACCCGGAGCGCACCACGCTCGCCCACCTGGACTCCTCCGCGACCCCGAGCGCGGCGGCCCTCCCGGAGTACGCCCAGGAGCTCCCCACCGTCACCGCGAACTCCCGCCGCACCATCCTGATGGTCGCCCCGGAGACCCAGCAGCACCCCGAGCCCGTCTCCGCCTGACCGGCCCCGGCGCCCCCCTCGTCACAAACGGGGCGAAGCCCGCACCCCCACCCGCGTTAGCCTGGAGCGTCAGACTTCAGCCAGCTCAGTTAAGGGGCGCAGGCATCCCGTGCGCATCGCCAGATTCTCCATCGACGGCAATGTCGCCTTCGGCGCGGTCGAGGGCGAGGGCCCTGACGGCCTCGTCCTCGACATCATCAAGGGCATTCCGTACGCCGACTTCGAGCTCTCCGGCGTCAAGGTCCCGCTCGACAAGGTGAGGCTCCTGCCGCCCGTACTCCCCAGCAAGGTCGTGGCCATCGGCCGCAACTACGCGGAGCACGCGGCGGAGCTCGGCAACGAGGTCCCCGACGTACCCGTCGCGTTCTTCAAGCCGTCCACCTCCGTCATCGGCCCCGGCGACTCGATCGCCTACCCCTCCTTCTCCTCCGAGCTGCACCACGAGGCCGAACTGGCCGTGGTCATCGGCCGCATGTGCCGCGAGGTCCCCCGCGAGCGCGTGAAGGACGTCATCCTCGGCTACACCTGCGCCAACGACGTCACCGCCCGCGACGTGCAGCTGCGCGAGAAGCAGTGGGCCCGCGCCAAGGGCTTCGACACCGCCTGCCCGCTGGGCCCCTGGGTCGAGACCGACCTCGACCCCTCCGACCTCACCATCCAGTGCACGGTCAACGGGGAGCAGCGCCAGCTCGGCCGCACCAGCGACATGCTCCGCTCGGTCGAGGACCTGGTCTCCCACATCTCCGAAGCGATGACCCTCCTCCCCGGAGACGTCATCCTCACCGGCACCCCCGCGGGTGTCGGACCCCTGAACGTCGGCGACGAGGTCGCCGTCACCATCGAAGGCATCGGCACTCTCACCAACAAGGTGATCAAGCGTGGCTAACACCCCCTCCGTCCCCGTCCGCGTGCGGTTCTGCCCCTCCCCGACGGGCAACCCGCACGTGGGCCTCGTCCGTACCGCCCTTTTCAACTGGGCCTACGCCCGGCACACCGGCGGCACCATGGTCTTCCGCATCGAGGACACCGACGCCGCGAGGGACTCGGAGGAGTCGTACGACCAGCTCCTCGACTCCATGCGCTGGCTCGGCCTCGACTGGGACGAGGGCCCGGCTGCGTACGACGGCTCCTCCGTCGAGGCCGTCGGCCCGCACGCGCCGTACCGCCAGTCCCAGCGCATGGACCTCTACAAGGACGTCGCCGAGAAGCTCCTCGCCGCCGGCCACGCGTACCACTGCTACTGCTCCACCGAGGAGCTGGACGCCCGCCGCGACGCCGCCCGCGCCGCCGGCAAGCCCTCCGGCTACGACGGCCACTGCCGCGACCTCACCGCCGACCAGAAGCAGGCGTACGAGGCCGAGGGCCGTCCCGCGATCGTCCGCTTCCGGATGCCCGACGAGGCGATCACCTTCACGGACCTGGTCCGCGGCGAGATCACCGTCCTGCCCGAGAACGTCCCGGACTACGGCATCGTCCGCGCCAACGGCGCGCCGCTGTACACCCTGGTCAACCCGGTCGACGACGCCCTGATGGAGATCACCCACGTCCTGCGCGGCGAGGACCTGCTCTCCTCCACTCCGCGCCAGATCGCCCTCTACCGGGCGCTGATCTCCCTCGGCTTCGCCAAGGCGATCCCCGCCTTCGGCCACCTGCCGTACGTGATGGGCGAGGGCAACAAGAAGCTCTCCAAGCGCGACCCACAGGCGAGCCTCAACATCTACCGCGAGCGCGGCTTCCTCCCCGAGGGCCTCCTCAACTACCTGTCCCTGCTCGGCTGGTCCTTCTCCGCCGACCAGGACATCTTCACGATCCCCGAGCTGATCGAGAAGTTCGACGTCGCCGACGTCAACGCCAACCCGGCCCGCTTCGACCTCAAGAAGGCCGAATCGATCAACGCCGACCACATCCGTCTGCTCGACCCGAAGGCCTTCGCCGAGGCCTGCGAGCCCTGGCTGACGGCCCCGCACGCAAACTGGGCCCCCGAGGACTTCGACCGCGCCGCCTGGGAGGCCATCGCCCCCCACGCCCAGACCCGCGTCACGGTCCTCTCGGACATCACCGCCAATGTCGACTTCCTCTTCCTCAAGACCCCGGTCGAGGACGAGGCGTCCTGGACCAAGGCCATGGGCAAGGGCGACCCGGCGGCCCTCCTCACCACGGCCCGCGCCAAGCTCGAAGCGGCCGACTGGTCGGACCCTGAGTCCCTCAAGAACGCGGTCCTGGCCGCCGGCGAGGAGCACGGCCTCAAGCTCGGCAAGGCCCAGGCCCCGGTCCGCGTCGCCGTCACCGGCCGCACGGTCGGCCTGCCCCTCTTCGAGTCCCTCGAAATCCTGGGCAAGGACAAGACCCTGACCCGCATCGACGCAGCCCTGGCAAAGCTCACCGCATAAGCATTTCCCGTACGTGACCGACGAGGGGCGGCAGCCGATCCGGCTGCCGCCCCTCGCCCGTTCCCCGCCCCTCGCCCGTTCCCCGCCCCTCGCCCGTTCCCCGCCCCGCGTCCGTTCCCCGCCCCGCGGCTAGGCTCGCTCCATGCCGATCCGCGCCGTCCTCTGGGACATCGATGACACGATCTTCGATTACTCCTCCTCCGACCGCATCGGCATGACGCGGCACTTCGCGGCCGAGGGCCTGCCCGGCGGGTACGACACCGTGGAGCAGGCGCTGGGCCGCTGGCAGGAGCTCACCCGGCTGCACTGGGGCCGCTTCGCCGCCGGTGAGTCCACCTTCGACGAGCAGCGCCGCGACCGGATCCGCGATTTCCTCGGTACGGACGTGCCGGACTCGGAGGCCGACGACTGGTTCGCCCGCCATGTCTCGCACTACGAGGCCGCCTGGGCGCTCTTCCCCGACGCCGTGCCCGTCCTGGACGCCCTCTCCGAGGGCTATCGGCACGCGGTCCTCTCGAACTCCAGCATCCGCAACCAGGACCGCAAGCTGCGCGTCCTCGGCGTGCGCGACCGCTTCGAGGCCGTGCTGTGCGCCGCCGAGCTCGGGGTCTCCAAGCCGGACGCCGCGGCCTTCCACGCAGCCTGTGACGCCCTCGCGCTGCCGCCGCACCAGGTCGCGTACATAGGTGATCACCCGGACATCGACGCGCAGGGGGCCGTGGCCGCCGGGCTGACGGGGATCTGGCTGGACCGCTCGGGGGAGGGCGGTCGGCCGGATCTGGTCTCCGTGTCCGGACTCGATCAGGTGCCTGAGCTGCTGCGCGGCAATACCCGTTTTGGAGCCCCGGACACCTTCGGGTAATGTTCTTTCTGCGCCGCCCGAGAGGGCCGAAAGGTCCGGCCGGGAAGCGCAAGCCGAACAAAGACCCCCGATCAGGGGGTTGCGTTTTGGTGGGCTATGGTGTAATTGGCAACACTACGGTTTCTGGTACCGTCATTCTAGGTTCGAGTCCTGGTAGCCCAGCTCGCAAGAGCTGTTGAAGTCACGCAAGTGAAGGACATGCAGCTCTGCTAGGGCCCCCGTTGTGTAGCGGCCTAGCACGCCGCCCTCTCAAGGCGGTAGCGCCGGTTCGAATCCGGTCGGGGGTACAGATCCTTTCTTTCCGACACCTTCAGGTCGCTCCTGGATGTTTCGATGCAAGGATCGCTAGGGCCCCCGTTGTGTAGCGGCCTAGCACGCCGCCCTCTCAAGGCGGTAGCGCCGGTTCGAATCCGGTCGGGGGTACTGGTCACCATCAATTCAAAATGGTTGAACCACCATGGGCTATGGTGTAATTGGCAACACTACGGTTTCTGGTACCGTCATTCTAGGTTCGAGTCCTGGTAGCCCAGCGCAAGTTCAGCAGTACAGCAGCAGACAGGCCCCCGTTGTGTAGCGGCCTAGCACGCCGCCCTCTCAAGGCGGTAGCGCCGGTTCGAATCCGGTCGGGGGTACATGGAGAGAAGCCCTCCGCATCATCGATGCGGAGGGCTTTTTCGTGTGTCCGTACAGCCGTGTGCGGTACGCCAGTTGTACGGCAGGAGCCCTGAACTCCGCTGCTGTGGCGGGGAGTTCAGGGCTCCGGGGTGAAGTGTCGTACGGGAGAAGAGGGTTGACGGGGTGTCAGCTGCCGCCCGAGCGGCGCAGGGACTCCGAGAGGCGGGCCGCCGCGTCGATGACCGCCTGGGCGTGCATCCGGCCCGGGTGGCGGGTCAGGCGCTCGACCGGTCCGGAGACCGAGACGGCGGCGACCACACGGTTCGAGGGGCCGCGCACCGGCGCCGAGACCGAGGCCACGCCCGGCTCGCGCTCGCCGATCGACTGGGCCCAGCCCCGGCGGCGTACGCCGGAAAGGGCGGTGGCCGTGAAGCGGGCGCCCTGCAGGCCCCGGTGCAGGCGCTCCGGCTCCTCCCAGGCCATCAGGATCTGGGCGGAGGAACCGGCCTTCATGGTGAGGGTGGAGCCGACCGGGACCGTGTCCCGCAGTCCGGACAGGCGCTCCGCGGCGGCGACGCAGATGCGCATGTCGCCCTGGCGGCGGTAGAGCTGGGCGCTCTCGCCGGTCACGTCGCGGAGATGGGTGAGAACCGGTCCCGCCGTGGCCAGGAGGCGGTCCTCGCCCGCTGCCGCGGAGAGTTCGGAGAGACGGGGGCCGAGAATGAAACGGCCCTGCATGTCCCTCGCCACCAGCCGGTGGTGTTCCAGTGCCACGGCCAGCCGGTGGGCCGTGGGTCGTGCGAGCCCGGTGGCCGCGACCAACCCCGCGAGGGTGGCCGGACCGGACTCCAGGGCGCTCAGCACGAGCGCCGCCTTGTCGAGAACGCCGACGCCGCTAGAGTTGTCCATGCGTCGATACTCGCGTCTCACTCTGTGAAACGCAAGTTCAATTTTCCAACGAACTTGTCACGCTGTACCGGCGGCCGCACAACGGCCCGCGGTCACCGCCCCGTACCGGGGGCCGGGCGCGGTGAACCGCATCTCTAGTTGAGCCGGCAAAGCCGCCGGCCGGAGGGAAAGCGATGGGTAGGACACTCGCGGAGAAGGTCTGGGACGACCATGTCGTCCGGCGCGCCGAAGGGGAGCCCGACCTGCTCTTCATCGATCTTCACCTGCTGCACGAGGTCACCAGCCCGCAGGCCTTCGACGGGCTGCGGAAGAACGGCCGCCGGGTACGGCGCCTCGACCTCACCATCGCCACCGAGGACCACAACACCCCGACCCTCGACATCGACAAGCCCATCGCGGACCCGGTCTCCCGGATCCAGCTGGAGACGCTGCGCAGGAACTGCGCCGACTTCGGCGTGCGGCTGCACCCGCTGGGCGACGTCGAGCAGGGCGTCGTCCACGTGGTGGGCCCGCAGCTGGGACTGACCCAGCCGGGCACCACGGTCGTCTGCGGCGACTCGCACACCTCCACGCACGGCGCTTTCGGCGCGCTGGCCTTCGGCATCGGTACGTCCCAGGTGGAGCACGTACTGGCGACGCAGACCCTGCCGATGGCCCGCCCCAGGACCATGGCCATCACGGTCGAGGGCGAACTGCCCGACACCGTCACCGCCAAGGACCTGATCCTGGCGATCATCGCGAAGATCGGCACCGGCGGCGGCCAGGGACACGTCCTCGAATACCGCGGGTCCGCCATCGAGAAGCTGTCGATGGAAGCGCGGATGACCATCTGCAACATGTCGATCGAGGCCGGCGCCCGAGCGGGCATGATCGCCCCCGACGCCACCACTTTCGACTACCTCAAGGGTCGCGACCACGCGCCGCAGGGCGCCGACTGGGACGCCGCCGTGGCGTACTGGAAGACGCTGAAGTCGGACGACGACGCGGTGTTCGACGCGGAGGTCCTCATCGACGCCACCTCGCTGGCCCCGTTCGTCACCTGGGGCACCAATCCGGGCCAGGGCGCGCCGCTCTCGGCGAACGTCCCCGATCCCGCTTCGTACGAAGACGCTTCGGAGCGCCACGCCGCCGAAAAGGCCCTGGAATACATGGGGTTGACCGCCGGGCAGGCGCTGCGCGACATCTTGGTCGACACCGTCTTCGTGGGTTCCTGCACCAACGGCCGTATCGAGGACCTGCGGGCCGCCGCCGCCGTGGTGGAGGGCCGTTCGGTGGCCGAAGGGGTCCGGATGCTGGTGGTCCCCGGTTCCGTACGGGTGGCGCTGCAGGCCATGGACGAGGGCCTGGACAAGGTGTTCACCGCCGCGGGCGCCGAATGGCGGCACGCGGGCTGCTCGATGTGCCTGGGCATGAACCCGGACCGGCTGGCCCCCGGTGAGCGTTCCGCCTCCACCTCCAACCGCAACTTCGAAGGCAGGCAGGGCAAGGGCGGCCGTACTCACCTCGTATCGCCGCAGGTGGCCGCCGCGACCGCGGTCCTGGGCCATCTGGCCTCGCCCGCCGACCTGTCCGACGCAGCCGCAACCGCTCTCGTGGAGGCCTGAGAACCATGGAAGCTTTCACCGCGCACACCGGCCGGGCAGTGCCCCTGCGCCGCTCCAACGTGGACACCGACCAGATCATCCCCGCGCACTGGCTCAAGAAGGTGACCAGGGACGGTTTTGAGGACGGGCTCTTCGAGGCCTGGCGCAAGGACCCTCGGTTCGTGCTCAACCAGCCCGAGCGGAAGGGGGCCTCCGTCCTGGTCGCCGGACCCGACTTCGGCACCGGATCCTCCCGCGAGCACGCCGTCTGGGCCCTGCAGAACTACGGTTTCAAGACAGTTGTGTCCTCCCGCTTCGCGGACATCTTCCGGGGCAATTCGCTCAAGAACGGCCTGCTCACGGTGGTTCTGCCGCAGGAGACCGTGGAGCGGCTGTGGGCGCTCGTGGAGAGCGACCCGAACGCCGAAATCACCGTTGATCTCCAGGCCCGGCAGGTCCGCGCCCAGGGCATCACCGCCGACTTCGAGTTGGACGAGAACGCCCGCTGGCGGCTGCTGAACGGCCTGGACGACATCGGCATCACGCTGCAGAACGAGGACGCGATCACGGCGTACGAATCAAGCCGCCCGGCCCACAAGCCGAGTACGATCCGCGCCTGACCGCGCCGGCGGCCCCCGCCGCGGCCCCTTTCACGGCTCCCCGGTAGCCCGTTCGGCCTGAGATTCATGCCTCACTTTCGGTGCCCCCCGCCATTCGTGGCAGGGGGCGCCGAACTGTGTTCCGGGACTCAACTACGCATGTGAGTAAGGAAGTTGGGCACTGGGGCGGAAGTGACTTGAGGGGCTGATGGAGCCTGGAATTCCGTTAGTTGCCCCCGGCGGAGGCGACAACTCGCCCCAGATGGCACAATCGGTGCATGGAACGTGACAGCCAACTCGAGCTCTACGAGGCGGTCGCGGACCAACTGAAAGAAGCACACACACGGCTGCGTGCACTGCAAGTCCCGGAGGGCGTACGGATGGCGCTGTCCCGGAAGCTGCTGGTCATATCGGCCGCGGCGAAACACGATCTCGCGACTGCAGCTAGGCGCCTCGACAGGTTGATGAAGGACCTCGACGAGGGCCGATTCCCCGAAGGCAACTAGGTCTATGGAACTCCACAAGGACTCCCGCAAGGCCTACTTCGTTGCGGCACTAGGGTGATTAGCCCGTTTCGTGTTTGATTTGCGGTATATATCTGCCTAACGTGCGAATAAGCCTGGACATTTCGTTCCGGCAATGTCTCCGAAGGGGAAGACGTGAACAAGGCCCAGCTCGTAGAAGCGATTGCCGACAAGGTCGGCGGCCGTCAGCAGGCCGCTGACGCCGTGGACGCCGTCCTGGACGCGATCGTCCGCGCCGTCGTCGCAGGCGACCGCGTCTCGGTCACCGGTTTCGGCTCGTTCGAGAAGGTCGACCGTCCGGCCCGCTACGCCCGCAACCCGCAGACGGGTGAGCGTGTTCGGGTCAAGAAGACCTCGGTGCCGCGCTTCCGCGCGGGTCAGGGCTTCAAGGACCTGGTGGCCGGCTCGAAGAAGCTCCCGAAGAACGACGTCGCCGTGAAGAAGGCGCCCAAGGGCAGCCTGTCGGGCGGTTCTTCCACCCGTACGACCGCCAAGGCCGCGGCCAAGAAGGCCACCGCCAAGAAGGCGACCGCCACCAAGAAGGCCACCGCCGCGAAGAAGACGACCGCGACGGCCGCCAAGAAGACCACGGCGACGGCGAAGAAGGCCACGGCCAAGAAGGCCACCGCGACCGCCAAGAAGGCGACCGCCACGGCGAAGAAGGCCGCTCCGGCCAAGAAGACCGCGACCACGACCAAGAAGGCCGTGGCCAAGAAGACCGCTCCGGCGAAGAAGGCCACCGCCAAGAAGGCGCCCGCCAAGAAGACCACGGCGCGCAAGACCACCGCGAAGAAGACCACCGCCAAGAAGAAGTAGTTCAAGGCAGCGCGGTACTCACACGCCGGGCCGGGCTCCCTCCGGGGAGCCCGGCCCGCGGTGCGTTCCGGAGGTGCTTCGTGGTGGTGCTTCGTGAGGGTGGGGGCGGAGACAGGGCGTCACAGGGGCCTCAGAGGCCCCAGAAGCCCCTCTCAGAACGTCTGGAGCGTCACCAGGGTGATCCGGGCGTCCGCGCCCGTGGCCGCGCCCCCGTCGGCCGTCTCGATCCGTACGCGCTGTCCCGCGCGCAGCAGCCGCAGCCCGCCCGCGTCGAAGGCCGCCGCGTCGAAGGGCACCGGGGTGCCGTCGTCGAGCAGCACACTGCCGCTGCGGGTCTCGGAGTCGTACGTGTACGCGGTCGCCTGCATGGCGGCAGCGTATCGGCAGGGGAGCGGCGGAGAGGTCCGCGCCGGGGCTACAGCTGGGGCTGGTGCACGGATCCGGCGAAGCCGGCGGGCAGGGCGGCGCGCAGGGCCGCCGTGTGCGCGCCGGTCCCCAGGACGAACGCGGTGCGCAGATCGTCCCCGGTATCCACGTCCTGCCGCACAGAATCCACCAATTCCAGCTGCAGCTCCTCCGCACCGGAAAGGATGTGCCGCAAACGTGAAGGTCCCCCGAACGAGGGCCTCAATTCCACATCTGGCGCAGCGGAAAGGAATGTAGTTCCGATTCCGGCCGCATCGGTCAGAAATGCACGCGGAAATTCTGTCGCACGGTCGAGCACCCGCTGCAATTCGGCGGGGCGCAGCGCGGGCAGATCGGCGTTCAGCGCGGCGACCGCCGTGCGGGCCCCGGCCGCCCGCAGCGACTGTGCCCCGTACGCCAGCGCCGCGTTGAGGCCCGCCGCGGGGGCGTCGGGGACGATACGCGCCCCCAACTCGGCCAGTGCGACACCGGCCGTGGCGTCGTCCGTGACGACCACCACATCCCGTACCGCCGCACAGGCCAGCGCCGCGGCCACGGTGTCCTGCGCGAACGCCAGGGCGAGAGAGGGCCTGAGCGGACCGGGAACGGCGGTGGCGAGCCTGCTTTTCGCCCGCGCCAAGGGCTTCAGCGGGACGACCAGGGACCACGAGGGGGTCCGGGGCGGGTTCAGTTGCGGGCCTCCGTCCGGGCGCGGCCGGTGCGTCTTCGTCACGTGATCGGGAGGGGAACGGGCCCATTGTCGCCCGAGGTCCCGACAACCGAGAGGCCCGGTCCCCGGGCCGGGGCGTACGGTGTTCTCGACAGACGAGGGACCCGGGGCGACACTTGTCCGCCTGATCAGGGCGCACAGGTGCACACGGGGTGCAGCGGCCAGGGTCCCAGAGGAAGGTGTCCCGAGTGTCCCGCCGCAGAATCGGCTTCTGGTACCGCATGGCCGCGGTCATCGCCAAACCCCCGCTGCTTGTTCTGTTCAAGCGGGACTGGCGCGGAATGGAGCACATTCCGGCGGACGGCGGTTTCATCACCGCCGTGAACCACAACTCCTACGTGGATCCCCTGTCCTACGCGCACTGGCAGTACAACACCGGCCGGGTGCCGCGCTTCCTCGCCAAGGCGGGGCTCTTCAAGACCCCGTTCGTCGGCATGATGCTGCGCGGTACGGGCCAGATCCCGGTCTACCGCGAGACCACCGACGCGATGCGCGCCTTCCGGGCCGCCATCGACGCCATCGAGCGCGGCGAGTGCGTGGCCTTCTACCCGGAGGGCACCCTCACCCGCGACCCCGACATGTGGCCGATGGCCGGCAAGACCGGGGCCGCCCGTGTCGCGCTGCTGACCAAGGTGCCCGTGATCCCGGTCGCCCAGTGGGGCGCGAACCTCGCCATGCCGCCGTACGCGAAGGGAAAGAAGACCGACTTCTTCCCGCGCAAGACCCTTCAGGTGCAGGCCGGCCCGCCCGTGGACCTGGAGCGGTTCTACGACAAGGAACCCACGCCGGACGTGCTGCGCGAGGCGACCGAGGTCATCATGGCCGCCATCACCGAACTCCTCGCGGAAGTACGGCAGGAGCCGGTGCCCGCCGAGGTGTACGACCACCGCAAGGCACGGGCCGAACTGCGGCGCAGGGCCGCGGCCAAGAAGGCGGCCGAGCAGGAAAAGGCGGCCGGGCAGGCAAATCCGGCGCAGGTAAATCCGGCGCAGGTAAATCCGCCGCAGGTGAAGACTGGAGAGAACGAGAAGTGACACGGGTCGCCGTCTTCGGCAATGGCTCCTGGGGGACCGCCTTCGCCATGGTGCTCGCCGACGCGGGCTGCGAGGTGTCCCTGTGGGGCCGCAACGCCTCCCGCGCGGACGTCATCAATTCCACGCGTACGAACCCCGAATACCTGCCGGGGATCGAACTCCCCGCGGGCATCACGGCCACCGCCGACGCCGCACAGGCCGCTGCGGGTGCGGACTTCGTGGTCCTGTGCGTCCCCTCGCAGACGCTGCGCGAGAACCTGAGCGGCTGGAAGGACCTGCTGCCCGCAGACTCCGTCCTCGTCTCCCTGATGAAGGGCGTCGAACTCGGTACCGCGAAGCGGATGAGCGAGGTCATCGCCGAGGTCGCCAAGGTGCCCGACGAGCGCGTCGCCGTGCTCAGCGGGCCGAACCTCTCGAAGGAGATCGCCGCCCGGCACCCTGCCGCCGCGGTCGTCGCCTGCCGGGACGAGGACGTGGCCGTACGGTTCCAGGCCGCGTGCCACACCCCGTACTTCCGCCCGTACACGACGACCGACGTGGTCGGTGTGGAGCTGGGCGGCGCCGTCAAGAACGTCATCGCGCTGGCCGTCGGCATCGCCAACGGCATGGGCCTCGGCGACAACACCAAGGCCTCGCTCATCACGCGCGGTCTCGCCGAAACCACCCGGCTGGGCCTCGCGATGGGCGCCGACGCGCACACCTTCGCCGGTCTCGCGGGCATGGGCGACCTGGTCGCCACCTGCTCGTCGCCGCTGTCGCGCAACAACACCTTCGGCATGAACCTGGGCCGCGGCATGACCCTCCAGGAGGCCGTCGCCGCCACCAAGCAGACCGCCGAGGGCGTCAAGTCCTGCGAGTCCGTACTGGATCTGGCCCAGCGGCACGGCGTCGAGATGCCGATCACCGAGACGGTGGTGAGCATCGTCCACGAGGGCAAGCCGCCGCTGGTCGCGGTGAAGGAGCTGATGTCGCGCAGCGCCAAGCCGGAGCGCTGAATTCCGCCGGGCAGGCCCTAGGGGCATCTCGGGTACCCTCAAGCCGATATGAGCAGCGAGAACCTCCCCCAGAGCCCTGCCCAGGAGCCCCGCAAGCCGCGCGTGGCCGTCGTCTTCGGCGGTCGTAGCTCCGAACACGGCATTTCGATCGTCACCGCCGGCGCCGTCATGCGGGCCATCGACCGTGAGAAGTACGACGTGCTGCCGATCGGCATCACCACGGACGGGCGTTGGGTGCTGACCGCCGACGCGCCCGACCGGATGGCGATCGACGACCGCAAGGTGCCCAGCATGGAGCAGCTCGTGGTGTCGGCCGACGGCGCCGTGGTCCTGTCCGTGGATCCCGCCAACCGCGAGGTGGTCTACAGCGAGCCGGGCTCCGTGCCCAAGGCGCTGGGCGAGGTCGACGTCGTCTTCCCGATGCTGCACGGCCCGTACGGCGAGGACGGCACCCTCCAGGGCCTCCTCGAACTCTCCGGCGTCCCGTACGTCGGCTCGGGCGTGCTCTCCTCGGCCGTCGGCCAGGACAAGGAGTACATGAAGCGCGTCTTCACCTCCTTCGGCCTGCCGGTCGGACCGTATGAGGTCATCCGTCCCCGGGAGTGGGACAACGACCCCGCGGCGGCCCGCAAGAAGATCGTGGACTTCGCCGGCGAGCACGGCTGGCCGCTCTTCGTGAAGCCCGCCCGCGGCGGCTCCTCCATGGGCATCACCAAGGTCAACGCGCTGTCGGGGCTCGACGAGGCGATCGAGGAGGCCAGGCGGCACGACCCGAAGGTGCTCGTCGAGTCGCTGCTCACCGGGCGCGAGATCGAGTGCGGGGTGCTGGAGTTCGAGGACGGTCCGCGGGCGAGCGTGCCCGCCGAGATCCCGCCGGTCTCCGCCCACGACTTCTACGACTTCGAGGCCAAGTACATCGATTCGGCGGCCGGGATCGTCCCCGCGCCGCTGACCGACGTGCAGACGGCGGAGCTGCAGCGGCTCGCGGTCGCGGCGTTCGACGCGGCGGCCTGCGAGGGCCTGGTCCGGGCGGACTTCTTCCTGCAGGACGACGGCGAGTTCGTGATCAACGAGATCAATACGATGCCGGGCTTCACCCCGATCTCGATGTACCCGCGAATGTGGCAGGAGAGCGGCGTCGACTACCCGGAGCTGGTCGACCGGCTGATCACGGCGGCGCTGCGGCGGCCGACGGGGCTCAGGTAGTTCTCACGTACGGACTCGGGCAGCCCTGTGTACGGACCGGGTCAGTCGGCGATTCCGGTCGGGATGGTCTTCTTGACGGGGCCGGCGAGATCGGTCAGCGGGCCGAGATCGCCGGCGTACTCCTTGCCGAAGACCACCTCGACATAGGCGAGGCGCAGACTGGTGGTGAGCCGGAATCCGCCCTCCGGGAGTTTCTCCAGGAGCCAGCTCACACCGTTGACGTCGACCCCGTCCTGAGCAGGGTCCGACATCTTCGCGGGTCGGGGGACCCCGCAACGCAGTACGATCGCGGAGCCTCCCCAACCGGCGGTCAGCGACGAATCCGGCTTCGGGTCGACGCGGTCCATTTCGGCCAGGGTGTCCGGCAGTTCCTCGTGCAGCTTGCCGCACATGGCCGAGACGTCCTTGGACGGGGAGGGAACCGTGATCGTTGCCGCGGCGTCACTGGAAGAACAGCCCGCAGCCGCCAGCAGGACGGCGGCGGCGGGCAGTGGGGCAAGACGGCTCAGCAGGCGACGAGTAGACATCACCGGCCAAGCGTAGACGGGGCTACAGGTGGACGACCGGGCAGGTCAGTGTGCGTGTGATGCCGTCCACCTGCTGGATCTTGGCGACCACCATGCGACCGAGGTCGTCCACGGTGTCCGCCTGGGCCCGCACGATGACGTCGTAGGGTCCGGTGACGTCCTCGGCCTGGATGACTCCCGCTATCTTGCCGATCAGGTCGGCGACGGTCGATGCCTTGCCGACTTCGGTCTGGATGAGGATGTACGCCTGTACCACGGAACCTCCAAAGCGGCCACGAGGATCATGTGGGGTGGGGGAAAGAGACGCCACCGTATCGCGTCGTCGCGGGCGGTGGGGAGACTTGCGCGGCCGGTGACGCCCGTACGCAAGAGGCGCGGCACGGCATACGACATGACGTACGGCGAACAGAAGTTGACGTACATGTTGACGGTACCTACAGCAGGGTCGGCTCGCGACCGCAAGCGCACTGGGGCAGAAGGGGCACATTGATGAAGGGCACCGTGGGCGAACTGGGGGAGTTCGGCCTCATCCGGGAGCTGACCTCCAGGCTCACCACCACCCCGGCCGTGCGGCTCGGGCCGGGGGACGACGCGGCGGTCGTGGCCGCACCCGACCGGCGGGTCGTCGCCAGCACGGACATCCTCCTGGAGGGGCGGCACTTCCGCCGCGACTGGTCGACGGCGTACGACGTGGGCCGCAAGGCCGCCGCGCAGAACCTCGCCGACATCGCCGCCATGGGCGCGGTGCCGACGGCGCTGCTGCTCGGCCTCGTCGTGCCCGCCGAACTCCCGGCCACCTGGCCGGTCGAGCTGATGGACGGGCTGCGCGACGAGTGCCAGGTGGCGGGCGCCGCCGTGGTCGGGGGGGACGTCGTACGGGGCGACACCATCACCGTCGCGATCACCGCGCTCGGCGACCTCCGCAACCACGAACCCGTGCTGCGCTCCGGCGCCCAGCCGGGCGACGTGGTGGCGGTGACCGGCTGGCTGGGCTGGTCGGCGGCCGGGCACGCGGTGCTCTCGCGCGGCTTCCGCTCGCCGCGGGCCTTCGTCGAGGCGCACCGCCGGCCGGAACCGCCGTACCACGCGGGTCCCGCGGCTGCCGGGCTCGGCGCGACCGCGATGACGGACGTCAGTGACGGTCTTGTCGCCGACCTGGGGCACATCGCGGAGGCGAGCAAGGTCCGGATCGACCTGCGCTCGGGTCTCATCGACATCCCCACCCAGATGTCGGACATCGGGCAGGCGGTCGGCGTCGACCCGCTGCAGTGGGTGCTGACCGGGGGAGAGGACCACGCGATCGTGGCGACCTTCCCGCCGGACGTGAAGCTCCCGGCCCGCTGGAAGGTCATCGGCGAGGTCCTCAACCCGTCCGCGCTGCCGCAGGTGACGGTCGACGGGGCGCCCTGGACGAGCAAGGGCGGCTGGGACCACTTCGGCGACATCGAGGGCTGAGCCCGTCGCGGCAGAGTCCGCTTCGCGCGGCCGCGTTACATTCGCAGGTATGCGAATAACTCCTGCTGCGCGTCACGGCGTGCTCCCCTGCGTGCTCACCGTCGCCGGATCGGATTCCGGCGGCGGCGCCGGCATTCAGGCCGACCTGAAGACGATGCTGGCGCTGGGCGTGCACGGAATGAGCGTGATCACGGCCGTCACCGCCCAGAACTCCCTCGGCGTGCAGGGGGTTTGGGATCTTCCGGTCGAGGCGGTACGGGCCCAGTACCGCAGCGTCGTCGACGACATCGGCGTACAGGCCGTGAAGACCGGCATGCTGTCCTCGGCCGAGCTCGTCGAGACGGTCGCGGAGCTCCTCGCGGACACCGACGCCCCGGTGGTCGTCGACCCGGTGGGCGTCTCCAAGCACGGCGACCCGCTGCTCGCCGCGTCCGCCCTGGAGTCCGTACGCAAGAGGCTCCTGCCGACGGCGACAGTGGCCACCCCCAATCTCGACGAGGTGGCCCAACTCACCGGTGTACGCGTCGAGTCGGAGGCCGGGATGCGGGAGGCGGCGGACGCACTGCTGGCGTGCGGGCCGCGCTGGGTGCTGGTCAAGGGCGGTCATCTTCCGGGCGACGCCGTCGACTTGCTGACGGACGGCACCGAGGAGCACTGGCTGCGCTCCGTCCGCCACGACAACCGCCATACGCACGGCACCGGTTGCACGCTCGCTTCCGCGATCGCCTCGGGTCTGGCGAAGGGGCTCGACGTCCCGCAGGCCGTCTCGGCGGCGAAGGAGTACGTCACGGAGGCGATCGTGGCGGGCTTCGCCCTGGGCGCGGGCATCGGACCTGTCGACCACGGGTGGCGGCTGCGGAACCCGGCGGGGTAGTTCCGCCGAAGCGGGGACTCGGGGCCGGGGACCCGGGGCCCGGGACTCATTGTCGGGGACTCATTGCCGGGGACTCAGGGGTAGTCCCGCAGGATGATGTCCGTGGCGGCCTTCTCGGTGAGCTTCTTGAACAAGCGGGCCAACGGGCGGGAGCCGAGGATCCGGTACGTACGGTCGCGCTGGCGGAGCTTGCGCTCGGTGGGCGGGGCCAGGAACGGACCCGCGTTGCCCGCGATCTTCTGGCAGCCCTTCGCGAAGCCCCGGAATCCGGCCTCGTACGCGGCGAAGGCGGTGCGGTGGTCGCCGTGCGCGGCAGCCAGCTCGCCGGCCAGTACGTACGCGGCGACGATCGCGGCCCCGGTGCCCATGCCGCCCATCGTGGCCCCGTACCCCGCGTCGCCGATCAGCACGACGCGGCCGGTGGAGAGCCGGTCGATGTGGATCTGGGCGATGGCGTCGAAGTACAGCTGGTCGACCGATTCCAGGGCGGCGAGCGCTTCCAGGGCCCTGGGCGCCTCCCAGCCCATCCCCGCGTACCGCTCGGCGATGATCTTCTGCTGCTGGGCGAGGTCGCCCCGGTCGAAGTCCAGCCGCTCGGCGGAGGAGAAGACCAGGGCCACGCCCGCCCCGGCCGGGTCGCCGTCGTAGTTGCTGATACTCACCATGCGGCCGGGGTCGCTGTACAGGCGGGCGGTGCGGTCGAGGCCGAGGTGGTTGGGGATGTCGAAGCCGGCGACGTAGTGGCCGAGGAAGCGCAGATACCGGGACTCGTCGCCGAAGGCGAGGCGGCGGGTGCGGGAGTGCAGGCCGTCGGCGCCGACCACGAGGTCGAAGGTGCGGGGCCGCGCCTGCTCGAAGGTGACGTCGACGCCGGCCGGGGTCTCGTGGAGGGTGGCGATCGAGTCGCCGAAGACGTACTCGACGTTGTCGAGGTCCTTGGTGCGCTCGTACATGATCGAGGCGAGGTCGCCGCGGAAGATCTCGACGTCGCCGCTCATCAGTGCGGCGGGCAGATCGACGCGGGGAGTACCGTCGGCGTCGACGACGGTCTGCACACCCATGTGCGTCTGGCGGGCGTGCACCTCGTCCCAAATCCCCATGTCCTGAAGGACCTTGCGGTGCACATGCCCCCGGAAGTCGACGGCGAAGCCACCGGGCCGGAGGGCGGGCGCCTTCTCGACGACAGTGACCCGGGCCCCGCGCCGGGCGAGCTGAAGGGCGAGAGCGGGCCCGGCGATGCTGGCACCGGAGATGAGGAGGTGGAGGTGGGAAAGGCTGTTGTTGCGCTGCTGCGTCGTCATGCCGGTGAGCTTGGCGGGGCTGGCTTACCGAGCTCTTACCGCCGCCTGACGGGGGCGCCCCACAGGGGCGCGGGGCCGTATCGGATCTGCGGCTCCGCCGCGTGGGCGCGACCAACCACAACGCACCTGCACGACGACCACCGGCCCCCGGCAGGAAACGGTGTCGTCCCCTACTCGATCCCGATCAGCAGCGGCGCCGCCTGCCGCCCACCCCTGTACGTCACCGTGTCCACCGCCAAATGCCGCCTGCGCACATGGGATTCGAGTGCGTCCGCCAGCCCGTCCGGGACGTCCTCGCCGAGGACGAGCGTGACCAGCTCGCCCCCCGCCGACAGCATCCGGTCCAGCACCGTCCGTGCCGTCGACGCGACGTCCGTGCCGATGACGGCGACGTCGCCGTCGATCAGCCCGAGGATGTCGCCCGCCTGGCAGACCCCCGCCGTCGTCCACGACTGCCGTTCCGCGACGGCCAGTTCGGCGTAACGGGTGGCGCCCGCCGCCGACGTCATCGCCACCACGTCCTCGTCGAACCGCCGGTCCGGCTCGTGCACGGCGAGGGCCGCGATGCCCTGGACCGCCGCCCGCGTCGGAATCAGGGCGACCCGCACGCCCTCCGTACGTACCTGCTGGGCGGCAGCCGCAGCCGTGTGCCGCAGGTCCGCGTCGTTCGGCAGGAGCACCACCTCGCGCGCGTGCGCACGCCGGATCGCGTCGACCAGTTCGCCGCTGGCCGGCGGCTCCCCGGGCCGCGCCAGCACGGTCGTCGCACCCGCCTCCGTGCACAGCTCCCTCAGCCCCTCGCCCGGGACGACCGCGACCACGGCCCGCTGGGCGCGCTCACGCGGCGGGGCGACCCGGTCCGCACCGAAGTGCGTGATCCGGATGCGGTACGGACGTCCCGCTTCCACCCCCGCCTCCACGGCCGCACCCGCGTCGTCGACGTGCACATGGACGTTCCACAGGCCGTCGCCGCCGACGACGACCAGGGAGTCGCCGAGTCCGTCGAGCCGGGCCCGCAGCCGGCCCACCGCCGCGTCGTCCGCCTCCAGGAGGTAGATCACCTCGAAGGCCGGGCCGCCCTCGTCCGCGTGGTCGGCGGAGCAGTCGTCGACGAGCACACCGTGCGGCGCCTGCGGACGTACGGCCACGGCCTCCCCGGTCAGCGCCTCGACCAGCGACCCGAGCACGGTCACCAGGCCCCGCCCGCCCGCGTCGACGACCCCGGCCCGGCCCAGCACCGCCAGCTGTCCGGTGGTGCGCGCGAGCGCGGCCCGTGCTCCCTCGTACGCGGCGCGTGCGACGTCGGCTGTCCCGTCGGCCGGCGTGCCCGCGTCCGCCGCGTCCGCCGCCGCCGTGGCCACCGTCAGCACCGTGCCCTCCACGGGGTGCGCCACCGCCTCGTACGCGGACGACGCCGCCCGCCGCAGCGCCCGCCGCAGACCCGCGCCGTCGGCACTCTCCCTGCCGGGGCCCTTCCCGTCGGCACCCTCTTCGCCGGCGCTCTTCCCGCCGGCCAGTTCCTCGGACATTCCGCGCAGCAGCTGGGAGAGGATCGTCCCGGAGTTCCCCCGGGCGCCTATCAGCGCGCCGTGCGCCATCGCCCGTACGGCATCGCACAGCAGCGGAGCGGATACGGAAGGACCGGTGGGGGAAGGGACGGAAACCGTCTCGTGGGCGGCGAAGACCGCCTCCACGGCCTGGGTGGCCGACTCCATCGTCAGATAGAGGTTGGTTCCGGTGTCGCCGTCCGCGACCGGATAGACGTTGATCGCGTCGATCTCTTCGCGCTCCGCACCCAGTGCGTGCAGCGCCAGCGAGCACCAGGTGCGTACCGCGACGGCGTCGAGGTCGTCGGGGGACTGCGGCACCTGGGCCTCCTCCTTGAGCAGCGGGAACGTTCGCAGACTAGCTTCCGGCGGTGGGCCGGGGAGGGAAGGGGCCGGGGCGGGGGTCCCGGCAGCCGTGGTAGTTTCGTTGTACGAGAGCAGTCGTTGTATGCTGCTCCGGTTGCCCGATGAAAATCGGGACATTCCCCCGGCTACGCCACAGGATCCTCGGATCTTTCGGCATGCCGGAATTCACTGTAAGTGCATCTGAAGTCTTTGGAGTGACCGTGGCTGCCAACTGCGACGTCTGCGGCAAGGGGCCGGGCTTCGGCAACAACATTTCGCACTCGCACCGCCGTACCCCGCGTCGTTGGAATCCCAACATCCAGCGCGTGCGTGCAGTGGTCGGTCGGACGCCGAAGCGGCTTAACGTCTGCACCTCGTGCATCAAGGCCGGCAAGGTCTCGCGCTGACGTCTAGATAGCGCGGCCACCTAGCTGGTTGCTTAAGGAACCGGTCCACCCTCGGGTGGACCGGTTTTTTTCTTGCCCGAAAACGCTTCGGGAGCCCGCGAACCCCCTCTGTCCAGCACAATCGGCGGGTGCGCTTCGGACTGCTGGGCCCCATGGAGATACGTAACGACGACGGCGAGGCCCTCGACCCCGGCGGCACACGGCCGCGTTCCCTGCTCGCACTGCTGCTGCTGGACGCGGGCCGCACGGTGGGCACGGAGCGGCTGATTGAGGGGCTGTACGGAGACGAGCCGCCCGCCCGCGCCGCCAACGCCCTCCAGTCACAGGTGTCCCGACTGCGGCGCAGGCTCACGGCGCTCGGTGAGGGCCCCGGCGGGGGCATCGGCGCGGGCATCGAGTCGCTGCCCGCCGGCTACCGCCTCGACGTCGCCCCGGACAGCGTGGACGTGCACCTCTTTGAGGCGACGGCGCGGGCGGGACGCGAGGCACTTGGCGCGGGCGAGCACGGACGGGCCGCGGAACTGCTGCGGGAGGCGCTCGGCCTGTGGCGGGGCCCCGCCCTGGCGGACCTGGCGTCGGTGCCGTTCGCACGGGCTCAGGCGGACCGGCTGGAGGCGATACGGCTGGGCGTACGGGAGGACCTGGCGGAGGCGGAGCTGGGGAGGGGGACGGGGCCGGGGGCCGGGCTCGTACCGGAGCTGCGCGAACTCGTCGCCGTACATCCGCTGCGGGAGCGGCTCTACGGGCTGCTGATGCGGGCGCTGCGCGCGGCCGGAAGGCCCGCGGAGGCCCTGGCCGTGTACGAGGACGCCCGGCGGGCCCTCGCCGACGCACTGGGCGCCGACCCCTCGCCCGAGCTGGCCGCCCTCCATCTGGAACTGCTGCGCCCGGAACGCGCCGCCGTGCCGCGCCCGGTGCCCGCCACGATCACCAGCTTCGTGGGGCGTACGCGGGAACTCGCACATCTCGGCGAGCTGCTCGCTGCCGCGCGCCTGGTGACCCTCACCGGGCCCGGCGGGGCGGGCAAGACACGGCTCGCGGTGGAGGCGGCGGGGCGCTGGCCGGGCGAGGTCTGCTACGCCGAGCTGGCACCGGTGCCGGACGCGGCACGGCTGCCGTACGCCGTACTGGGAGCGCTCGGCGTACGGAGCAGCGGCTTCCGGGAACGGGCGGGGACGGCGGACGCGACGGACCGGCTGCTGTCCGCCCTGGCCGCGTTCGAGGGGCGCCGGCTGCTGCTCCTGCTCGACAACTGCGAGCACCTGGTCGACGAGGTGGCCCGGCTGAGCGCACTGCTCCTGGGAGTCTGTCCCGGCCTGCGGATCCTGGCGACGAGCCGTGAAGGCCTCGGCATCACCGGGGAGACCCTGGTGGCGGTGGAACCCCTGGGAGCCCAGGCGGCGGTGCAGCTCTTCCTGGAGCGGGCAGCGGCCGTGCGCCCCGGCTTCGCCTTCCGTCCGGGAGGCGGCAGCCACGCGCGCGTGGAGCACATCTGCGCGGCCCTGGACGGACTGCCGCTCGCCCTCGAACTGGCGGCGGCCCGGCTGCGCACCCTCTCCGTCGGCGCGATCGCGGACCGGCTCGACGACCGCCTCGGCCGCGGCGGCGACGACCGCTTCCGGCTGCTGTCGCGCGGCGACCGTACGAAGGAGGCCAGGCATCGCACCCTGGGCGCGGTCGTGGAGTGGAGCTGGGAGCTGCTCGACGAGGCGGAGCGGGAGCTGGCCCGGCGGCTGACCGTGTTCGCGGGGGGTGCGACGCCGGACGCGGTGGAGCGGGTGTGCGGGGTCGACGACGCGGACGGCCTGCTGGCCTCGCTCGTCGAGAAGTCCTTCGTGACGGCCGTGGACGGCCGGTACCGGATGCTGGAGACCATCCGGGCGTTCTGCGCGGAACAACTGGGCGACAGGGAGCGGGAGTTCCGGGACGCCCACGCGGCGTACTTCCTCGCGACGGCCGAGACCGCCGAACCCCTGCTGCGCGGCAAGGACCAGCTCCTCTGGCTGGACCGCCTCGACGCCGAGCACACCAACCTGCTGTCCGCCCTGCGCCACGGCACCACCGCCGCCTCTTTGAGGCTGCTGGCCTGCCTGTCCTGGTACGCACCGCTGCGCGGCCGGGCCGGCGAACTGTCGGCTGCGGCACGGGAACTGCTGGCACGGGCGGAGGACGAGCCGCCCGAGGGGCTCGTGGAGGAGTACACGCTGTGCCTCCTGGCCGCCGTCGGCCACCGGGACGGGGTGGACTGCGGCGCTGCGGACGTGGTGCTGATCGCCCGCGCAGGCGCTTTGATGGAGGGCCTGGTCGGGCGGCTGCGGATGCCGCACGCCCTGACTCTGTGGTCGCTCGCGGCGGGCCCGCGGACCAGTGCGGAGGCGACGGAGGAGGCGGAGGCGGCGTACGGGAGCAGCAGTCCGTGGGCGGCCGCCCTGCTGCGGATGGGCCGCGCCTACCAGCACCTCTATGAGGGGCGGCCCAGGCCGGCCGAGGAGGCGTTCGCCGGGTCGCTCGACGGCTTCCGCGCGACCGGCGACCGGTGGGGCATCGCCAACGCCCTCGACCCGCTGGCCACGTTCGCGCACTGGCGCGGGGACGCCGGCCGGGCACTGGCCCTGCTCGGCGAGGCGCTCGCCCTCGTACAGGAGCTCAGGGCGCCGGAGGAGACCGCCGACATGCTGCTGCGGCGGGCCCATGTGCTGCTGCACGCCGGCCAACAGGCGGAGGCGGTCGCCCTGTTCACCAGGTCGGCGGAGCTGGCACGGGGCATCGGCCTGCCGGACAAGGCGGCGGGCGCGCTGCGCGGGCTCGGCGACGCGGCCCGCCTGTCCGGGGACACGCCGCGTGCGCGCGTGCACTACGAGGCGGCGCTCGAAGGGGGCTCGCCGAACTGGTTCGGTACGGGCGAGACGCTGCGGGTGTTCCTCGGGCTGGGGCGCACGGCGTGGGCGGAGGGCGACGGGGCACAGGCCCTGGAGTGGTTCGAGCAGGCGGCGGTACTGGGGGAGGAGACCCCGGGACGGCTGCTGCTCGCCGAGATCGCGGAGGCACGGGCGGAGGCTGCCGGTCCGCTGCGGGCGGCGGAACTGCTGGGCGAGGCGGAGGGGCTGCGGGGCACGGCGGTGCTGGGCGACCGGGACGTCGTACGGACGCGGGAGACGGCCCGGGGCGCGCTCTCGGCCGCCGAGTACGGGGCGGCGTACGAACGGGGGCGCAGGGCTCGCGCGTGAGGGGCGCGTGAATCCCGCGAGCCACGGGGTTTTCCACAGGGCGAGGGCGTTGTCAGAGGGATGGTGTCCAATGGATCTCGTGCCCTCGCTCGACGAATCACTCAAGAAGACACTCGGCGGCACCACCGCGAAGGTGATGGCCGAGCACCTCGACCTGCACACGGTCGGTGACCTGCTGCACCACTACCCCCGGCGGTACGCCGAGCGCGGCGAGCTCACCCAGCTCGCCGACCTCCCGCTCGACGAGCACGCCACCGTCGTCGCCCAGGTGGCCGACGCCCGCGTCCTGCGCTTCAACAACGGCAAGGGCCAGCGCCTCGAAGTCACCCTCACCGACGGCAGTGGACGCCTCCAGCTGGTCTTCTTCGGCAAGGCGATCTACCACCACCAGAAGGAACTGCTGCCGGGCCGCAAAGGCATGTTCTCCGGCAAGGTCGGCATGTTCCGCAACATCCGCCAGCTCTCCCACCCGGCCTACGAAATGCTCGGCAAGGACGCGGGCGAGGACGCCGTCGCGGCGTGGGCGAACCAGCTGATCCCGCTCTATCCGGCCTGTGCCCAGATGGAGAGCTGGAAGATCGCCAAGACCGTCGACCTCGTCCTGGCCTCCATGGAGGCGACGAAGTGGGCGGAGATCGTCGACCCGCTGCCCGACGCCCTGCGGGACGGCCGGGGCCTTGTCCCGCTGCCCGAAGCCTTCCGCAAGATCCACCGGCCGCGTACGAAGGCGGAGATCGCCGAGGCCCGCGACCGGCTGAAGTGGGACGAGGCGTTCGTCCTCCAAGTCGCCCTGGCCCGCCGCAGGTTCGCCGAGACGATGCTCCCGGCCGTCGCCCGCAAACCGGTCCCCGAAGGACTGCTCGACGCCTTCGACGCCACACTCCCCTTCACCCTGACCGACGGCCAGCAGAAGGTGTCGAAAGAGATCTTCGACGACCTGGCCACGGAGCATCCGATGCACCGCCTCCTCCAGGGCGAAGTGGGATCGGGCAAGGCGCAGCCGCTCGATTCCATGGTGCTGACGCCGCGAGGGTTCCGGCGCATGGGCGATATGGCTGTCGGAGACGAAGTCGTGGTGCCGTCGGGCGACATCGCGCTCCTGGACGGAGTCTTTCCCCAAGGGGTACGGGACGTCTGGCGTATCGAGCTCTCCGACGGCACCTCTGTGGAGTGCGACGACGAGCATCTCTGGATCGTCGGCACGAGCTGCGACTGGGACCGGGGCCGGCCCCCGAAAGTTCTGACGACACGCGAAATCAGGTCGGACACATACAAGGCCAACGGAAGCGCGAAGTGGTACATCCCCGTGGTGACCCCGGTGGACCTGGGTGGTGATGAAACCCTTCCCCTTGACCCGTACGTCCTCGGTCTTCTTCTTGGCGACGGGTCGTTTCGACACAACCTGCGCTTCAGTTCCGTGGACGACGAACTCATCGATGCGGTCAGGTCCGCGGTGACCCCGCAGTGCGAGGGTGCCACCTCGCACGACACATTCGTCCCGGCGGAATTCAAGAACACGTCGATCAAGAATCGCCTGGCGGTCCTGCAGGGTCTGATGGACACCGACGGCACGGTTCAGGCCGACGGCACGGCCGTTTCCTTCTGTTCGGCTTCGCGGCGGCTGGCCGATGATGTGGCGTGGCTCGCGCGGTCCCTCGGCGGGAGAGCGCGGGTTCTCACGAAGAAGGCTGCGTACCACGTGTCCGTTGCGCTGCCCGACCTCTACCCGCCCTTCCGGCTGGAGCGGAAGGCACAGCGGATGACGGGCAGACCGAAGTACAACACCTTCCGGCGAGGAATCCGCGCGGTCGAGTACGTCGGCCGCAAAGAGGTGCAGTGCATCAGCGTGGCCCATCCGAGCCACGCCTACGTGACGGACCATTTCACCGTCACCCACAACACCATGGTGGCCCTGCGCGCCATGCTCGCCGTCGTCGACGCGGGCGGGCAGGCGGCCATGCTGGCGCCCACCGAGGTGCTCGCCCAGCAGCACCACCGGTCCATCACCGAGATGATGGGCGAGCTGGCCGAAGGAGGCATGCTCGGCGGATCCTCGCTCGGCACGAAGGTGGTGCTGCTCACCGGCTCGATGGGGATGCCCGCCCGGCGCCAGGCGCTGCTTGACCTGGTCACGGGCGAGGCGGGGCTCGTCATCGGTACGCACGCGCTGATCGAGGACAAGGTGCAGTTCCACGACCTGGGGCTGGTCGTCGTCGACGAACAGCACCGGTTCGGCGTCGAACAGCGCGACGCGCTCCGCTCCAAGGGCAAGCAGCCCCCGCACCTCCTGGTCATGACCGCCACCCCCATCCCGCGCACGGTCGCCATGACCGTCTTCGGCGACCTGGAGACCTCCGTCCTCGACCAGCTCCCCGCCGGGCGCTCGCCGATCGCCACCCATGTCGTCCCGGCGAAGGACAAGCCCCACTTCCTGGCCCGCGCCTGGGAGCGCGTACGGGAAGAGGCGGAGAACGGCCACCAGGCGTACGTCGTCTGCCCGCGCATCGGCGACGGCGAGGACGAGCCCAAGAAGAAGTCCAAGAAGGCGGCCGAGGACGCGGACGATCCCGAGAAGCGGCCGCCGCTCGCAGTCCTGGAGATCGCCGACCGGCTCCGCACCGGGCCGCTTGCCGGGCTGCGCGTCGAAGTGCTGCACGGGCGCATGCAGCCCGACGACAAGGACGACGTGATGCGCCGCTTCTCCGCGGGCGAGGTCGACGTCCTGGTCGCCACCACCGTCATCGAGGTCGGGGTCAACGTCCCCAACGCCACCGCCATGGTGATCATGGACGCGGACCGCTTCGGCGTCTCCCAGCTGCACCAGCTCCGCGGCCGGGTCGGCCGCGGCTCCGCCCCCGGCCTCTGCCTCCTGGTCAGCGAGATGCACGAGGCCAGCCCCGCCCGCGCCCGCCTCTCCGCCGTCGCCGCCACCCTCGACGGCTTCGAACTGTCCCGCATCGACCTCGAACAGCGCCGCGAGGGAGACGTCCTCGGCCAGGCCCAGTCCGGCGTCCGCTCCTCGCTGCGCGTCCTCGCCGTCATCGAGGACGAGGAGGTCATCGCCGCCGCCCGAGAGGAAGCGGTCCAGATCGTCGCCGCCGACCCCGAACTGGAGCGGCTGCCGGAGCTGCGGACGGCGCTGGACGCGTTGCTGGACAAGGAGAGGGAGGAGTATCTGGACAAGGGGTGATCACGCCTCGTTCGCCCCAACTGCCCCTTGCATCAAACAAGTTGACGAGAGCATCAACAGTGCACAGGATCATCACGGAACATCCAGAACTCACCTGGAGGCACGATGAATCCGAGCACGTCACGCGGTGCCCGCAGCCGCCCGTTGTCCCGCATCGCGGCGACTCTCGGCCTTGCCCTGGTCCTCGCGTCCGGCGCGCTGGCGACGGCCGGGACGGCGCAGGCCCAGCCCGTCGAGTCCGGCTCGCTCAGCTTCGCCGGTGACGACTGGATCGGCGGCGGCGAGTCGTACGCGTACTCCGTCGAGAACAAGGACAAGTTCTCCGTCACCAGCAACAAGGACCAGAACGTCATCTCGGTCTCCGTCAACGCGGCGAACGGCTCCTGGTGGTCGCTCGACCTCGCGGACGGCAAGGCCCTGAAGGCGGGCAGCTACCCGGGCGCCATCCGCTACCCGTTCAACGACGCGGGCCAGCCGGGCCTCTCGCTGAGCGGTGACGGCCGCGGCTGCAACACCCTCACCGGTTCCTTCGATATCGCCCAGGTCGTCTTCGGGCCGAACGGCTACGTCCAGAAGCTCGACGCCACCTTCGTGCAGCACTGCGAAGGAGGGGACGCGGCGACCAAGGGCGAGATCCACATCTCCAACCCGGAGCCGCCCGCCGAGCTGTCCCTCGGCCTCGACGTGTCCCTGGAGGGCCAGGCGAGCACGCTGAACGGCAAGGCCACCGTGCACGGCAAGGTGAGCTGTGACGTACCGGCCCAGGTGGAGGTCGCGGGCGACGTGACCCAGGTGAAGAACAAGGTCATCATCCGCGGTGCCTACAGCACCAGCGTGGCCTGCACCCCGGGAGCTCCCGTCGCCTGGACCGCCAAGGCCGTGCCCACGGGCACGACCCCGTTCCAGAAGGGCCTGGTCGAGGTCGAGGCACGGGCCTCGGCGGTCGACCCGAACTACGGGAACACCGTGACGGTCTCCCGGACCGAGGCCGTCCGCCTCGTCAAGGGCTGAGCCCCGAAGCACCACGGCCCCGAAGCACCACGGCCCCGAAGCGCCACGGCCCCGAAGCACCACGGGCCCGAGCCACCACGGACCCGAGCCACCACGGACCCCGAAGCACCACCGGCCCCGGTCGCACTCACCCGTGCGGCCGGGGCCGACGCCTGCCGGTCCGACGGTGAGCTGAGAGACTGGCCCGGTAGGCAGCCCGCCCCGACCAAGGACTTGAAGCAGATGACCCGCGTGATCGCAGGCACCGCCGGCGGACGACGTCTGGCCGTACCGCCGGGTGACGGCACCCGCCCCACCTCCGACCGTGCGCGCGAGGGCCTGTTCTCCACCTGGGAGGCGCTCCTCGGCACCCTCGAAGGCATCCGGATCGCCGACCTGTACGCCGGGTCCGGTGCCGTCGGCCTCGAAGCGCTGTCCCGCGGCGGAGTGCACGCCCTGCTCGTCGAGGCCGACCAGAAGGCCGTCCGTACGATCCGGGACAACGTCCGGGTCCTGGGTCTGTCCGGCGCCGAGGTCCGCGCGGCCAAAGCAGAGCAGATCGTGACGGGCCCGGCGCCCGCCGAGCCGTACGACATCGTCTTCCTGGACCCCCCGTATGCCGTCACCGACGACGATCTTCGGGAGATTCTCCTCACACTCCACACCCAGGGCTGGCTCGCACAGGACGCACTGGCCACCGTGGAACGCAGTACCAGGGGCGGAGAATTCAAGTGGCCCAAGGGATTCGAACCACTGCGGGCCCGTCGCTACGGCGAAGGAACGCTTTGGTACGGTCGCGCCGCCTCACCGTGCGAAGACGCACGATGACCGGACCGGAGAGACGGGGACCACAGATGCGCCGAGCAGTCTGTCCCGGGTCGTTCGACCCCATCACCAACGGACATCTCGACATCATCGGCCGAGCTTCCAGGCTGTACGACGTGGTGCACGTCGCGGTGATGATCAACCAGTCGAAGCAGGGCCTCTTCTCCGTCGAGGAGCGGATGGAGCTGATCAGGACGGCCACCGCCGACTACGGGAACATCGTGGTGGAGTCCCACCACGGCCTTCTCGTCGACTTCTGCAAGGACCGCGACATCCCCGCGATCGTCAAGGGCCTGCGCGCCGTCAGCGACTTCGACTACGAGTTGCAGATGGCCCAGATGAACAACGGCCTCTCGGGCATCGAGACCCTGTTCATACCGACCAACCCCACCTACAGCTTCCTCTCCTCCAGCCTGGTCAAGGAGGTCGCGGCCTGGGGCGGCGACGTCGCGCACCTGCTGCCGGAGCACGTGCACGCGGCGCTGACGAAGCGCCTCGCGGAGAGGCGCGCCGAAGCACAGGGGAACTGACAAACCGTCACCCGGTGTCGGGCGGGAGGCGACTGGCCTTACAGTCGTCCCGTCCGTCTCCAAACCAGGCCGAGAGAGTGGCGAGCACACGGTGGACGTGCAGAACAAGCTCGAGAGAATCGTCGAAGCGATCGGCAGCGCCCGGTCGATGCCCATGTCGGCCTCGTGCGTGATCAACCGCGCCGACCTCCTCGACATGCTCGAAGAGGTGCGGCAGGCACTGCCCGGCTCGCTCGCCCAGGCCCAGGAGCTGATCGGCGGCCGCGAGCAGCTGGTCGAGCAGGCCCGCCAGGAGGCGGAGCGGATCATCGAGTCCGCCCAGGCCCAGCGCGGCGACCTGATCTCCGACACCGAGGTCGCCCGCCGCTCCCAGGCCGAGGCCGACCGCATCCTCTCGGAGGCCCGCCAGGACGCCGAGGAGATCCGCGCGGAGGCCGACGAGTACGTCGACTCCAAGCTCGCGAACTTCGAGGTCGTCCTCACCAAGACCATCGGTTCCGTCGGCCGCGGCCGCGAGAAGCTGCTCGGCCGGGGCCCCGGCCTCGACGTGCAGGGGTACGGGGACCCAGAGGACGACGACGCCCCGGACTACAGCCCGGACCCCTCCACCCTGCTGCACCGCGCCGACGAGTACGTCGACACCAAGCTGGGCGCCTTCGAGGCCGTCCTCGCCAAGACCCTCGAAGCGGTCGGCAAGGGACGCCAGAAGCTGCACGGCCGGGTCGCGTCCGACGACCTCGGCGTACACATGGCGGAGCAGGACGGCCTGGACCACTCGCAGCTGCGCGGCAGCGACGCCGACTTCCTCGCCGACCTCGCGGAGCCCCAGCCCGCACCTCCGGTCAGGGCCGCCGAGCCCCCGCAGGCCCAGCCCCAGATCCCGGCCCAGCAGCCGTACGACCCGTACGCGACGCAGTACGGCCAGCAGCCCCAGGCGCAACCTCAGGCCCACCCGGCCCAGGGACAGCCGCAGGACGCCTACGCGGCCTCGTACGGCCAGCAGCAGGATCCCTACGGCTACCAGCAGGACCCGTACGCGGCCGCCTACCCGCAGCAGGGCTACGACCAGTACGGCCAGCCCGTACAGCAGCAGCCCCAGCAGCCTCAGATGCCCCAGCACCAGCCCCAGCAGTCGCACCAGCCCCAGCAGTCGCAGCAGCCCCACCAGTCGCAGCAGGGCGCCCTCGACGAGACCAGCATGTTCGACACGAGCATGATCAATCTCGACCAGCTGCGCGCGTACGAACAGGGTCGCTGAACCTCTGCGAGCAGGGTCGCGGAGACCGGATTGGGCCCTGGGCGAAGCGTCCAGTATCCTGGCCATTCGTCGCGGACCACGTCTGCGATTTCGGCTGCCCGATTCGCCATGGACCTTACGTCCTGCGACGTTACGGCGGCCCTTCTCCACAGCAATCCGAAAGCAGGAAGTCCCCTGAGTACGCACCTCGACCACCGCAACCCCCTCGTGTTCGACACACACGAGCTGGGCCGGCGTCCCGGTGCGCTCCAGCGGATGACCCGCTCCGCGGAGGCCCCCAAGGACTTCGGTGTCGAAGGGGTCATCGGCGTACCGGAAGGTGCGCCCTTGGAGATCAGGCTCCGCCTCGAATCCGTCATGGAAGGGGTGCTTGTCACAGGCACCGCCCGTGCCACGGCCGAGGGGGAGTGCGTAAGGTGTCTGGAGCCGGTGCGACTTAACGTCAAGGCGGACTTCCAGGAGATGTTCTCGTACCCTGACGCCGACGACCGGGGCCGTGCAAAAGCGGAACCGGGCGACGACGCCGAGGACGACGAGGACGCGCTTTTTCTTGAGGACGGCTTGTTCGACCTCGAACCGGTGCTGCGTGACGCGGTAGTGCTCGCACTGCCGATGCAGCCGGTGTGCCGGGAAGACTGTGCAGGGCTGTGTTCGCAGTGCGGGACCAGCCTGAACGAGAACCCCGACCACCACCATGACGCCGTCGACATCCGTTGGGCGGCACTGCAGGGACTCGTCGAGACCGGCCAGGTCGACGAGAAGGACAACGTGAACGACGCTGAATCTGGCGTCGACGAGAAGCAGGAGAAGTAGCCGTGGCTGTTCCGAAGCGGAAGATGTCGCGCAGCAACACGCGCCACCGCCGGTCGCAGTGGAAGGCTGCGGTCCCCACCCTGGTGTCGTGCGAGCGCTGCCAGGAGCCGAAGCTCCAGCACATTGCGTGCCCGAGCTGCGGCACGTACAACAAGCGCCAGGTCCTCGAGGTCTGAGCGGCTGGTGAGAGGCACCATGTCTGAGTCACACAAGACGGACAATGCCTCGTCTCACACGCTTCTGGAAGGGCGGCTCGGGTATCACCTCGAGTCCGCCCTTCTGGTGCGTGCGCTGACCCATCGTTCGTACGCGTACGAGAACGGCGGCCTGCCGACGAACGAGCGTCTGGAGTTCCTCGGGGACTCCGTGCTCGGCCTCGTCGTCACGGACACGCTGTACCGCACCCACCCCGACCTCCCGGAAGGCCAGTTGGCCAAGCTCCGGGCCGCGGTGGTCAATTCTCGTGCGCTGGCGGAAGTGGGCCGCGGCCTCGAACTCGGCTCCTTCATCCGGCTCGGCCGGGGCGAAGAGGGCACGGGAGGCCGGGACAAGGCATCCATCCTTGCCGACACCCTGGAAGCGGTGATCGGCGCGGTCTATCTCGACCAGGGTCTAGAGGCAGCTTCCGAGCTGGTGCACCGGCTCTTCGATCCACTGATCGAAAAGTCGTCCAGCCTCGGAGCCGGTCTGGACTGGAAGACCAGTCTCCAGGAGCTCACCGCGGCCGAGGGGCTCGGTGTTCCCGAGTACCTGGTCACGGAGACGGGCCCGGACCACGAGAAGACCTTCACTGCTGCCGCCCGCGTCGGTGGTGTCTCGTACGGCACCGGCACCGGCCGCAGCAAGAAGGAAGCGGAACAGCAGGCGGCGGAGTCCGCATGGCGCGCGATCAGCGCGGCTGCGGCGGAGCGCGAGGCGGCGGCGAAGGCCGAGGCCGAGAATCCGACGCCACCGGCCGAGCCGGTGATCCCTGCGGCTCCGGCTTCCGAGTCGGAGGACGACAGCACGTCGTCGGTCGTCTGACCTGTAGCAATCCGTCCGGCCCCGGCACCACCCCGCAAGGGGCGGCGCCGGGGCCGGACGCGTACCCCCACCCATGCCGTACCCGCACAGACGTATCACCCGTATCACCCGTATCACCCGCATCAGCATCACGCGAGGAGTGCCGCCGTGCCCGAGCTGCCCGAAGTGGAAGTCGTACGCCGTGGACTGGAGCGGTGGGTCGCCGGGCGGACCGTCGCCGAGGTCGAGGTGCTGCACCCGCGCGCGGTGCGCCGCCATCTCGCCGGCGGTGGGGATTTCGCGCTGCGGCTGCGAGGGCAGCGCATGGGGACGGCCATGCGGCGCGGCAAGTACCTGTGGCTTCCTCTTGAGGACGCGCCGCTGGCGGTGCTCGGCCACCTCGGGATGAGCGGACAGCTGCTCGTGCAGCCCGAGGAGGCGCCCGACGAGAAGCACCTGCGGGTCAGACTGCGCTTCGAGGACGATCTCGGCACGGAGCTGCGCTTCGTCGACCAGCGGACCTTCGGCGGTCTCTCGCTGCACGACACCACCTCCGACGGCCTCCCGGACGTCATCGCGCACATCGCACGCGACCCGCTGGACGAGCGGTTCGACGACGCGGCCTTCCACACGGCCCTGCGGCTGCGGCGCACCACGATCAAGCGCGCGCTGCTCGACCAGTCGCTGATCAGCGGGGTCGGCAACATCTATGCGGACGAGGCGCTCTGGCGTTCGCGACTGCACTACGACCGGCCGACCGCGACCCTGACCCGGCCGCGCTCCACCGAACTGCTCGGCCACGTACGGGACGTGATGAACGCGGCGCTCGCCGTCGGCGGCACCAGCTTCGACAGCCTGTACGTCAACGTGAACGGCGAATCGGGGTACTTCGAGCGGTCCCTCGACGCGTACGGGCGCGAGGGCGAGCCGTGCGGCCGGTGCGGCACCGCAATGCGGCGCAGCCCGTGGATGAACAGGTCCAGCTACTTCTGCCCGCGCTGCCAGCGACCGCCGCGCAGCGGGATCATTGCGGCGCCGTAAGGGCTCAGAACCCGAAGTCCTGCGTCCACCACGGGCCGCCCTCGCCCATGTGCACGCCGACGCCCAGCGTCGTGTAGTCGCAGTTCAGAATGTTCGCGCGGTGGCCCTCGCTCTTCATCCAGGCGTCCATCACCGCCTGGGCGTCGGCCTGGCCACGGGCGATGTTCTCGCCGCCGAGGTCCTTGATGCCCGCCTTCGCGGCGCGGTCCCACGGGGTCGCGCCGTCCGGGTCGGTGTGCTCGAAGAAGTCCCGGGCCGCCATGTCGCGGCTGAAGTTCGCGGCCAGCGTTGCCAGACCGGTGTCCGGGCGGACCGGGCTGCAGCCGGCCTTCGCACGCTCCTGATTGACAAGGGAGAGGACGGCGGCGGCCGCGCCGTTCGCGGAGGCCGGGGGCTTCAGCGGCCTGTTCGCCGCCGGGGCCTCGGTCGGAGGCGCGCTCCTGGTGCGCTCGGGGGCGGTGGTCTCCGGAGCCTTGGTGGGCTCCTTCTTCTCGTCCTTGACCGTCTGCTTCTGCGAATTCTCGACGGGCTTCTTGTCCTTGCCCGCCGGAGAGGGACGCTCGGGAGCAGGGGTCTTCGAGGGAGCCTGGGGGCGCTCCTCGCCCCGTGCGGAAGCCGAGGCGGACGCACGGTCGGTGGGGCTCGCCGAAGCGCCGCCCTGGGCCTTGAGGTCCACCGCGCCGCCCGCGGTCACCCGGTCGCCGGAGCTGTTTCCGCCGCTGCCGAGCGTGTAGTTCTCGCCGCCGGGGAGGATTCCGGAAGCAACCGCCACGGCACCGAAGGCCATGGCGGCGGAGACTCCGAGCAGCCCGGTCCGCACGGGCACGGCCCGCTTTTTCCGGCGTCCGGCGCCCCGGTTCCCGCCTGCCGGGGCCTCTGCGCGGTCTTCTGCGGCGGGCCCGGCGGCAGTGCGTCGATGGCGTCCCATCTGCTGTGCCTTCCTCAAAACTCGACGGTCAATGTGTTCACCCATATGGATGAGGCTCATTGGGTCGGGACTGTACGCCATGACGGGTGGGGGCGAAGTGTCTCGTGAGCATTTGGCCGGTTAGCGTGCAGTCATGAACGAAGATGCACGGGCGGACGTGCGGCTCACCGCCTGGGTACGCGGCCGGGTACAGGGAGTGGGCTTTCGCTGGTTCACCAGGGCAAATGCACTGGAGATCGGCGGCCTCACCGGCTTCGCCCTCAACCTTGACGACGGCCGGGTGCAGGTGGTGGCCGAAGGGCCGCGTGAGAATTGCCACCGGCTCCTTGAGTGGCTGCACGCTGGCGACACTCCCGGCCGGGTCGACGGTGTCACTGAGATATGGGGCACACCGCGTGGGGGCTACAGCAGCTTCGCGATCCGCTGACCGGACGGCTCCGAGGTACTCCCCGCCCCCTTCGCACGGGCCGCAGAAGGCCCGTGCGAAGGGGGCGCCGGCAGGTGCGTTCGGGAGAAATGCCCTGGTGGTTGCCAGAGAGGGCTTGCCGTGGAAGGCTGCCCGTACGAGAATGATCTCTACACCCCCGGGTCCCGCAGGAGATGCGTCGCCGGTGCCAGCGCTCGTCGCGGCACGGCAGTACGCCCCCGGGTTACCCGCCGATACGGGGTGTGATCGTGTTGACCGTCAAACTTTTTGGTGAGACGCTGGAATCCCCGCGCACCTTAGCTGTTTGGCAGCGAGAACCGCAGTTAAACAAACGCACTGCCAAGCACCGCGGGTGCGATTCCCTCACGACCCACACCGCTCTCGGTCGGTCACTCAGTGTGGAGGACCACTCATCATGGCAAAGGCGCTTCTCGGTTACGTCGGCGGCTCCGATCCGCGACTCCTCGCCGAGATGCGACGGCTTCAGCAGCGTGTTCAGGATCTTGAGTCCGAGCTCAACCGGATTCAGAACGAGAACGACACGCTCACCGCCGCCGCTCAGCACCGCGGAGACTCATCTCTGCTCGACGAGGACTTCGACATCGACGTCCCGCGCGCGGAGCCCGCGCTCACCTGATTCAGCTGTTTCCGTCCCAGGTCGTCACCTGTGCCGGTCTCCATGGATCTGCAAGGGACGTTTCGGCGTCCCTTCTTTCATTCTTCGACCTCGGTCTTTCTTGGGCCGCGGTCAACCCCCCGGTCGCACCGCGTTTTCTTAACGTCTGATGTGCCCTGCACGTTCATCGGTGAAACCGCGACAGCCCGGTAGAGTCCGGCTGCGTGCATCTCAAGGCCATGACCCTCCGAGGTTTCAAGTCATTCGCGTCCGCCACGACGTTCCGCTTCGAGCCGGGCATCACCTGTGTCGTGGGGCCCAACGGATCGGGCAAGTCCAATGTGGTGGACGCGCTCTCCTGGGTCATGGGAGAGCAGGGCGCCAAGTCGTTGCGCGGCGGCAAGATGGAGGACGTCATCTTCGCCGGCACGACCGGGCGGCCCCCGCTCGGCCGTGCCGAAGTTTCGCTCACCATCGACAATTCCGACGGTGCGCTGCCCATTGAGTACGCCGAAGTCACCCTTACGCGGATCATGTTCCGCAACGGCGGCAGCGAATACCAGATCAACGGCGACACCTGCCGGTTGCTGGACATTCAGGAACTCCTCTCCGACTCCGGTATCGGCCGGGAAATGCACGTGATTGTCGGGCAGGGCCAGCTCGATTCCGTACTGCACGCCGATCCGATGGGCCGCCGCGCTTTCATCGAGGAGGCGGCGGGCGTTCTCAAGCACCGCAAGCGCAAGGAAAAGGCGCTGCGGAAGCTGGAGTCGATGAAGGCGAACCTGGCGCGCGTGGAGGACCTGACCGGTGAACTCCGGCGCCAGCTCAAGCCGTTGGGACGGCAGGCCGCCGTGGCCCGGCGGGCCGCCGTCATCCAGGCCGACCTCCGCGACGTACGGCTGCGGCTGCTCGCCGACGATCTCGTCACGCTTCAGGAGGCGCTCGGCGCGGAGATCGCCGACGAGGCTGCGCTGAAGCAGCGCAAGGAGACGGCCGAGGCGCAGCTCAAGGCCGCCCAGCAGCGCGAGGCCGAGCTGGAGGAGGAGGTGCAGCGGCTCGCGCCGAGACTCCAGCGGGCACAGCAGAGCTGGTACGAGCTGTCACAGTTCGCCGAGCGGGTGCGCGGCACCATTTCGCTCGCCGACGCCCGCGTGACCAGCGCGAATGCCGCTCCGCAGGAGGAGCGGCGCGGCCGGGAACCCGAGGACATGGAGCGCGAGGCCGCCCGGATCCGCGAGCAGGAGGCCGAACTGGAGGCCGCTCTGGAGGCGGCGCAGCACGCCCTGGAGAACACCGTCGAGCACCGCGCCGAGCTGGAGCGGGACCTGGCGGCGGAGGAACGCCGGCTCAAGGACCTGGCCCGTGCGATCGCCGACCGCCGCGAGGGGCTCGCCCGGCTGAACGGGCAGGTCAACGCGGCCCGCAGCAGGGCAGGTTCGGCCCAGGCCGAGATCGACAGGCTCACCGAGTCCCGGGACGCGGCGCAGGAACGTGCCGTCGCCGCCCAGGAGGAGTACGAGCAGCTCAGGGCCGAGGTGGACGCTCTGGACGCGGGTGACGAGGAGCTGGCCGTACGGCACGAGGACGCCAAGCGCGAACTTGCCGACGCGGAGCGGGAGTTGGCCGCCGTACGCGAAGAGCTGACCGCCGTCGAGCGGGAGCGTGCCGCGACCTCCGCCCGCCGCGAGGCCCTCGCGCTCGGGCTGCGCCGCAAGGACGGGACGGGCGCACTCCTCGGCGCGGGGGAGAGGCTCTCCGGGCTGCTCGGACCGGCTGCGGAACTACTGACGGTGACACCGGGTTACGAGGTCCCGGTGGCGGCCGCGCTCGGTGCGGCCGCCGACGCAGTGGCGGTGACCGACCCGGCGACCGCGGCCGAGGCCATCCGGCTGCTGCGCAAGCAGGACGCGGGGCGGGCGGCGCTGCTGCTCGCGGGCGAGGCGGGCGAGGCGGGCGAGGGCGGAGCGGGCAGAGAGGGGAGAGAGGGGAGGGCGCTCGAAGTCCTGCCTCAGGCCCCCGCGCCGTACGCCGTCGCATTCGTCCGTGGCCCCGAGGATCTGATGCCGGCCGTACGGCGGCTGCTGCGCGGTGTCGTCGTGGTGGACACCCTTGAGGACGCAGAGGTACTGGTCTACGCGCAGCCGGCGCTGACCGCCGTGACCGCCGAGGGCGATGTGCTGGGGGCGCACTTCGCGCAGGGCGGTTCGGCGGGTGCGCCGAGCCTCCTCGAAGTGCAGGCGTCCGTCGACGAGGCCGGCGCGGCCCTCGCGGAGCTGGCCGTACGGTGCGAGGAGCTGGCCGGGAGGCAGCGGGCGGCGGGGGAGCGGAAGGACCGGTGCGCCGCGCTGGTCGAGGAGTGGGGGGAGGAGCGGCGGGCCGGGGACCGCGAACGGTCGGCGGTCGCGCAGCAGCTGGGACGGCTCGCCGGGCAGGCCCGCGGCGCCGCGGGCGAGGCCGAGCGGTCGGCGGCGGCCGCCGCCAAGGCGCAGGACGCGCTGGAGCGGGCCACCGAGGAGGCCGAGGAGCTGGCGGAGCGGCTCGCGGTCGCCGAGGAGGCCCCGGTGGAGGAGGAGCCGGACACCTCGAAGAGGGACCGGCTCGCGGCCGACGGGGCCAACGCACGCCAGACCGAGATGGAGGCCAGGCTCCAGGTCCGTACCCACGAGGAGCGTGTCAAGGGCCTGGCCGGGCGGGCCGACTCGCTCGACCGGGGTGCCCGTGCCGAGCGCGAGGCCCGTGCGCGGGCCGAGCAGCGGCGGGCCAGGATGCGCTACGAGGCGCAGGTCGCGGCGGCCGTCGCGGCGGGCGCCCGGCAGCTGCTCGCGCACGCCGAGGTCTCTCTCGTACGGGCGCAGGAGGAGCGGTCGGTGGCGGAGGCGGCGAAGGCCGGGCGGGAGCGGGAACTGGCCGTCGAGCGCGGCCGGGGCCGGGAGCTGAAGCAGGAACTCGACAAGCTGACCGACTCGGTTCACCGCGGCGAGGTGCTGGGGGCGGAGAAGCGGCTGCGGATCGAGCAGCTGGAGTCCAGGGCCCTGGAGGAGCTGGGCGTGGAACCGGCGTCGCTGGTCACGGAGTACGGGCCCGCGCAGCCCGTGCCGCCGTCACTGCCCGCCGACGGGGAGGAGCTGCCCCAGGACCCGCAGGACCCGCGCAACCTGCCCCGCCCCTTCGTGCGCGTGGAGCAGGAGAAGCGGCTGAAGGCCGCCGAACGGGCGTATCAGCAGCTCGGAAAGGTGAATCCGCTGGCTCTTGAGGAGTTCGCGGCGCTGGAGGAGCGGCACCAGTTCCTCTCCGAGCAGCTGGAGGACCTCAAGCGGACCAGGGCCGACCTGATGCAGGTGATCAAGGAGGTCGACGAGCGGGTGGAGCAGGTGTTCACCGAGGCCTACCGGGACACGGCGCGGGAGTTCGAGGGCGTCTTCTCCCGGCTGTTCCCGGGTGGCGAGGGGCGGCTGATCCTGACCGATCCCGACAACATGCTCACCACCGGTGTCGATGTGGAGGCGCGCCCTCCGGGCAAGAAGGTCAAGCGGCTCTCGCTGCTGTCGGGCGGGGAGCGGTCGCTGACAGCGGTGGCGCTGCTGGTGTCGATCTTCAAGGCCAGGCCCAGTCCCTTCTATGTGATGGACGAGGTGGAGGCGGCGCTGGACGACACCAACCTCCAGCGCTTGATTCGGATCATGAAGGAACTCCAGGAGAGCTCCCAGCTGATCGTGATCACACACCAGAAGCGCACGATGGAGGTGGCGGACGCCCTCTACGGCGTGTCCATGCAGGGCGACGGGGTGTCGAAGGTGATCAGCCAGCGGCTGCACTGAGGGCTGTTTTCGGTTCTTTCCGGGCTGTTCCGGGCTGCCTGGGCCCGTGGGGGTGCCCCACTGCTTGCTTCAAAAGGTGAAGGATTACGATCTCCTCCGACCCTTTTGGATTCAAGTAGAAACAACTGGCTACAAGAAGCTTCAAGTGGTGAGCAACGCGGAGTTGTGACCCACTGGTAGTCCACTTGAAGTGCCTGCCCCCCCACGGACATGCCCGGCAACGCGGCCGGGCCCAGGAGTTCACGTGACCAGCACTGCGACACCGTCGTCGTCCGGAGGCCAGCAGGCCGCTCCGGAGCACCTCGGCCATGTCATCTTCATCACGGCTGCGGCCGCGATGGGCGGTTTCCTCTTCGGCTACGACAGCTCGGTGATCAACGGCGCCACCCGGGCCATCGGCCACAAGTACGACATCGGCTCCGGAACCCTCGGGCAGGTCATCGCCGTCGCACTGATCGGCTGTGCCGTGGGTGCCGCGACCGCCGGCCGGGTCGCCGACCGGATCGGCCGCATCCGGGTCATGCAGATCGCCGCCGTGCTGTTCACCGTCAGCGCCGTCGGTTCCGCACTGCCCTTCGCGCTGTGGGACCTCACGATGTGGCGCTTCCTCGGCGGCATCGCGATCGGCATGGCCTCGGTGATCGGCCCGGCCTACATCGCGGAGGTCGCCCCGCCGGCCTACCGCGGCCGCCTCGGCTCGTTCCAGCAGGGCGCGATCGTCCTCGGCATCGCGATCTCCCAGCTCGTCAACTGGGGCATCCTCAACTGGGCCGGCGGCGACGACCGCCACAAGGTCTTCGCCGGTCTCGAAGCCTGGCAGGTCATGCTCGGCGTGATGGTCGTCCCCGCCGTGATCTACGGCCTGCTGTCCTTCGTCATCCCCGAGTCGCCGCGCTTCCTGGTCTCCGTCGGCAAGACCGAGAAGGCCAAGAAGATCCTGGCCGAGGTCGAGGGCGAGCACGTCGACCTGGACGCCCGGATCGCCGAGATCGAGTTGGCGATCCACAGCGACCACAAGCCGTCCTTCAAGGACCTCCTGGGCAGCAGGTTCGGCTTCCTGCCGATCGTCTGGATCGGCATCGGCCTCTCCGTCTTCCAGCAGCTGGTCGGCATCAACGTCGCCTTCTACTACTCGGCGACGCTGTGGCAGTCCGTGGGCATCGACCCCAGCGACTCGTTCTTCTACTCGTTCACCACGTCGATCATCAACATCATCGGCACCGTGATCGCGATGATCTTCGTCGACCGGATCGGCCGCAAGCCGCTCGCCCTGATCGGCTCGGTCGGCATGACGGTCGCCCTCGCCTTCGAGGCCTGGGCCTTCTCCGCCGACATGGTGGGCGGCAAGCTGCCCGACACCCAGGGCATGGTGGCCCTGATCGCCGCCCACGTCTTCGTGCTCTTCTTCGCCCTGTCGTGGGGTGTCGTCGTCTGGGTCTTCCTCGGCGAGATGTTCCCGAACCGGATCCGCGCCGCGGCCCTCGGTGTGGCAGCGGCCGCCCAGTGGATCGCCAACTGGGCGATCACCGCGAGCTTCCCGTCCCTGGCGAGCTGGAACCTCTCCGGGACGTACGTCATCTACACGTTCTTCGCGGCCCTCTCGATCCCCTTCGTGATCAAGTTCGTGAAGGAGACCAAGGGCAAGAGGCTGGAGGAGATGGGCTAGTCGTTGCCCGCTCCGACTGCTCCGCCCGCTCCGCCCGCTGCCCCGGTTCGTTCCTTGAGCCGGGGCAGCACCTTTTCGGAGAAGAGGGTCAGGCTGCTGCGGCCCTCCTCCACCGGCATCCCGCCGCACAGCGGATGCAGGACCAGGCTCTGCGCGTCCAGGTCCGCGCACTGCTCCGGCGTGAGGATCCGGTAGACCCCCTCGGCGCGCAGCTCCTCGACGGTGCTCGCGGAGGAACGTACCGCCGAGCGGGTGTCCTTCGACTGCCAGGAGGCGTACGTCCGGGCCTCGTGCAGGAAGTGCTTGCCGTACGTCGCCCAGGCGCGGTCCGGATCCTCGCTGACATGCAGCAGCGGGGTCTCGGCGCCGGGCATCATGCAGAAGCCCCGGGTGCCGTGTTCCGCGCACTGCTCCTCGTAGTACGCCGCCAGCTCCGGCAGGTGCGCGCTCGGGAAGAACGGCAGTCCGAGCCGGGCCGCACGCCGGGCGGCCGCCCTGGAGCTGCCGCCGACCAGGAGCATCGGATGCGGCTGGGTGTACGGGCGCGGGGTGACGCGGACGGTCCGGCCCCGGAACGTGAAGGGCTCGCCCGACCAGGCCTTGAGCAGGGTTTCGAGGAGCTCGTCCTGGAGCTTGCCGCGCCGGCCCCACTCCGCGCCCAGCTGCTCGTACTCCTCGGGGCGGTAGCCGATCCCCGCCACCGTGACCAGCCGGCCGCCGCTCAGCAGGTCGAGCACGGCGATGTCCTCGGCCAGGCGCAGCGGATCGTACAGCGGGCCGATGATCGCCGAGACGGTGACGGCGATGCGTTTCGTCGCGCCGAAGACGGCGCCCGCGAAGGCGAAGGGGGAGGGCAGCCAGCCGTTGGCGGCGCCGTGGTGCTCCTCTGTCTGGACCGTGTCGATGCCGTGCTCGTCGGCGTACGCGGCCATCTCCAGGGCGGCGCCGTACCGCGCCCTCAAAGAGGCGGGGGTCGCATCGGGCTCGACCAGGTTGAACCGGACCACTGAAAAGGCCATGACGCGAAGTCCCCCTCCGCCGGTGTGGGATGGCGAAGGGGGACGTTAGCTGACGCTGTGTCAGATGGACAGGCTTTCGACGGCCTCGGTGTCCTCGGTGCGGGGCTCGGGGGCCTGGGCCCGCGGCAGCACCGCGTACAGGGCGGCCGCCGCGACGATCGTGATGACCCAGCCGAGACCGTTCTCGCCGAGCCAGGTGGTGGCCAGCGGGCCGGTGAACCACTCGACCTTCGTGAAGAGCAGGCCGACCACCAGCGCCACGCCCCACGCGATCATCGCGGACCAGGCGAAGCCGCCGCTGTACCAGTACGCGCTGGTGCGCGTGGTGTCCATCAGTGCCTCACCGTCGTACGAACGGCGCTTGAGCATGTCGATGCCGAAGACGCCGATCCACGCCGAGAACGCCACCGCGAGCAGCGTGAGGAAGGAGATGAACGAGCCGATGAAGCTGGTCGCCACCACCATCAGCAGGAAGCCGAAGATCAGGCTGATGACCGCGTTGACGCTGACCGCCCAGGCGCGCGGCACCTTGATGCCGAGGGTCTGCGCGGTGAAACCGGCCGAGTACATCGACATGGAGTTGATCAGCAGCATCCCGATCAGGGCGATCACCAGGTACGGAACGGAGATCCACGTCGGCAGCAGCTCACCGATGAAGGAGACCGGGTCCTGCGCGCTCGCCAGGTTCGGGGTGGAGACCGCCATCACCGCGCCCATCAGGACCATCGGCAGGACGACGATGCCGGCGCCGCCGATCGACGCGGCGACCATGCCCTTCGAGGAGGCGTTGCGCGGCAGGTAGCGGGTGAAGTCGGGGCCCGTGGGAACCCAGCTGATGCCGCCCGCGGCGATGGTGCCGATGCCCGCGACCAGCATCGCCGTGGAGCCCGCGGGCTTGGCGAAGACGGCCGACCAGTCGGTGTTGGCGATCAGGTAGACGAGGACCAGCACGCTGAAGACGCCGAAGAGGTACGTCGACCACTTCTGGCAGACGCGCAGCGCGTTGATGCCCAGACCCGACACGACGAAGGTGCAGGCCACGAAGACGAGGAGGGTGATGACCACGAGGGGGGTGTTGCTCTTCACGCCGAAGAGCAGGTCGAGCACGGTCAGGACGGCGTACGCACCGGTGACCGCGTTGATCGTCTCCCAGCCCCAGCGGGCCACCCAGATCAGCGAACCGGGGAAGAGGTTGCCGCGCTGGCCGAAGACCGCCCGCGAGAGCGCCATGCCGGGCGAGCCGCCGCGCTTGCCGGCGATCGAGATCAGGCCCACCAGGCCGTACGAGACGACCGGCGCGGCGAAGGCGACGACCAGCACCTGCCAGAAGTTGAGGCCGTTGAACACGATCAGTCCGGCGCCCATGGTGAGCAGCAGCACACTGATGTTCGCGGCCACCCAGGTCGGGAACAGCTCACGGACATGACCGTTGCGCTCGTTGTCGGGGACCGGTTCGAGCCCTCGGGTCTCAACCGTTCCTTCGGATGCGGCGGTGGGTTCGGCAGTGGTGCTCATGGTGTGGGGGTTCCGTGCCTCTCGCTCGGCGCGCGACGTTGCGTGCCGGTGGGGGAGTGATCGGTCTGGACTCTACGCGCGTGGATACGAGCGCGACCATCGTACTTTGACCCGACTGCGCCCCGGAAAAAGGGGTATGTCGCTTGGAGGAAGCGACAAAGAGGGCCCGGAGATGCCTGGTGGCTGATACTGGGGGGGTTATGGACATCCTCACTCTTGCTGTACTCATCGCAGTCATCGCCCTGGTCGCGGTCGGCGCGATCAGCGGGCTCGTGGTCAGCAGCCGCAAGAAGAAGCAGCTGCCGCCTTCGCCGCCGCCGAGCACGCCGACCGTCACCGCCCCGCCCGCCGAACCTCAGGTCGGCGAGGAAGCCGCTCCGCCGAAGGACGAAGCGCGCCGCACCATCGAGGAGGTCGACCTCCCCGGGGCTCCCGAAGCGCCTGTCGTCGCCCAGGAGCCGGCCGTCGAGCCGGTGCCCGAAGCGCCCGTACTCGACGTACCCGAGCCCACCGCCGGCCGCCTGGTCCGCCTGCGCGCCCGGCTCGCCCGCTCCCAGAACTCGCTCGGCAAGGGCCTGCTCACGCTGCTCTCGCGCGACAACCTCGACGAGGACACCTGGGAGGAGATCGAGGACACCCTCCTCACCGCCGACGTCGGCGTCGCTCCCACCCAGGAGCTCGTCGAGCGCCTCCGTGAGCGCGTCCGGGTGCTTGGCACCCGCACCCCCGACGAGCTGCGCAAGCTGCTCCGAGAGGAGCTGCTGAACCTCCTGGGCACCGACTTCGACCGCGCCGTGAAGACGGAGAGCGGCGTCGACACCCCGGGCGTCGTCATGGTCGTCGGCGTCAACGGCACCGGCAAGACCACCACCACCGGCAAGCTCGCCCGGGTGCTCGTCGCCGACGGCCGCTCGGTCGTGCTCGGCGCGGCCGACACCTTCCGTGCCGCGGCCGCCGACCAGCTCCAGACCTGGGGCGACCGAGTGGGTGCCCGTACGGTACGGGGCCCGGAGGGCGGCGACCCGGCGTCGATCGCCTTCGACGCGGTCAAGGAAGGCATCGCCGAGGGCGCGGACGTCGTGCTCATCGACACGGCAGGACGCCTGCACACCAAGACCGGGCTCATGGACGAGCTCGGCAAGGTCAAGCGCGTCGTCGAGAAGCACGGCCCGCTCGACGAGGTGCTGCTCGTCCTCGACGCCACCACCGGGCAGAACGGCCTGGTTCAGGCGCGGGTGTTCGCGGAGGTCGTGGACATCACCGGCATCGTGCTGACCAAGCTCGACGGCACCGCCAAGGGCGGCATCGTCATCGCCGTCCAGCGCGAACTGGGCGTACCGGTGAAGCTGGTGGGTCTCGGCGAGGGCGCGGACGACCTGGCTCCGTTCGAGCCGGAGGCATTCGTGGACGCACTGATCGGGGACTGAGCTCCGGACGTGTGTGTACGAGGAGGGGCCACCCGGATCCGGGTGGCCCCTCCTCGTACACACGCAGAGCGCTCAGGCCAGATGGCGGTGGCAGATGTACGCCAGCGTGCCCAGCAGCAGTCGGGCCTGCGGGGGCTTGGTCGCCGTGTCGAGGGACGGCGGCCGCAGCCACCTGACCTGGCCCAGACCCGCGTGGTCCGACGGGGGAGCGGTGACGTACGCACCGGGTCCCAGACACCGCAGGTCCAGGTCCGCGTCGTCCCAGCCCATCCGGTAGAGCAGCTCCGGCAGCGCCGCCGCCGCGCCCGGGGCGACGAAGAAGTACGCGCGGCCGTCCGGCGTCACGCTCACCGGGCCGAGCGGAATGCCCATCCGCTCCAGCCTGATCAGCGCCCGCCGGCCCGCGGCCTCCGCCACCTCCAGCACGTCGAACGACCTGCCCACCGGCAACAGCACCGCCGCGCCGGGGAACTGCGCCCAGGCCGCCGTGACCTCGTCCAGCGTCGCCCCGGCGGGCACCACCTGCGCGAAGTCGAAGGGGTGGGCGCCGGGCGCCCCGCAGGACGCGTCGCCGCAGGAACAGACGCCCGCCGCGGCCCTCGCTCCGGGGACGACGTCCCAGCCCCACAGTCCGGTGTACTCCGCCACCGCTGTGCCCTCTGACGTACGGCTGCGGCGCCGTGTGCCGGAGCGCATGTCTCGGATGCCGCCGATCGTGAAGCCCATGCCCCCTCCAACGGGTCGAACTCGCCGGTGGTTACGACGTGGAGTGAGGTGTTGACACTCCGTCATGTCGCCGATGTCGGTGGCGTCGCCGATCCGGCTTCGGCGGCGTGCCGGGACACCCGGGGTGGTGCGGAATGCCGCATGCGCTCCGGCGTGCGTCGCTCCGCCTGCTCCTGATCGTCCTGTGTCAAGTGAATCGTGCCTGCCCGCAGGGGAGTTCACTCGGAGGGGTGGCGAATGGTGGCGTTTCTGTAAGAGCCCTCGCCGGAGCGGTGATCGTAGGATTACTTTCGGTGCATGGACCCCGGAGGTGCGCGTGTTCACGGGTATGCCGGAGGCAAGCCGGATTCCCGTTCGAGGGGGCGCATTCTGCGGACAGAAGGGCCCAACTCACGGCATTCTGTCAGGGGTTCACACGGACGATGTGTGTACGCACAGGATTTCCGGAGCAGGGTGTGCGGCCCCGCTCCGGGCGACGGAATGGGGGCGCTCCCGTGGGCGGCAGCACCGTGAGTGGTGGAAACGCTGGAAAGCGCCCGAACGAGCAGCTCGGTTCGTGGTTCGCGCGCAGCGGCTGGTCCAAGGGCGAGCTGGCGCGCCAGGTCAACCGCCGGGCGCGCCAGATGGGCGCGCACCACATCAGTACCGACACCTCCCGGGTGCGCCGCTGGCTGGACGGCGAGAACCCGCGCGAGCCCATTCCGCGCATCCTCTCCGAGCTGTTCTCCGAGCGCTTCGGCTCCGTCGTCGCCATCGAGGACCTCGGCCTGCGCGCCGCGCACCAGTCGCCGTCCGTGTCCGGGGTCGACCTCCCGTGGGCCGGGCCGCAGACCGTGTCGCTGCTCAGCGAGTTCTCCCGCAGCGACCTGATGCTGGCCCGCCGCGGCTTCCTCGGCTCCTCCCTCGCCCTGTCGGCAGGGCCCGCGCTCATCGAGCCGATGCAGCGCTGGCTGGTCCCCTCGACCCCGGGCGACCCCGGCCCCGCCGAGTCGTCCGCCGCCTCCCGCCGGCCGTCCAGACTGTCCGAGCCGGAGCTGCAGCTCCTCGAATCCACCACTGTGATGTTCCGCCAGTGGGACGCCCAGTGCGGCGGCGGACTGCGCCGCAAGGCCGTCGTCGGCCAGCTGCACGAGGTCACCGACCTGCTCCAGGAGCCGCAGTCCACCGCCACCTCGAAGAGGCTGTTCCGGTGCGGGGCCGAACTGGCCGAGCTGGCGGGCTGGATGAGTTACGACATCGGGCTCCAGCCGACCGCCCAGAAGTACTTCGTGCTCGCCCTGCACGCCGCCAAGGAAGCGGGCGACAAGCCCCTGGGTTCGTACGTGCTGTCCAGCATGAGCCGGCAGATGATCCACCTCGGACGCCCCGACGACGCACTGGAACTGGTCCACCTCGCCCAGTACGGCAGCCGTGACTGCGCCACCGCGCGCACCCAGGCCATGCTGTATGCGATGGAGGCTCGGGCGTACGCCAACATGGGCCAGCCCAGCAAGTGCAAAAGGGCCGTCCGGATGGCCGAGGACACCTTCACCGACGCCGGACTCGACGACGAGCGCGACCCCGACTGGATCCGCTTCTTCTCCGAGGCCGAACTCAACGGCGAGAACTCGCACTCCTACCGCGACCTCGCCTACGTGGCCGGCCGCAGCCCGACGTACGCCTCGCTCGCCGAGCCCGTCATGGAGCGCGCCGTGGAGCTCTTCAGGACCGACGACGAGCACCAGCGGTCGTACGCACTGAATCTCATCGGCATGGCCACCGTGCACCTCCTCAAGAGGGAGCCCGAGCAGGCCGTCCAGTACTCCCAGCAGGCCCTGACCATCGCGGAGAAGGTCAGGTCCGAGCGGGTCAACAACCGGCTCCGCAAGACGGTCGAGGGGGCCGTCCGCGAATTCGGCGACGTGGCCGAAGTGCACGACCTCACCGACCAGTTGGGAGCAAAACTGCCCGAAGCCGCCGAAGCGGTATAGCCGCCCCCGGCGGACCGCGCGGGCGGCCCACAAAGCCCCGGCCGCGACAGCAACCCCGTGAAGCCCGACTCGGCTCCCCCGCGCCAGGTCACCGGGGAGGCTGTCGCGGCCGGCTCATGCTCGTGCCCGTACCGCGGGCGCATGATCCGGCTGTAGGCGCATGATCCGGCTGTTCATTTCCGCGTAACACGCAGGACGCCATCGTCACTGCCGCGAAACATCCAGCTCCATCCGCCGAAACCGCGCTCCGCCACTCTCTGGGTCCATAACCAGCCACCCCGCACTGGCCGCCCCGAGGACGAGGAGACGCCGATGCCCCCAGGCATCACGACAGACGCGATGACTTCCTGGACGCATTCCGGGCTGCCGGTGACGCTCGCCGCGGACGCACCCACGCTGTCCGCCGCCAACACCGGCTTCATGCTCATCTGCTCCGCCCTGGTGATGCTGATGACACCCGGCCTGGCCTTCTTCTACGGAGGCATGGTCCGCGTCAAGTCCACCCTGAACATGCTGATGATGAGCTTCATCAGCCTCGGGGTCGTCACGATCCTGTGGGTGCTCTTCGGTTTCAGCCTCGCCTTCGGCGACGACATCGGCTCCGTCATCGGCTGGAGCTCGGACTTCGTCGGACTGAGCGGCATCGGCGTCACCGAACTGTGGGACGGCTACACGATCCCCGTGTACGTCTTCGCCGTCTTCCAGCTGATGTTCGCGGTCCTCACGCCCGCACTGATCAGCGGTGCGCTCGCGGACCGGGTGAAGTTCACCGCCTGGGCGCTGTTCGTCGTGCTCTGGGTGAGCGTCGTGTACTTCCCCGTCGCGCACTGGGTGTGGGGCGCGGGCGGCTGGCTCTTCGAGCTCGGCGTCATCGACTTCGCGGGCGGCACGGCCGTCCACATCAACGCCGGCGCGGCGGCCCTCGGCGTCATCCTCGTCATCGGAAAGCGGGTCGGCTTCAAGAAGGACCCGATGCGGCCGCACAGCCTGCCGCTGGTGATGCTCGGGGCGGGGCTGCTCTGGTTCGGCTGGTTCGGCTTCAACGCCGGTTCGTGGCTGGGCAACGACGACGGCGTGGGCGCGGTCATGTTCGTCAACACCCAGGTGGCGACGGCGGCGGCGATGCTCGCCTGGCTGGCGTACGAGAAGATCCGGCACGGCGCGTTCACCACGCTGGGCGCGGCGTCGGGCGCGGTCGCGGGCCTCGTCGCGATCACCCCGTCCGGCGGCTCCTGCTCCCCGCTCGGCGCGATCGCCATCGGCGTGATCGCCGGAGTGGTGTGCGCGATGGCCGTCGGCCTCAAGTACAAGCTGGGATACGACGATTCGCTGGACGTCATCGGCGTCCACCTGGTCGGCGGTGTGCTGGGCTCGCTGCTCGTCGGCCTCTTCGCGACCGGCGGCGTACAGTCCGAAGCCAAGGGCCTCCTCTACGGCGGCGGCCTCGAACAGCTCGGCAAGCAGGCGATCGGCGTCTTCGCCGTCCTCGCCTACTCCCTGATCGTTTCCGCACTCCTCGCCTTCGTCATCGACAAGATCATGGGCATGCGGGTCGAGGAGGACGTCGAGGTCTCCGGCATCGACCAGACCGAGCACGCCGAGACCGCGTACGACTTCACGGGAGCGGGCGGCGGCGCGGCCCCGCGCACTCCCGCCCCCGGCCCGACCGCCCAGGCGACGAACAAGAAGGTGGACGCATGAAGCTGATCACGGCGGTCGTCAAGCCGCACCGGCTCGACGAGATCAAAGAGGCGCTCCAGGCCTTCGGGGTCCAGGGCCTGACGGTGACCGAGGCCAGCGGTTACGGCCGCCAGCGCGGACACACCGAGGTCTACCGGGGCGCCGAGTACACCGTCGACCTCGTACCGAAGATCCGTATCGAGGTCCTGGTCGAGGACGAGGACGCCGAGCAGCTGATCGATGTGGTCGTCAAGGCGGCCCGCACCGGCAAGATCGGCGACGGCAAGGTGTGGAGCGTTCCGGTGGAGACGGCGGTCCGGGTCCGGACCGGCGAGCGCGGTCCGGACGCGCTGTAACCGTTCCGAACAGCTAGGGAGCCACTGGGTGACGAGCGTGGAAGTGACCGAAGAACCGAACCCCTCGGGACCCAGCGGCTACGCGGCGGCCCGTCTGCGACTCCTCCAGGAGGAGTCGCGGTCCGGGCCGCCGCGCCGTTCCGCCCTCGCCGGGATCACCGATGAATGGGTGGCGGAACTGTTCCGCATCGCCGCCCGGGAATCGGGGGTGCGATCCGCCGCGCTGATCGCCGTCGGCGGATACGGGCGCGGCGAACTCTCCCCGCGCAGCGACCTCGACCTGCTCCTGCTGCACGACGGCTCGTCCGACGCCAAGGCCGTCGCGGCCCTCGCCGACCGCATCTGGTACCCGGTCTGGGACCTCGGGATCGCCCTCGACCACTCCGTACGCACCCCCGCCGAGGCCCGCAAGGTGGCGGGCGACGACCTCAAGGTCCACCTCGGTCTCCTCGACGCCCGGCACGTCGCCGGAGACCTCGGCCTCACGGCGGGCCTGCGCACCGCCGTCCTCGCCGACTGGCGCAACCAGGCGGTGAAGAGGCTTCCCGAACTGCGCGAGCTGGGCCGGGACCGGGCCGAGCGGGCCGGGGAGTTGCAGTACCTCCTGGAACCCGACCTCAAAGAGGCGCGCGGCGGACTCCGGGACGCCACCGCCCTGCGCGCCGTCGCCGCCTCCTGGGTCGCCGACGCACCCCGCGAGGGCCTCGCCGAAGCCCGCCGCACCCTCCTCGACGTACGCGACGCACTGCACCTCACCACCGGACGGGCCACCGACCGGCTCGCACTCCAGGAACAGGACCAGGTCGCCGCGGCCCTCGGCCTCCTCGACGCGGACGTCCTGCTGCGGAAGGTGTACGAGGCGGGACGCACGCTGTCGTACGCGAGCGACGTGACATGGCGGGAGGTCGAGCGAGTGCTCACCTCCCGTTCGGTGCGGCCCAGGCTCAAGGCTCTCCTCGGCGGCAGGCCGGCCCCCGACCGGACACCGCTGGCCGACGGTGTCGTGGAGCAGGACGGCGAGGCGGTCCTGGCCCGTACCGCCCGGCCGGAACGGGACGCGGTGCTCCCGCTGCGGGCCGCGGCCGCCGCCGCGCAGGCCGGGCTGCCGGTCAACCTCCATGCCGTACGGCGACTCGCCAAGGTCTCCCCGCAGCTGCCCGTGCCGTGGCCCCCCGAGGCCCGCGAGGAACTGGTCACGCTGCTCGGGGCGGGGGAGTCGGCGGTACCCGTGTGGGAGGCGCTGGAGGCGGAGGGGCTGGTCACCCGGCTCCTCCCGGACTGGGAGCGGGTGCGGTGCAGGCCGCAGCGCAACCCCGTGCACACCTGGACCGTGGACCGCCACCTCATAGAGGCGGCGGTGCAGGCGGCGCGCCTCACCCGCAACGTGGGGCGGCCCGACCTTCTGCTGGTGGCCGCGCTGCTGCACGACATCGGCAAGGGCTGGCCGGGCGACCACTCGGTGGTCGGGGAGACCATCGCCCGCGACATGGCGGCCCGGATCGGTTTCGACGCGGGCGACGTGGCGGTCGTCGCCACTCTCGTACGCCATCACCTGCTGCTCGTCGAGACGGCGACGCGCCGCGACCTGGACGACCCGGCGACGGTGCGGTCGGTGGCGGATGCGGTCGGGACGGTGGGGACGCTGGAACTGTTGCACGCGCTGACCGAGGCGGACGCGCTGGCGACCGGGCCCGCGGCGTGGTCGGCGTGGCGGGCCTCGCTCGTCGCGGACCTGGTGAAGCGGGTGGGGGCGGTGCTGGCGGGGGATCCGCTGCCGGATCCGGAACCGGTCGCGCTGAGCGCGGAGCAGGAACGGCTGGCGATCGAGGCGCACCGCACGGGCGGGCCCGTACTGGCGCTGCGGGCGCGGGAGGAGAGGGACGCCGGGCTCGGGGTCGAGCTGTTGATCGCGGTCCCCGACCGGCCGGGGGTGCTGCCTGCGGTGGCGGGCGTCCTCGCCATGCACCGGCTGACGGTGCGGGCGGCCGAACTGCGCTCGGCGGAGCCCCCCTTGGAAGGGGCGGTGCCCGTACTGCTGCTGGACTGGCGGGTGGCGGCGGCGTACGGGGGGCTGCCGGAGGCGACGCGGCTGCGCGCCGATCTCGTACGGGCGCTGGACGGGTCGCTGGACCTGCCGGCGCGGCTGGCGGAGCGGGAGAAGGCGTACGCGGCCGGGCGTGCGCGGCGGCGGAGCCAGTCACCCGCGCCGCGCGTGACGGTCGCCCCGACGGCGTCCCGGCACGCGACGGTCCTGGAGGTCCGCGCCCAGGACGCCCCGGGTCTGCTGCACAGGATCGGCCGGGCACTGGACGCGACGGGGGTACGGGTGCGGAGCGCGCACGTGTCGACGTTGGGGGCAAGCGTGGTGGATGCCTTCTACGTCACGGGTGTGGAGGGGGAGCCGCTGGGAGCGGGTGAGGCGGCGGAGGTCGCGCGGGGGGTGGCGGAGGCGCTGGGAAGCTGAGAGGGGCGCCCCTTCAGGGGTGCGGGGCTGTATGGGACATGCGGCTCCGCGGCGTGGGCGCAACCAGCCACGACGCACCCGCGGGAATCGCGCCCCGCCCTCCGGACGCCCGCTCCGGGCACGGCGAATCCGACCTGCCCGGTTCCCCGCACCTCCAAGCCCGATACGCTGGGTGCCAAACCCATCAGCCCCCGACTCCGAGGACCAACGAGCGCCGTGTTCGATACCCTCTCCGACCGCCTCAGCGCGACTTTCAAAAACCTCCGCGGAAAAGGGCGGCTCTCCGAGGCGGACATCGACGCCACCGCCCGCGAGATCCGTATCGCGCTGCTGGAAGCGGACGTCGCTCTTCCCGTCGTCCGGGCCTTCATCAAGAAGGTCAAGGAGCGCGCCGCAGGTGCCGAGGTCTCCAAGGCGCTGAATCCTGCCCAGCAGATCGTCAAGATCGTCAACGAGGAACTCGTGACGATCCTCGGCGGCGAGACCCGTCGCCTTCGCTTCGCGAAGACCGGCCCGACCGTGATCATGCTCGCGGGTCTCCAGGGTGCAGGTAAGACGACCCTCGCCGGAAAGCTCGGCCTCTGGCTCAAGGGGCAGGGCCACTCCCCGCTCCTCGTCGCCTGTGACCTCCAGCGCCCCAACGCCGTCAACCAGCTGAGCGTCGTCGCCGACCGCGCGGGCGTTGCGGTCTACGCCCCCCAGCCGGGCAACGGCGTCGGCGACCCGGTCACGGTCGCCAAGGACTCCATCGAGTACGCGAAGACCAAGCAGTACGACGTGGTCATCGTCGACACCGCCGGCCGTCTCGGCATCGACCAGGAGCTGATGCAGCAGGCCGCGGACATCCGCGACGCCGTCAGCCCGGACGAGATCCTCTTCGTCGTCGACGCGATGATCGGTCAGGACGCGGTCAACACCGCGGAGGCCTTCCGTGACGGCGTCGGCTTCGACGGCGTGGTGCTCTCCAAGCTCGACGGTGACGCCCGGGGCGGCGCCGCGCTCTCCATCGCGCACGTCACCGGCCGTCAGGTCATGTTCGCCTCCAACGGCGAGAAGCTGGACGAGTTCGACGCGTTCCACCCGGACCGGATGGCCTCCCGCATCCTCGACATGGGTGACCTGCTCACTCTCATCGAGCAGGCGGAGAAGACGTTCAGCCAGGAAGAGGCCGCCAAAATGGCCTCCAAGCTGGCGTCCTCCAAGGGCGGCAAGGACTTCACGCTCGACGACTTCCTGGCCCAGATGGAGCAGGTCCGGAAGATGGGCTCGATCTCCAAGCTGCTCGGCATGCTGCCGGGCATGGGGCAGATCAAGGACCAGATCAACAACATCGACGAGAAGGAAGTCGACCGCATCGGCGCCATCATCAAGTCGATGACCCCCGCCGAGCGCGCCGAGCCGACGATCATCAACGGCTCCCGCCGTGCCCGTATCGCCAAGGGCTCCGGCGTCGAGGTCAGCGCCGTGAAGGGCCTGGTCGAGCGGTTCTTCGACGCCCGCAAGATGATGTCGAAGATGGCCCAGGGCGGCGGAATGCCCGGCATGCCGGGGATGCCCGGGATGGGTGGCGGGCCCGGCAAGCAGAAGAAGCAGATCAAGCAGGCCAAGGGCAAGCGCAAGAGCGGCAACCCGATGAAGCGCAAGGCCGAGGAGCAGGCGGAGGCCGAGCGGCGCGAACAGGCGGCGCAGAACGGCGGCGCGTTCGGTCTTCCGGCAGGTCAGGACAGCAAGGACTTCGAGCTCCCGGACGAGTTCAAGAAGTTCATGGGCTGACGGCCGGACAGCTTTCGTGCGACTTCGCACGACTTCGCATGGCGTCGTGGGCGCACTCCTTCGAGGGTGCCCACGGCGTTTTTGTGTCGTAACGTCCGAATATGAGCAACCCTGTGCCGCTGCGCCAGACCCCTGACCAGCCGTGGCGTTCGGAGGGTGCGCCGCCACCGCCGCCCGAGAAGAAGAAGATGCCCGGCGGCTGGGGCAGGCTCGTGATGACCGCGCTGCTCGTCTATCTGCTCGCCAACATCGTGCTGGGTTTCTTCAACGAGGGCGACGAGCCCACGGTCGCGTACACGGAGTTCAGCAAGCAGGTCACGTCCCACAACGTCTCCAAGATCTACTCCAAGGGCGACGCGATCCAGGGCGAGCTGAAGAAGGAACAGCCCGTTCCGGACGGCGACAAGGACGCGAAGTACACCAAGTTCCTCACCCAGCGTCCGGCCTTCGCCGACGACAAACTGTGGGACGAGCTGACGAAGGACGGCGTGACCGTCACCGCGAAGCCGGTCGTCGAGGAGCGCAGCTTCCTCGCCAACCTGCTGATCTCGCTCGCGCCGATGCTGCTCCTGGTCGCGCTGTGGGTGCTCATCGCGCGGCGGATGAGCGGTCGCACGGGCGTCGGTGGCATGGGTGGTCTCGGCCGGAAGGCGCCGCCGAAGCCGGTCGAGGTGGCCGCCGACAAACGGACCACCTTCGAGGACGTCGCCGGCATCGACGAGGTGGAGGGAGAGCTGTCGGAGGTCGTCGACTTCCTCAAGCACCCCGAGGCGTACCGGAAGCTGGGCGCCCGGATGCCCGGCGGTGTGCTGCTCGCAGGCCCTCCCGGCACCGGAAAGACCCTGCTCGCGCGGGCCGTCGCCGGTGAGGCCGGGGTTCCGTTCTTCTCCGCGTCCGCCTCGGAGTTCATCGAGATGATCGTGGGTGTGGGCGCGGGGCGGGTACGTGAGCTGTTCGCGGAGGCCCGCAAGGTCGCCCCGGCGATCATCTTCATCGACGAGATCGACACCATCGGCCGGGCCCGCGGCGGCGGTTCGGGCATGGGTGGCCACGACGAGCGGGAGCAGACGCTCAACCAGATCCTCACCGAGATGGACGGCTTCTCCGGTTCCGAGGGCGTCGTCGTCATCGCCGCCACCAACCGCGCCGACGTCCTCGACCCCGCCCTCACCCGCCCGGGACGCTTCGACCGCGTGGTCACCGTCAGCCCGCCGGACCGGGGCGGCCGCGAGGCCATCCTCCGGATCCACACCCGGGCGATCCCGCTCGCCGAGGACGTCGACCTCGCCCAGGTGGCCCGTACGACACCGGGCATGACCGGTGCGGAACTCGCCAACCTCGCCAACGAGGCCGCTCTCCTCGCCGTCAAGCGCAAGCAGACTTTCGTCACCCAGAGCGACCTGTCCGACGCCCTGGAGAAGGTCCAGCTCGGCGCCGAACGCCCCCTCGTCATGCCCGAGGAGGAGCGCCGCAGGACCGCGTACCACGAGAGCGGGCACGCTCTGCTCGGCATGCTGCAACCGGGCGCCGACCCGGTCCGCAAGATCACCATCGTGCCGCGCGGCCGGGCGCTCGGCGTCACCCTCTCCACGCCGGACGCCGACAGATACGCGTACACCGAGGAATATCTGCGCGGCAGAATCATTGCCGCCCTCGGTGGAATGGCCGCCGAGCAGGTCGTCTTCGGGGTGATGACGACGGGTGCCGAGAACGACCTGGAACAGGTCACCAACCTGGCCAGGGGAATGGTCGGCCGCTGGGGGATGAGCGAGCGGGTCGGACGTCTCACCGCCATCCCGTCCGATGCGCAGCAGGCGTACGGGCTGTCCGCCGCCCCCGCGACGCTCGACGCGGTCGACAGCGAGATGCGCCGCATCGTCGACGAGTGCTACGCCGACGCGCTGCGCCTCCTGGAGGAGAACCGGCCCAAGCTGGACGCCCTCTCCCGGGCGCTCCTTGAGAACGAGACCCTGGAGGAGGCGGCGGCGTACCGTGCGGCGGGCATCACACGCCTGTCGAAGCCGGACGCGTGAAGCCCGTCGGAGGCGTCAATTCCCTTCTGGTCCCTAAGGCTTGCGGGCGATCAGATACCGGAAGACGTTCGGCATCCACACCGTCCCGTCCGCCCGCAGATGCGGATGCAGTGCCTCCGCCAGCTCCTTCTCCACCTGCGCCGGATCGGTCGCCCGTACCGCCGCATCAAAGAGGCCGGTGGACATCAGCCCGCGCACCGCACTGTCCATGTCGCCGTACCCGAACGGGCACGCCACCCGCCCCGACCCGTCCGGCTTGAGTCCGGCCCGCGCCGCCACGTCCTCCAGGTCGTCCCGCAGCGCGGGCCGCCAGCCGCCGGACGTACGCAGGGTGTCCGTCAGCCGGCACGCCACCCGCAGCACTGCCGAGGTGGCGCAGCGCTCCGGTGGGCCCCAGCCCGTCAGGACGACCGCGCTGCCGCGGCCGACGAGCGGTACGGCGGCGGCGAGCGCCGGGGTGAGGCCGTCGGTGTCGCCGGCCGCACAGCCGATCGGCTCGAAGGCGGTCACCAGGTTGTACGGAGCGGGTTCTGTGGCGTCCGAGGGGCCGCCGCGGAACACGGTGGCCGCCGAGTCCGGGGCTATTGCGCCGTCGACCAGCCGTTCGCGGGCGAGTGCGATCAGCGCGGGATCGGTGTCGACGCCGGTGACCGACGCGCCCCGGGAGGCCGCGACGAGCAGGGCCAGGCCCGCGCCGCAGTCGAGGCCGAGCAGCCGGGTGGCAGGGCCTACCTCAAGCCGCTCGTACACCGCGTCGTAGAGCGGAACCAGCATCCGTTCCTGGATCTCGGCCCAGTCACGCGCGCGGGTACAGGCGCGCGTGCCCGCAGGGGGCGAGGTCGTGTTCAGGTGGTGCTGGACGAGCGTCGGTGTCATCGAAAGCGCCCCAATCCGCCAAGAGGTCGGTCGTGCCCCGGTGTGGCAACCCCCGTGCTGCGTGCGCGTCGGCGCATCCCCCGTATGTCAGGGAACTCCGCATCCGTCCCCACGTCCAGTGGGCGGCGGGCAATGCTTGCGCGCTCCGGGTGTGCGCCCCCACCGAGCGCCCCGGCCGCGCCCCCGTACGGGCGGACGGCCGTACGGCGTCTGTCCGACGTGCCCCGGCCGGTGTGCGGCCCGCCCCGGGGCGCCGGTAGGGTCGGTTCCCGGATTGGGCCGTTCCGGTGAACCCGGGCAGGGACTGCGTACGGCGCACGTGCCACGGGAGCCGACTGCCGCCCCCAGCAGGCGGTTCGGGTACGTGCGGGGACGTACCCGTGGATACGTACCGGCTTGACGCGAGCTGCGCGGGTCCTCCGCAGATCGGCGCACCCTCCCTCGTCGGGAAGCATCAGCGGGAACTGACTGGTACGTGCAAATTATTTGGGATGCCCCGGAATAGGAACACGGGGGCCCTCCGGCTCGTTGTCACGTCGTGAGCACGACACCACCTGTCCTCGCCGCAGAACTGGCGCAGGCGTGGGCCGACATCCAGCGGTACCACCCCGAGCTGCCCGATCTTGCCGCGCCCGAGTCCCTGATCGGAGAGTCCTCGTCCGCCTGCGGCGCGGCTCTCTCCTTCGAACGACTGCTGCACGAGGCAGTCCACGGCATCGCCGCAGCCCGCGGCGTCCGTGACACCTCACGCGCCGGTCGCTACCACAACCGCAGATTCCTCGCGATCGCCGAGGAGTTGGGCCTTGACCACCCGGAGGAGCCGCATCCCAGCAGCGGGTTCTCCCTGGTCGCGCTCAACCCCGAGGCGAAGCGCCGCTACCGGCCCACGATCGAGCGGCTGACCCGCGCGCTGAGGGCGCACACGGTCGCCACGGCCGCGGACACCAAGCGGTCCTTCCGCGGCCCCGCCGCCCGGCACGGGTCGTCCGGGGGAGGGGTGCGGGTCAAGGCCGTCTGCGACTGCGGGCGCAATGTCCGCGTCGTTCCTTCGGTGCTGGCCCAGGCCCCGATCGTGTGCGGCGGCTGCGGCAAGCCGTTCCGCATTCCGGACGTGGTGGCCGCCGTTAGCTGAGGCCGCCGATCGAGCCCCCCGGCCGCGGGCCGGCGCGTCGCAGGTGTGTGGCACAATGGACAGCTGTACTCGACAGCCGCACAGGACCCCTCTCTCCTCCGGCTGACGCGTCCATCGGGCACTCCGAGTACCGCAACCCCACGCGACATCCCGTGGTGCCCAACCACGTCAATTCCAGGAGAGACCACTCCAGTGCTCAAGATCAAGCTGAAGCGCCTTGGCAAGATCCGTTCGCCCCACTACCGCATCGTCGTCGCCGACGCTCGCGTGCGTCGCGACGGTCGTGCCCTCGAAGAGATCGGCCTGTACCACCCGGTGCAGAACCCCTCGCGCATCGAGGTCAACGCCGAGCGTGCGCAGTACTGGCTGTCCGTCGGCGCCCAGCCGACCGACGCCGTCCTCGCCATCCTGAAGCTCACCGGTGACTGGCAGGCGCACAAGGGCCTTCCGGCCCCGGCGCCGCTGCTGCAGCCGGCTGCGAAGGAAGACAAGCGCGCTTCCTTCGACGCCTTCGCGAAGGCTCTCGAGGGTGGCGACGCCAAGGGCGAGGCCATCACCCCGAAGGCGAAGAAGGCCGACAAGAAGGCGGACGAGGCTCCGGCCGACGCCGCCGCTGAGTCGACCGAGGCCTGAGCATGCTCGAGGAGGCTCTTGAGCACCTCGTAAAGGGCATCGTGGACAACCCCGACGACGTGCAGGTCGCCTCGCGCACCCTGCGTCGCGGACGCGTCCTTGAAGTTCGGGTGCACCCCGACGACCTCGGCAAGGTGATCGGCCGCAACGGCCGTACCGCCCGTGCCCTGCGTACCGTCGTGGGAGCCATCGGAGGCCGTGGTATTCGCGTCGACCTCGTCGACGTGGACCAGGCCAACTGAGCATCACGCAGTAGAGCATTACCGGCAGGGGCCGGGGAGGGCTGAGGCCCGCCCCGGCCCATTGTCGTTTCTGTACACACAGGTACGGGATCAGGTACGAACAGGAGAGAACGAGAGTGCAGCTGGTAGTCGCGCGGATCGGCCGCGCCCACGGAATCAAGGGTGAGGTCACCGTCGAGGTGCGCACGGACGAGCCGGAGCTGCGGCTCGGGCCCGGCGCCGTATTGACCACGGACCCCGCAGGAGTGGGCCCGCTGACCGTCGAGACCGGCCGGGTGCACAGCGGCCGGCTGCTCGTGCGCTTCGCGGGCGTCAAGGACCGCACGGCGGCCGAGGCCCTGCGCAACACCCTCCTGATCGCGGACGTCGACCCCGAGGCGACCCCCGAGGACCCCGAGGAGTTCTACGACCACCAGCTCATCGACCTCGACGTGGTCCTTGCCGACGGCACGCAGATCGGGCGGATCACGGAGATCACGCACCTGCCCTCGCAGGACCTGTTCATCGTGGAGCGCGAGGACGGCAGCGAGGTGATGATCCCGTTCGTGGAGGAGATCGTCACCTCGATCGACCTGGAGGAGCAGCGCGCGGTCATCGACCCGCCGCCGGGTCTGATCGACGACAGTCAGGCGGTCGTGGCCTCCTCCAGGGACGCCGAAGAGGACCCGGAAGAGGACCCGGAAGCGGACGCCGAAGCGAACGCCGAAGAGAACGCCGAAGCGAACGCCGAAGAGGACGCGAACTGATGCGTCTTGACGTCGTCACGATCTTCCCCGAGTACCTGGAGCCGCTGAACGTCTCCCTCGTCGGCAAGGCCCGCACCCGCGGCGTCCTCGACGTCCAGGTGCACGACCTGCGCGAGTGGACGTACGACCGGCACAACACCGTCGACGACACTCCCTACGGCGGCGGCCCCGGCATGGTCATGAAGCCCGACCCGTGGGGCGCGTGCGTGGACCAGGCGCTCGCCGACGGGTACGAGGCGGGTGCGCACGGCCCCGTGATGGTCGTCCCCACGCCCAGCGGCCGCCCCTTCACCCAGGAACTCGCGGTCGAGCTCTCCGAGCGGCCCTGGCTGATCTTCGCGCCGGCCCGGTACGAGGGCATCGACCGCCGCGTCATGGACGAGTACGCGACCCGGATGCCGGTGTACGAGGTCTCCATCGGGGACTACGTGCTGGCCGGCGGCGAGGCGGCGGTGCTGGTGATCACCGAGGCGGTCGCCCGGCTGCTGCCCGGCGTCCTCGGCAACGCGGAGTCCCACCAGGACGACTCGTTCGCCCCCGGCGCGATGGCCAATCTCCTGGAGGGGCCGGTCTACACGAAGCCTCCCGAGTGGCGCGGGCGCACCATCCCCGACGTACTGCTCAGCGGGCACCACGGGAAGATCTCCCGCTGGCGGCGGGACGAGGCGTTCCGCAGGACCGCCGCCCACCGGCCGGACCTGATCGAGCGCACGGACCCCGCGGCCTTCGACAAGAAGGACCGCGAAATGCTCTCCATCCTGGGCTGGCGGCCGGGTCCCGACGGCCGATTTGGGCCGGACCCCGAGGCCGTGGAAGAATAAGCAGCTGCTGTCCGTCCGCGTGCGCCCCTGCCACAGGGGGAACGACGTGCGTCCGACGTGATCAGCATTCCCTTTCATCTCCGAAATGCCGCTGATGACCTGTGGCATCAGCGAAGAAAGCAGACACACATGTCTCACCTGCTCGACGTCGTCGACGCTGCCTCGATCCGCAGCGACGTTCCGGCCTTCCGCCCCGGTGACACCGTGAACGTTCACGTGCGCGTCATCGAAGGCAACCGCTCCCGTGTGCAGCAGTTCAAGGGTGTAGTCATCCGTCGCCAGGGTGCGGGCGTCCGCGAGACCTTCACGGTCCGCAAGGTCTCCTTCTCCGTCGGCGTCGAGCGCACCTTCCCGGTGAACTCCCCGATCTTCGAGAAGATCGAGGTCGTCACCCGCGGTGACGTGCGTCGCGCGAAGCTCTACTACCTGCGCGAGCTGCGCGGCAAGGCCGCCAAGATCAAGGAGAAGCGCGACAACTGATCGCGCCTTTGGCGTCCAGGACCGGCCGGATAGGCTCGGATCCGATGGACACCGAAGCAGCACCACACCCGGAGCGCGACCGCTCCGCCGCCCCCCACAGTGGGGACGGCGAGCGGTCGCGCTCCGCGCGTTTGTCCGGACTCGGCGAGCCGTCCGACGAGGCTGAGCCGGCACAGTCCGGGCCGGGTGACGAAGCCCTGTCCGGAGATGCCGTCCGGTCCCCGTGGCGGCGGCCGGTGCTTCTCGCCTTCGCGTGCCTCACCTTCCTGCTGCTGTTCAGCGGCTTCGTACTGCAGCCGTTCCTGATCCCCAGTACCTCGATGCAGCCCACCCTCCAGGTCGGCGACCGGGTCCTGGTGAACAAGCTGGCGTACCGTTTCGGGGCCGCCCCGCTCCGCGGTGACGTGGTGGTCTTCGACGGCACGGGATCGTTTGTACGGGAGGAGCCCGTGGTCAATCCCGTGACGGGAGCGCTGCGTTGGGCGGGAGCGGCGCTCGGCATCGCCGAGCCGGCCGAGACCGACTTCGTGAAGCGGGTGGTGGGGGTGGGCGGCGACCGCGTGGTCTGCTGCGACAAGCGCGGGAGGATCCAGGTGAACGGGCAGGGCGTCGACGAGCCGTATCTGCATCCCGGCGACAGTGCGTCCCGGGTGCCCTTCGACATCGTCGTACCGGACGGGAAGCTGTGGATGATGGGCGACCACCGGTCCCGCTCCAGCGACTCCCGCGACCATCTGGGCAGCCCCGGCGGCGGCATGGTGCCCATCGACCGGGTGATAGGCCGCGCGGACTGGCTCGGCTGGCCCGCCGGCCGGTGGGGCTCGCTGGAGCGCTCGGACGCCTTCACTCACGTACCGGCGCCGGCCGGGGCCCATGGGTAGCCGCGGCCGGGACCGGGCGGCGCAGCACGTCCCGCTGCCGACCGGGAGCCGGTCCACCACGCCTGCCGCCGACGTCGGTGGCGACGGGCGTACGGGGCCGGGGCGGGCGGAGCGGCGGAAGCTGGCCCGCAAGGTGAAGCGGCGCCGGCGCAGATCGGCCGTCAAGGAGATACCCGTCCTCATAGTCGTGGCGCTGCTCATCGCGCTCGTACTGAAGACGTTCCTGGTGCAGGCCTTCGTGATTCCGTCCGGCTCGATGGAGCAGACGATCCGGATCGGCGACAGGGTGCTGGTGGACAAGCTGACCCCGTGGTTCGGGTCGCGTCCCGAGCGCGGCGAGGTCGTCGTCTTCAAGGATCCCGGCGGCTGGCTGGAGAAGGAAGCTGCGCCGGAGGAAGAGGACCCGGTGGTGGTCAAGCAGGTCAAGCTGGGGCTGACCTGGATCGGACTGCTGCCGTCGGCCGACGAGCAGGACCTCATCAAGAGGGTGGTCGCGGTCGGCGGGGACACCGTGCGGTGCTGCGACAAAAATGGTCAGGTCACCGTCAATGGCGTACCGCTCAGTGAACCCTACGTCTTTCCGCACGACCGGCCGTCGAAGATCCCGTTCGAGGTGAAGGTGCCCGAGGGGCGGGTCTTCGTACTGGGCGACCATCGGTCGAACTCGGCCGATTCCCGTTACCACTTGGACGAGAAGTACCACGGAACGGTCTCGGAGGAGGACGTACTGGGCCGGGCCGTCGTCATCGCCTGGCCGATCGGGCACTGGCGCAAGCTGGAGGTCCCCGAGACCTTCGCCCGTGTCCCCGAACCGCGCGCCGGGGCGGCGGCGGCCCCGGAACCGTCGAATAAGGTGGCGTTCCAGGATCGTCAGGTCCTACTCCCGAGCCCAGGGGAACTCCCGCTCGTTATGGGAGTGGTGGGTCTGCGCCTTCTCGGGCGCGGGCGGTGGCACGGAGTGAGGAGTGGACGTGGGGGATGTGGCGGTCGGTGCCCGGTCCGGACACGACGGACCCGAGGAAAAGCCCGAGCCGGAACGGCGTGCCGATGCGTCCCCGTCCGTGACCCCGGGCCCGGCGAGGGAGCAGCGGAGCGGTGAAGAGTTGAGCGACAACGGCTCGCAGGGCAGCGGTACGTACGACGGCGGTACGTACGACGGTGGTGCGCACGACGACGGCGGCGAGGACGGTCACCGGGGCAGCCCGAAGAAGCCCCGCTCCTTCTGGAAGGAACTGCCGCTGCTGATCGGCATCGCCCTCATCCTCGCGCTGCTGATCAAGACCTTCCTGGTGCAGGCCTTCTCGATCCCCTCCGAGTCGATGCAGGAGACCCTTCAGAAGGGCGACCGCGTCCTGGTCGACAAGCTGACCCCGTGGTTCGGTGCGGAGCCGGAGCGCGGCGAGGTCGTGGTGTTCCACGACCCGGGCAACTGGCTCAACACCCCCGTGGAGAAGTCCAATGTCGTGCAGGACGTCCTGAGCTTCATCGGTCTGATGCCGTCCGCCGAGGACAAGGACCTGATCAAGCGGGTCATCGCGGTCGGCGGCGACACCGTGGAGTGCAAGACCGGCGGCTCGGTCACGGTCAACGGCAAGACGCTGGACGACAAGTCGTACATCTCGCCGCAGGGCGCCCCGTGCGACGACCAGCCCTTCGGCCCGCTCAAGGTGCCCGACGGCAAGATCTGGGTGATGGGCGACAACCGGACGAACTCCGAGGACTCCCGCTACCACCAGAACCTCCCGACCAAGGGCTTCGTCAACAACGAGCAGGTCGTCGGCCGGGCCGTGGTGGTGGCCTGGCCGATCAGCCGCTGGGCGACCCTGCCGGTGCCGGACACCTTCGAGCAGAGCGGCCTCGCGAGCGCCACTGCCGCTGCCGCGTCGGCCGCTCCGGGCGCGCTCGGTCTGGCGGGTGCGCTGCCGGTGGTGCTCTGGCGCCGCAGGAGGCTGACCCGCGGGCGTACCGCCGGGTAGGGTGCCGTCCCAGATCGTTGATCTCCGAAACAGGGGGAGCGCTGGGATGGGCAGTTCAGGACGTACGGATGACGGCCGCGGCCGCCTCGGCAATGTGTTGTCGGGGCTGGCCGTGGCCGTCGGCTGTGTGCTCTTCCTCGGCGGGTTCGCCTGGGGAGCGCTGGTGTACAAGCCGTACACGGTGCCGTCGGACTCGATGACCCCGTCGATCAACACCGGGGACCGGGTGCTCGCACAGCGCATCACCGGCACCGAGGTGCGGCGCGGGGACGTGGTGGTCTTCACCGACGAGGTGTGGGGCGCCATGCCGATGGTGAAGCGGGTGGTCGGCGTCGGCGGCGACAAGGTCGTCTGCTGCGACAAGGACAAGCGGCTGACCGTGAACGGGAAGTCCGTGGAAGAACCGTATCTGCGCTCCGGGGGCGGGGCCGGGTCGGAACCCTTCAGCGCCACGGTCCCGCCGGGTGAGCTCTTCCTCCTGGGAGACGAGCGCCGCACGTCGGTGGACTCCCGGGGGCACCTCATGGACTCCACCCACGGCACGGTCCCGGTGGCCAAGGTCGATGCCCGGGTGGACGCCGTGGCCTGGCCGGTGGGCGGCGTACTGGAGCGGCCGGCGGCCTTCGCGTCGCTGCCCGGGGGCATCTCCGAGCCGGGGCCGGTGAGGCTGCTGGTGACCGCGATCGTGGCGGGTGTGGTGCTGATCTTCGGCGGAGCGGCGTACGGACCGCTCGCCAAACTGGCCGGACGACGGAAGGTGCGGGCGTGACGACCGGGACGACGGGTGCGGAAGACCTGGCCGACAGGCCGCTGCGGAGGGTCGCGCGGGTCATCCTGTTCGACCCCGAGGACCGGGTACTGCTGATGCACGGCTTCGAACCCGAGGACCCGGACCGCAGGTGGTGGTTCACCCCGGGCGGCGGTGTGGAGGGCGAAGAGACCCTGGCCGAGGCGGCGCTGCGCGAGGTCGCCGAGGAGACCGGGATCACGGACGTCGAGCTCGGACCGGTGCTCTGGCAGCGGATCTGTTCGTTCCAGTTCGACGGGCGCCGCTGGGACCAGGAGGAATGGTTCTTTTCCGCACGTACGAAGCAGACCGAGACGGTATTGACCGGGCTGACGGAGCTGGAGCGGCGCAGCACCGCGGGTCTGCGGTGGTGGTCCTCCGCCGCCCTGTCGGCGACGCGTGAGACGGTGTACCCGACCAGGCTCGCCGAGCTGCTGCGCACGCTGCTCGACGAGGGTCCTCCGAGTACGCCGATCGTCCTGGCCCCGGAAATCGCATAGGGGCGTACGGGGCTGGCGCACAATAGGGGGACGCACGGCTGAAGGGGAACATGCCATGAGCGCCGAGGACCTCGAGAAGTACGAGACCGAGATGGAGCTGAAGCTCTACCGGGAGTACCGCGATGTCGTCGGTCTGTTCAAATATGTGATCGAGACCGAACGGCGCTTCTACCTCACCAACGACTACGAGATGCAGGTGCACTCGGTCCAGGGCGAGGTGTTTTTCGAAGTAACCATGGCGGACGCGTGGGTCTGGGACATGTACAGGCCCGCCAGGTTCGTCAAGCAGGTGCGGGTGCTCACGTTCAAGGACGTCAACGTGGAAGAGCTCAACAAGAGCGATCTGGAACTTCCGGGTGGCTGAGTTTTCCACAACGGTGGAGTTGTCCACCAAGATCCACTAGTTCGCGGGGATTGCGTCACATTCGGTTCCGGAGGTGGAACCGAATGAACGCGAACAGTGAACGCAAGCCGCGCACCGCACGCGGAAACCTTGGCCGGTACGGCGAGGACCTGGCGGCCCGCTGGCTGGCCGAAGTGGGAATGTCCGTACTGGAGCGCAACTGGCGCTGCCAGGCCGGAGAGATCGACATCGTGGCCCGGGACGGCGACTCGCTCGTCGTCTGCGAGGTGAAGACCCGCCGTAGCGGCCCCTTCCAGCACCCGATGGAAGCGATCACCCCCAGGAAGGCGCAGCGACTGCGCACCCTGGCCGAGCTCTGGCTGTACGAGCACGGCGGGCCGCCGCCCGGCGGCGCCAGGATCGACCTCGTGGGCGTCACCCTGCCCAGACGCGGGGCCCCGGTCCTGGAGCACGCGCGGGGGGTGGCCTGATGGGATTCGCGCGTACGTGCTCGGTGGCGCTGGTCGGCGTCGAGGGCGTGGTGGTGGAGGTCCAGGCCGACCTGGAGCCGGGCGTCGCGGCCTTCGCCCTGGTGGGGCTGCCGGACAAGAGCCTGACGGAGAGCAAGGACCGGGTGCGGGCGGCGGTGGTCAACTCCGGCGTCGCCTGGCCGCAGAAGAAGCTGACGGTGGGGCTCAGCCCCGCCTCGGTGCCCAAGGGCGGCAGCGGCTTCGATCTGGCCGTCGCGGTGGCGGTCCTGAGCGCCGCCGAGCGGATCGACCCCAGGGAGATCGCCGACCTGGTGATGGTCGGCGAGCTGGGCCTCGACGGCCGGGTCAGACCGGTGCGGGGCATCCTGCCCGCGGTGCTCGCGGCGGCCGAGGCAGGCTACCGGCAGGTGGTCGTGCCCGAACAGTGCGCGGCGGAGGCCTCGTTGGTGCCGGGCATCTCGGTCCTCGGTGTACGCAGCCTGCGCCAGCTCATCGCCGTGCTCGCCGGGGAAGAGGTGCCCGAGGAGGAACCGGCCGAGGAGGGCCGGCCCGACGCCATGCTGGCCGGGCTCATGGTGCCCGGCGCGGGAGCGGGCACCGGACTGGCGCCCGGCAGCGGGGACGCGGGACCGGACCTGGCGGACGTGGGCGGCCAGGAGGCGGCACGGATCGCCCTGGAGATCGCCGCGGCGGGAGGCCACCACCTGCTGCTCTTCGGTCCGCCGGGGGCGGGCAAGACGATGCTGGCGGAGCGGCTGCCGGGGCTCCTGCCACCGCTCACCAGGCAGGAGTCCCTGGAAGTGACGGCGGTGCACTCGGTGGCAGGCATCCTGCCACCGGGCGAACCACTGGTCACCCGGGCGCCCTACTGCGCACCGCACCACTCGGCGACCATGCAGTCGCTCATCGGCGGGGGCAACGGGCTGCCGAGACCGGGCGCGGTCTCGCTGGCCCATCGCGGAATCCTCTTCATGGACGAGGCGCCCGAATTCACCGCGAAGGCCCTTGATTCCCTGCGCCAGCCACTGGAGTCGGGGCATGTGGTGGTGGCGCGCAGCGCGGGAGTGGTGAAGTTTCCGGCCCGATTCCTGATGGTGCTGGCGGCGAATCCCTGCCCCTGCGGACGGCACGGCTCCCAGGAGGCCACCTGTGACTGTGGTCCGGCGACGGTCCGCCGCTATCAGTCGAGGCTGTCGGGGCCTCTGGTCGACCGGGTCGACCTGCTGGTCAGGGTCGAAGCGGTGACCCGCGCGGACCTGATGGGGCAGGGCGGCCGGGGGGAGTCGACCGAGGTGGTCGCCGCCCGGGTGCGCGAGGCGCGGGAGCGGGCCGCCGCCCGGCTCGACGGAACCCCGTGGACCAACAACAGCGAGGTGCCGGGGCACGAACTGCGTACCCGGTGGCAGTCGGCACCGGGAGCGCTCGGCGCAGCCGAACGGGACATGGAACGGGGCCTGCTGACGGCACGGGGCTTCGACCGGGTGCTGCGCGTCGCCTGGACCGTCGCGGACCTGGGCGGGCACGACCGGCCGAACGAGGCCGACCTGGAACTGGCGCTCCAGATGCGGACCGGGATCGACCGGGGCGCGGTCCGCAACCGAGCCGCGGGAAGATCCCCGCTGGTGGCCGGAGGTGTGGCGTGAGTACCGGGACGGGCGCGGGGACAGGGACGGGGACGGGAGCGGGAGCGGGGGTGAGCAAGGCGGAGCGGCTGGCCAGGGCCGCACTCACCGGCATCGTCGAGCCGGGCGACGAGACGGGCGGGCGCTGGCTGCGGGAGTACGGGCCGGTGGAAGTGTTGCGGCGGCTGACGGCGTCGGGGTGGGAGGGGACCGGAAAAGAGGGGCCCGGACAGGAGGCGTCCGTACGGGAGGGGCCCGGACGGGAGGGGCCGGTACGGGAGGCGCCCGGACGGGAGGTGTCCGGGTCGGAGGGGGCCCTTCCGGAAGCGCGGGGTTCGCTGACCGGGGCGAGTGGGAAACGGCTCGCCGGCTACCGGAGCCGGGCCACGGCCGTCGATCCGGTGCGCTACCTCGAAGCGGCGGCCGCCGTCGGAGGTCGCCTGGTGTGCCCGGGGGACGAGGAGTGGCCGACCCAGCTGGACGACCTCGGGGACGCCCGCCCGATCGCGCTCTGGGTGCGGGGCCGGCCGAACCTGCGGATGTGGGCGCTGCGGTCCGTCGCCGTCGTAGGGGCCCGCGCCTGCACACCGTACGGAGCCCACGTAGCCGCGACGCTCGGCGGCGGGCTCGCGGAGCGCGGCTGGGTGGTGGTGTCCGGGGCCGCGTTCGGGGTCGACGGGGCGGCGCACCGCGGGGTGCTGGCCGTGGGCGGGGCCACCGTCGCGGTCCTGGCCTGCGGGATCGATGTCGTCTATCCGCGGGGGCATGCCGAGTTGATCGGCCGCATCGCCGAACAGGGGCTGGTGGTGAGCGAGTTGCCACCGGGAAGCCATCCCACGGCGAGCCGGTTCGTACTGCGCAACCGGGTCATCGCCGCCCTCACCCGGGGCACCGTCGTCGTCGAGGCCGAGTACCGCAGCGGCTCGCTCGTCACCGCCCGCAGCGCCCAGCGCATCGGCCGCTTCACCATGGGCGTGCCGGGCCCGGTCACCAGCGGGCTCTCCGCCGGGGTGCACGAACTGCTGCGCGGCGAGGGTGTACTGGTGACGGACGCCGCCGAAATCGTCGAACTGGTCGGCGAGATCGGCGACCTCGCCCCGGCAAGGCGCGGGCCCGTACTCCCCAGGGACCTCCTCGATCCCGTCACCGCACGGGTGCTTGAGGCGCTGCCCGCCCGTGCGGCGGCCGACGCGCGGAGCGTCGCACGGGGTGCGGGTACCACTGGCGATGAAGCCCTCGCCAGGCTGTACGAACTGCACGCTCTCGGGTTCGTCGAACGCCACGGCGACGACTGGCAGTTGGCGTCAAGCGCCGTACGCGGTGCGCGCGCCCGGCGAGGCGGTGCTTGACCAGGGGCGTCCGAGTGAAAAGGTAAAGACGATGACCTTTGAATCGTGCATGGGACCCCGGGTGGAGCAGTCGTGTGCGGCGGCGGGTCCGTCGACGGGGAGCGGGCCGGGACTGTCAATCGTACGATCCGGTCCCATATCCTTCGCGCACTGCGACGCTTCAGTCACGCTACGCTCGCAAGGATTTCGCCCCGCTCAGGCATCACACACGGCATCAAGTCCCCCTCACATCACAGCAGAACGGCTCAAGGCAACGCATGCCCCAGCACACCTCCGGGTCTGACCGCGCGGCAGCGCCCCCGGCTGCCCGCGGTGCCGTACGGCCCCCGGCGCCCTCGTCCGTGGACGAGTTGTGGCGGTCGTACAAGACCACGGGCGACGAGCGGCTGCGGGAGCAGCTGATCCTGCACTACTCGCCGCTGGTCAAGTACGTCGCGGGCCGGGTCAGCGTGGGGCTGCCGCCCAACGTCGAGCAGGCGGACTTCGTGTCCTCCGGGGTCTTCGGGCTGATCGACGCCATCGAGAAGTTCGACATCGAGCGCTCCATCAAGTTCGAGACGTACGCCATCACCCGGATCCGCGGCGCGATGATCGACGAACTCCGTGCCCTGGACTGGATCCCGCGTTCGGTGCGGCAGAAGGCGAAAGCCGTCGAGCGTGCGTACGCGACCCTGGAGGCGAAGCTGCGCCGTACCCCCTCCGAGTGCGAGGTTGCCTCGGAAATGGGCATCGCGGTGGAGGAACTGCACGCGGTTTTCAGCCAGTTGTCGCTCGCCAACGTGGTCGCGCTGGAAGAGCTGCTGCACGCCGGCGGCGAGGGCGGCGACCGGCTGAGCCTGATGGAGACGCTGGAGGACACCAGCGCGGACAATCCGGTCGAGGTCGCCGAGGACCGCGAGCTGCGCCGACTGCTCGCCCGCTCCATCAACACCCTCCCCGACCGGGAGAAAACCGTGATCACCCTCTATTACTACGAGGGCCTCACCCTCGCCGAGATCGGCAACGTGCTCGGGGTCACCGAGAGCAGGGTCAGTCAGATCCACACCAAGTCGGTCCTCCAGCTCAGGGCCAAGCTGGCGGATGTCGGCCGCTGACCCGGTGAGGCGGAGACAAGGGCGCTGAATCGTCCCTGCCGGGTGTACCCGTCGTCAGACCGGGCCCGCATCCGTAGAGTGGAGCCGTGCCAAGGATTCGAGCGGCCTCCGTGGCCGAGCACCGGACGATGCAGCGCAGTGCCCTCCTGGACGCTGCGCGATCCCTCCTGTCCGAGGGCGGTACGGAAGCGCTGACCTTCCCCGCCCTCGCCGAGCGCACGGGCCTGGCCCGCTCCTCGGTCTACGAGTACTTCCGATCCCGGGGCGCGGTCGTCGAGGAGCTGTGCGCCGTCGACTTCCCCGTCTGGGCTGCCGAGGTCGAGTCCGCCATGGCGGCGGCCGACACCGCGGAGGGCAAGGTCGAGGCGTACGTACGACAGCAGCTGACGCTGGTCGGTGACCGCCGCCACCGTGCCGTGGTCGCGATCTCGGCGAGCGAGCTGGACGCCGGCGCCCGCGAGAAGATCCGCGCCGCGCACGGCGGCCTCGTCACCATGATCGGCGACGCCCTGCGCGACCTGGGCCACGAGCAGCCCCGGCTGGCGGCCATGATGCTCCAGGGCGTGGTCGACGCGGCCGTGCGGCGCCTGGAGCTCGGCGGCGCCGCCGAGGAGCCCTGCGTCATCACCGAGGCGGCCGTCTCCATGGCCCTGCGCGGCGTCCGGGGCTGAACCCGGGCCCGTGGTCCGGCAGTGGACCCGGCAGTGGGCCCGGGACTGGGTCCGGGGCCGCGCTGCCGCTGTGTCCGGTACGCCAGTACCGCGGCCACGGACAGCGCCAGCGCGTGCAGGGCGTCCGGTGCGAGCGCCGCGATCTTCGCAGGCGGCAGGGTTTCCTGGCCCGGCTCGGGCGGCGGGACGCCGAACACCGGCAGCAGCCGGGGCGGCCCCCGGCGCAGCAGACCGGGCGGCAGCAGCGACAGCGGGTCGAGGTACTCCTCGCCACGCAGCAGCCCCCAGTGCAGGCAGCTCCCTGCCGGGCAGTGGTACGTCCCGGGCTCCAGCACCGCCACCACCTGGCCCGCGACCACCTCGTGGCCCTCCGCGACCAGGGCGCGCACCGGTTCGTACGTCGTGCGCAGCGGCGGATCCCCGCTCGCGGGCAGCGTGATCGAGAGAACTCCGCGGCCGGCCACCGGGCCCGCGAACGAGACCCGGCCGGACGCCGCCGCCCGCACCTCCGCACCGGCCTCCGCCGCCAGATCCACACCCCGGTGCCCGGCCGTGTACTTCGACGGCGGCGGCTCCCAGCCCCGTACGACAGCAGGGCGGTCACCCACCGGCCAGGCACGGTCGGGACCGTCCGCGGCGAGAGCCGTGGCAGCCCCCGGCAGGACGAGGGAGGCCAGTGCGGACAACGCTGCGATCACAAGTCGGTACATGCCGAAAACGGTGCCCCACCGGGCGAAAACGCGGTGATCATGGACCGTTTCTGTGGACGGCCGGGCGGTTGTGGACAACGCCGTCACCCGGCACTGTGCGGGTCCCGTACACTTCTTGTGGCGATCCGGGTCACCGGGTCGACTTCGCACGTCCCGCCACCACCCACTCTGCGGTCAGTGGCAGCACCGCTCGGTCCCCAGGGGTTTTCCCAGACCCCATGGGCACGGCGCGTGGGACGTCAGGCGCGACCGCCGTCCGGCGGGAGCGATAACCGAGAACCTCAAGGAGTACGGCCATGGCCGTCGTCACGATGCGGGAGCTGCTGGAAAGCGGCGTCCACTTCGGTCACCAGACCCGTCGTTGGAACCCGAAGATGAAGCGTTTCATCTTCACGGAGCGCAACGGCATCTACATCATCGACCTGCTCCAGTCGCTGTCGTACATCGACCGCGCCTACGAGTTCGTCAAGGAGACCGTCGCCCACGGCGGCTCCGTCATGTTCGTCGGCACCAAGAAGCAGGCGCAGGAAGCGATCGCCGAGCAGGCGACGCGCGTGGGCATGCCCTACGTCAACCAGCGCTGGCTCGGCGGCATGCTGACCAACTTCTCCACCGTCTACAAGCGCCTCCAGCGCCTGAAGGAGCTGGAGCTCATCGACTTCGAGGACGTGGCCGCGTCGGGCCTCACCAAGAAGGAGCTCCTGGTTCTCTCGCGTGAGAAGGCCAAGCTGGAGAAGACCCTCGGCGGTATCCGCGAGATGTCGAAGGTTCCCAGCGCCGTCTGGATCGTCGACACCAAGAAGGAGCACATCGCCGTCGGTGAGGCGCGCAAGCTCCGCATCCCGGTCGTCGCGATCCTCGACACCAACTGCGACCCCGACGAGGTCGACTACAAGATCCCCGGCAACGACGACGCGATCCGCTCCGTCACGCTGCTCACCCGCGTGATCGCCGACGCCGTCGCCGAGGGCCTCATCGCCCGTTCCGGTGCCGCCACGGGCGACTCCAAGCCGGGCGAGAAGGCCGCCGGCGAGCCGCTCGCCGAGTGGGAGCGCGACCTGCTCGAGGGCGACAAGAAGGCTGACGAGGCTCCGGCCGCCGACGCCGCTGCCGCCGAGGCCGCTCCGGCCGCCGACGCCGACGCTGCTCCGGCCGCCGAAGCCGAGGCTGCCCCGGTCGCCGAGGCCGAGAAGCCGGCCGAGGCCGCTGCCGAGGCTCCGGCCGCGGACGCCGAGCAGGCCTGACCCAGCCCTTAACGGCTGACTGACGGCGGGGGAGGGTGCGCCAACAGGCGTACCGCCCCCGCCGTTCACCCGTAGATCACGTAGATCACGAATCGCAGATCACGATTCACCTCGCCGATCACGACTCGTAGATCACGACTTCCGAGAAGAGATTCACAGACTCATGGCGAACTACACCGCCGCTGACGTCAAGAAGCTCCGCGAGCTCACCGGCGCCGGCATGATGGACTGCAAGAAGGCTCTCGACGAGGCCGACGGCAGCGTCGACAAGGCCGTCGAAGCCCTCCGCATCAAGGGCCAGAAGGGCGTCGCCAAGCGCGAAGGCCGTTCTGCCGAGAACGGCGCCGTCGTCTCCCTGATCGCCGACGACAACACCTCCGGTGTCATCGTCGAGCTCAAGTGCGAGACGGACTTCGTCGCCAAGGGTGACAAGTTCCAGGCCGTCGCCAACGCGCTCGCCGCCCACGTCGCCGCCACGAACCCGGCCGACATCGCCGCGCTGCTCGCCTCCGAGATCGAGGCCGGCAAGACGGTTCAGGCGTTCGTCGACGAGGCCAACGCCAACCTGGGCGAGAAGATCGTCCTGGAGCGCTTCGCCCAGTTCTCCGACGGCTACGTGTCCGCGTACATGCACCGCACCATGCCCGACCTGCCCCCGCAGATCGGTGTTCTGGTCGAGCTGGACAAGGCCGACGCCGAGCTGGCCCGTGGCATCGCGCAGCACATCGCCGCCTTCGCGCCGAAGTACCTCACCCGTGAGGACGTCCCGGCCGAGATCGTCGAGGCCGAGCGCCGCGTCGCCGAGGAGACCACGCGCGCCGAGGGCAAGCCCGAGGCCGCCCTCCCGAAGATCGTCGAGGGTCGCGTCAACGGCTTCTTCAAGGAGGCCACCCTTCTTGGCCAGCCGTACGCGCTGGACGCCAAGAAGTCCGTCCAGAAGGTCCTGGACGAGGCCGGTGTCACCCTGAAGCGCTTCTCGCGCATCAAGGTCGGCATCTGAGTCCGTACGTCCGACTCTGTCGACGTAACGCGAACATCGCCAGACCCGGCTAGGGTCTGATGCAGCCGTCGGCGTACGCGCCGGCCGGCCGCAGATCTGACGAGGAGGCCATTGCCGCAGCGGGAACCGCAAGGATCCACCGGCAATGGCCTTCTTCGTATGTGCACGAGGAGAAGCACCCCCATGAATCAGGCGCATCAGGCGAATCAGGACAGCGGCAAGAAGACCGGCCGCTTCATGCTGAAGCTCTCCGGCGAGGCGTTCGCCGGCGGCGGTGCTCTTGGCGTCGACCCCGACGTCGTACACGCCATCGCCCGTGAGATCGCCGCGGTCGTACGGGACGGCGCGGAGATCGCGATCGTCATCGGCGGCGGCAACTTCTTCCGCGGCGCGGAGCTCCAGCAGCGCGGCATGGACCGGGCCCGTTCGGACTACATGGGCATGCTCGGCACGGTCATGAACTGCCTCGCCCTCCAGGACTTCCTGGAGAAGGAGGGCATCGACTCCCGCGTCCAGACCGCCATCACCATGGGCCAGGTCGCGGAGCCGTACATCCCGCTGCGTGCCGTGCGCCACCTGGAGAAGGGCCGCGTCGTGATCTTCGGCGCGGGCATGGGCATGCCGTACTTCTCCACCGACACCACGGCCGCCCAGCGCGCCCTGGAGATCGACGCGGAAGCCCTGCTCATGGGCAAGAACGGGGTCGACGGGGTCTACGACTCCGACCCGAAGAAGAACCCGGAAGCGGTCAAGTTCGATGCGCTGGAGTACAGCCAGGTGATCTCCCGAGACCTCAAGGTCGCGGACGCCACCGCCGTCACCCTGTGCCGTGACAACGATCTGCCGATCCTGGTCTTCGAGCTGCTGGCCGAGGGCAACATCGCCCGCGCGGTCAAGGGTGAGAAGATCGGCACGCTCGTCAACGCGCAGGGCACCCGCGCCTGACCGGATGTGCGGTCCGTGATCCCGGTCCGCGCCCCCGATGGTGACCCCGGCCCGGCCGCGGGGTCGGACTCGGGGGATGGACAATGTCCTGCCGGTCGGACACCGTGCAGGAGAAGACGCCCGCAGCAGCAGTACAAGCCGTGCAGCAGTCCAAGCCATGCAGCAGCAGTTCACGACAGCAGGAGTACGTGGTGATTGAAGAAATCCTCCTCGAGGCCGAGGAGAAAATGGAAAAGGCCGTCGTGGTCGCCAAGGAGGACTTCGCCGCAATCCGCACCGGCCGTGCGCACCCGGCGATGTTCAACAAGATCGTGGCCGAGTACTACGGCGCGGTGACGCCGATCAACCAGCTGGCGTCGTTCTCGGTGCCCGAGCCGCGGATGGCCGTGGTGACCCCCTTCGATGCGAGCGCCCTGCGCAACATCGAGCAGGCGATCCGCGACTCCGACCTCGGCGTCAACCCGAGCAACGACGGCCGCATCATCCGAGTGACGTTCCCCCAGCTGACGGAGGAGCGCCGCAAGGACTACATCAAGGTCGCGCGCAACAAGGCCGAGGACTCCCGGATCTCCATCCGCGCCGTCCGCCGCAAGGCCAAGGAGACCCTCGACAAGCTCGTCAAGGACAAGGAGTCCGGCGAGGACGAGGTCCGCCGTGCGGAGAAGGAGCTCGACGACACCACCGCGAAGTACGTCACGCAGGTGGACGAGCTGCTCAAGCACAAGGAAGCCGAGCTGCTCGAGGTCTGATGAACGACTCTTCCTGGGGGGCCCCGCCGAGGGCGGGCTATGCCGGTGAATGGGGAACCCGTGACCAGGGTCCCCTCCCGGCGGGTCCCGCGTACGATGCGCATGACGCCCAGCACACTCGGCCCATGCCCATCGTGCCTGAGACAGGCAGAGACGCCGACGACCGAGACGACCGGAACCGGGGACCTGCTCCCGCCGCGCAGAATTCCGCTGCCCCAGCCGCTTCGGCGGCCGGGGACGCGGCCCGGATTTCTGCTGCCGGGGGCGGTCCCCTGTTCCGCGACCAGATGCCGCAGGAGCCCATGTCGACCCCGTCCCCGGCCCCGCCGCCGCCCCAGAAGAAGCGTGCGGGCCGCGACCTGCGCGCGGCGATAGGGGTCGGCCTCGGACTCGGCGTGCTGATCGTGGCATCGCTGTTCATCTGGAAGGCCGCCTTCGTCGGCGTCATAGCGGTCGCCGTGGTCGTCGGGCTGTGGGAGCTGACCTCCCGGCTGGAGGAGCGCAAGGGCATCAAGGCTCCGCTGGTTCCGCTCGCGGTCGGCGGTGCGGCCATGGTCGTCGCCGGTTACGTGCGCGGGCCCGAGGGCGCCTGGGTCGCCATGGCGCTCACCGCACTGGCGGTGCTGGTCTGGCGGATGACCGAACCGCCGGAGGGGTACCTCAAGGACGTCACCGCGGGTGTCTTCGCCGCGTTCTACGTGCCGTTCCTGGCCACCTTCGTCGCGATGATGCTCACCGCGCAGGACGGACCGCAGCGGGTGCTGACGTTCCTGCTGCTGACGGTGGTCAGCGACACCGGGGCGTACGCGGTGGGCTGGCGCTTCGGCAAGCACAAGCTGGCGCCGCGCATCAGCCCCGGCAAGACCAGGGAAGGCCTGCTCGGCGCGATCGCCTTCGCGATGGTGGCCGGCGTGCTGTGCATGACGCTGCTGGTCGACGGCGGTACGTGGTGGCAGGGCGCGCTGCTCGGCCTCGCGGTCGCCGCCAGTGCCACGCTCGGCGACCTGGGCGAGTCCATGATCAAGAGGGACCTCGGGATCAAGGACATGGGCACGCTGCTGCCGGGCCACGGCGGCATCATGGACCGACTGGACTCGCTGCTGCCGACCGCTCCGGTGGTCTGGCTGATGATGGTCATCTTCATCGGTTCCGCGTGAGCTTCCTACGTACCTGAGCTGCTGTTTTACCCGTGAGGGGCCCGTTGTCCACAGGACGGCGGGCCCCTTGTCGTACATCTGAGACACTGGTATGACCATGCCTGTACCCGGAGAACTCACTTTTGTCGCGCCCCGCGGAGCCAAGAAGCCCCCGCGGCACCTCGCCGACCTCACGCCCGCCGAGCGCAAGGAGGCCGTGGCCGAGATCGGTGAGAAGCCGTTCCGCGCCAAGCAGCTGTCCCAGCACTACTTCGCGCGGTACGCGCACGACCCGGCGGAGTGGACCGACATCCCCGCCGGCTCGCGGGAGAAGCTGCGCGAGGCGCTGCTGCCCGAGCTGATGACGGTCGTGCGCCACCTGTCGACCGACCAGGAGACCACGCGCAAGACGCTGTGGAAAATGCACGACGGGACGCTCGTCGAGTCCGTGCTGATGCGGTATCCGGACCGGGTGACGATGTGCATTTCGTCGCAGGCGGGCTGCGGCATGAACTGCCCGTTCTGTGCGACAGGACAGGCCGGTCTCGACCGGAACCTGTCGACCGCGGAGATCGTGCACCAGATCGTGGACGGCATGCGGGCGCTGCGCGACGGCGAGGTCCCGGGCGGTCCGGCCCGGCTGTCGAACATCGTCTTCATGGGGATGGGCGAGCCCCTCGCCAACTACAAGCGCGTCGTCGGCTCGATCCGCCGGCTGACCGACCCCGAGCCGGACGGCCTCGGCCTTTCGCAGCGCGGGATCACCGTGTCCACCGTGGGCCTGGTGCCCGCGATGCTGCGGTTCGCCGACGAGGGCTTCAAGTGCCGCCTCGCGGTGTCGCTGCACGCCCCGGACGACGAGCTGCGCGACACCCTGGTGCCGGTCAACACGCGCTGGAAGGTGCGGGAGGTCCTGGACGCGGCGTGGGAGTACGCGGAGAAGTCCGGCCGCCGGATCTCGATCGAGTACGCGCTGATCAGGGACATCAACGACCAGGCGTGGCGCGGTGACCTGCTGGGCCGGCTGCTGAAGAACAAGCGGGTGCACGTCAACCTGATCCCGCTGAACCCGACGCCCGGCTCCAAGTGGACGGCCTCGCGCCCCGAGGACGAGAAGGCGTTCGTCCAGGCGATCGCGGCGCACGGGGTGCCGGTGACCGTGCGGGACACCCGCGGCCAGGAGATCGACGGAGCCTGCGGCCAGCTGGCGGCGTCCGAGCGGTAGCACGTCCGGGCCTGGTTGTACGCTGGGCCGCACATTTGCATATTCCGACAGGGGAGCGCCACAGCGCTGAGAGTGCAGTCCTCACTGCAGACCCTCTGAACCTCGCTCAGGTCATTCTGGGTAGGAAGTTCGGTCGTTTACTCAAGCTGTTGCGCCCTGCCCGCATCCTCCCGGTGCGGGCAGGGCCGCGTCTCTTCCTGGTCATTTCCAGGAGGAATTCACCAGTGAGCACCATCAAGAAGTACGCGGCGATATCCATCGTCGCCGCGCTCGGCGTCAGCACGCTCGCCGCCTGCGGCGGTTCGTCCGACGGCGAGAAGAAGGCCGACGGGGCCGGGTCCAAGACGGTCACGCTGGTCAGCCACGACTCGTTCGCCGCCTCGCCCGCCGTGCTGAAGGAGTTCACCCGGCAGACCGGCTACACGGTCAAGGTGCTGAAGAGCGGGGACGCCGGGGCAGCCCTCAACCAGGAGATCCTGACCAAGGGCTCGCCGCGCGGCGACGTCTTCTTCGGCGTCGACAACACGCTCCTCTCGCGCGCGCTCGACAACGGACTGTTCCAGTCGTACGAGGCGAAGGGCCTGGACCGCGTACCGGCGGACCTCCAGCTCGACAAGGGCGAGCACCGGGTGACGCCGGTCGACACCGGCGACATCTGCGTCAACTACGACAAGAAGTACTTCGCGGACAAGAAGCTCGCGCCGCCGAAGTCGCTCGACGACCTGGTCAAGCCCGCGTACAAGAACCTCCTCGTCACCGAGAACGCCGCGACCTCCTCGCCGGGGCTCGGCTTCCTGCTCGCGACCGCCGGACAGTACGGCGACGACGGCTGGCAGGGCTACTGGCAGAAGCTCAAGGACAACGGCGTCAAGGTCGTGGACGGCTGGGAGCAGGCGTACAACGACGAGTTCTCGGGGTCCTCGGGCGGCAAGAAGGCGAAGGCGGACCGGCCGCTCGTCGTGTCGTACGCCTCCAGCCCGCCCGTCGAGGTGCTGTTCGCCGAGCCGAAGCCGGCCGAGGCGCCGACCGGGGTCGCCACCGGGACCTGCTTCCGGCAGATCGAGTTCGCCGGGCTGCTGGACGGCGCGAAGAACGAGGCGGGCGGCAAGGCGCTCCTCGACTTCCTCATCGGCAAGCAGTTCCAGGAGGACCTGCCGCTGAAGATGTTCGTCAACCCGGCCGCCAAGGACACCAAGCTGCCCGAGGTCTACGCCAAGTTCGGCGCGACCATTGACAAGCCGCTGACCGTGGAGCCCAAGAAGATCGCCGACAAGCGTGAGCAGTGGGTCAAGTCGTGGTCCTCGCTGGTGAACAAGTAGGCACGACCCCGCCGGGTGCCCCCAGGGGCGCCCGGCGGGGTTCCTGGCGTGGGAGCGCGGTGCGGCTGGGCCTGATGGCTGTGCCCGTCGCCTTCTTCGCGCTGTTCTTCGCCTACCCGGTCGTCGCGATCGTCGGGCGCGGGCTGAAGTCAGGCGATGCCTGGCAGCTCGGGCGGATCGGGGAGGTGCTGGGCGACCCGGACATCCTCGGCGTGCTCTGGTTCACCACCTGGCAGGCGCTCGCCTCGACCGCGCTCACTCTGCTGCTTGCGCTGCCCGCCGCGTACGTCTTCGCCCGGTTCGACTTTCCGGGGAAGCAGCTGCTGCGGGCCGTGGTGACGGTGCCGTTCGTGCTGCCCACCGTGGTGGTGGGCACCGCGTTCCTGGCGGTGCTCGGGCGCGGTGGGCTCCTCGACGAGCTGTGGGGCGTACGGCTCGACACCACCGTGTGGGCGATCCTGCTCGCCCACGTCTTCTTCAACTACGCGGTGGTCGTACGGACCGTGGGCGGCCTGTGGTCGCAGCTCGACCCCCGGCAGGAGGAGGCCGCCCGGGTGCTCGGCGCGGGGCGTTTCGCGGCCTGGCGGCGGGTGACGCTGCCGGCGCTCGGGCCCGCGGTGGCCGCCGCCGCGCTGATGGTGTTCCTGTTCACCTTCACCTCCTTCGGTGTCGTACAGATCCTGGGCGGGCCCGCCTACTCCACCCTGGAGGTGGAGGTGTACCGGCAGACCGCGCAGCTCCTCGACCTGCCGACCGCGGCCGTGCTGACGCTGGTGCAGTTCGCCGCGGTGGGTGCGATCCTCGCCGTGCACGCGTGGACGGTGCGGCGGCGCGAGAGCGCGCTCAAGCTGGTCGACCCGGCACAGACGTCGCGCAGGCCGCGCGGCGCCGGGCAGTGGACGCTGCTCGGCGGGGTGCTCGCGACCGTACTTGTCCTGATCCTGCTGCCCCTGTCCGTGCTGGTCGAACGGTCGCTGGACGGGCCCGAGGGGTACGGATTCGGCTACTACCTGGCGCTGCGGTCGGTGGCCGAGAGCGGCGGGACCTTCCTGGTGCCGCCGCTGGAAGCGGTCGGGAACTCCCTGCAGTACGCCGTGGTGGCGACCGCGATCGCGCTGCTCGTCGGCGGTCTGGCGGCCGCCGCCCTCACCCGGCGGGCGGGGCGGCTGGTGCGCGGGTTCGACGCGCTGCTGATGCTGCCGCTGGGCGTCTCCGCGGTGACGGTGGGCTTCGGCTTCCTGATCACCCTCAACAAGCCGCCGCTGGACCTGCGCACCTCGTGGATCCTGGTGCCGCTGGCCCAGGCGCTAGTGGGCGTGCCCTTCGTCGTACGGACCATGCTGCCCGTGCTGCGCGCGGTCGACGGACGGCTGCGGGAGGCCGCGGCGGTCCTCGGGGCCTCGCCGCTGCGGGCCTGGCGGGAGGTCGACCTGCCGCTGGTGCGGCGGGCGCTGCTCGTGGCGGCCGGGTTCGCCTTCGCCGTCTCGCTGGGCGAGTTCGGCGCGACCGTCTTCATCGCACGGCCCGACAACCCGACGCTGCCGGTGGCCGTGGCCCGGCTGCTCGGGCGGGCCGGCGACCTCAACTACGGGCAGGCGATGGCCCTCAGCACGATCCTCATGGTCGTGTGCGCGGTGTCGCTGCTGGTGCTGGAACGCATCCGGCCCGACCGATCCGTATCCGGGGAGTTCTGAATGACCGACGCTGCGCAGTCCTTGTTGCGGCTGGAAGCTCTCACCGTACGGTTCGGTGCGCGGGCGGCGCTCGACGCGGTGGACCTGCGGGTGGCCGCGCACGAGATCGTCTGCGTGCTCGGGCCGAGCGGCAGCGGCAAGTCGACGCTGCTGCGGGTGGTGGCCGGGCTCCAACTGCCGGACGCCGGGCGGGTGTTGCTGGACAGCGCCGACCAGGCGGGGGTGCCGGTGCACCGGCGGGGGGTGGGCCTGATGTTCCAGGACCACCAGCTCTTCCCGCAGCGGGACGTCGGCGGCAACGTCGCCTTCGGTCTGCGGATGCGGGGCGCGGGACAGGCCGAACAGGTGCGCCGCGCCGAGGAGTTGCTGGAACTGGTCGGGCTGCCGGGCGCCCAGCTGCGGGCGGTGGCCTCGCTGTCCGGCGGCGAACAGCAGCGGGTCGCGCTCGCCCGCGCACTGGCCCCGCAGCCCAAGCTCCTGATGCTGGACGAACCGCTGGGCCAGCTCGACCGCGGCCTGCGCGAGCGCCTTGTGGTCGAACTCCGCCAGCTCTTCGGCCGGTTGGGCACCACCGTCCTCGCCGTCACCCACGACCAGGGCGAGGCCTTCGCCCTGGCCGACCGGGTCGTCGTCATGCGGGACGGCGGCATCGCGCAGACCGGGGCCCCTCTCGACGTCTGGCAGCGGCCCGCATCGGAGTTCGTGGCCCGCTTCCTGGGCTTCGACAACGTGGTGGAGGCGACCGTGAGCGGCGAGGCCGCGGACACGGTGTGGGGCAAGATCCCCGTCCCGGCAGGATCCCCGCAGGGCGTCACCCGGCTGCTCGTACGCCCCGCAGGCGTCCGGCTCGTACCGGTCGCGGACGGCCTGCCCTGCGCGGTGACCGCGCGCACCTTCCGGGGCAACCACGTCGCCGTACAACTGCGCCCGGCGGACGGGCCGTTGCTGGAGGCCGCATGCGCGCTGCGGGACGCCCCGGAGGAGGGCGCCGACGTGGGGGTCGCCTTCGCGGCGGACGAGGTCGTGCTGCTGCAGGGCTGAGACAGGTGCTTGACGTGCCACGGGCCGGTCCCTGGCGGTGCCATGGAGTGGCCCTGTCGGTGCCATGGGCCGGTCCCTGGCGGGGCACGGAGTGACCCTGTCGGTGCCACGGGCCGGCCCTTGGCGGTGCGGCGGAGTGACCCCTGTAGTGCCACGGGGTGACCCGGAGGTTGGCACCAGGGTGTGATGCCACGTCTGCGGACCGCCCCGCACCGTGGCCGCATGAACGATGCGACGGTGGTTGTCGACGGCAAACGGCATGTGCGGCAAGGGGAGTTGAGGGCGGGCGTCGGGTGGGTCGGGTGCGGCGTGCTCTGCCTGCTCTTCGCTCTCGTGTCCGGGCTGGGGCCGCACCGTGCGTGGGGGCTGACGGCCGCGTTCGGATACGGGGCGGCCGGGTGGGCCGCCGCCCGGCCGCGAGCGGTGTTCGGGGTGCGGCTGAAGCCGGTGCTGGTGGCGCTGGCGGGGGCGGTGCTGCTGCCGCTGACGGTTCTCGTCCTGACCGGGCAGGCGCAGTCGGAGGTGCGGGTGGTCGAGCGGTCGGCGCAGTTGCTCGTGGCTGCGGGCAGTCCGTACGTGGCCGACCCGGTGGTGACGGGGGACTTCAATCCGTACTTGCCGGGGATGGCCGTTTTCGGGTTGCCCCATGTGCTGTTCGGGGACGGCCCGTTGGCCGTGCTGGGCGATGCACGGTGGTGGATGGCGGCCGCATTCCTGGGGGCGCTCGTGGTGGCCGCACGGCGTGCGGCGGTGCCGTGGGTCGCGGCCTGTCCGTTTGTTGCGCTGCCGCTCGCCGTCGGCGGGATAGACCTGCCGGTGGTGGGGCTGATGTGTCTGGGGATCGCGCTGGCGGGCCGGGGCAGGGCCGGGGGCGCCGGGCTGGTGCTCGGGGTGGCGGCCGCATTGAAGTGGACCGCGTGGCCCGCGGTGCCGGTGGTACTGGCGCTGCTGGTGGTGTGCGCGGGGAGGCGGGCGGCGGTGCGCTGCGCGGTGGTCGCTGCCGGTGTCGCGGGGGTGCTCGTGGTGCCGGTGGTACTGGCCGACCCGGGGGCGGTCTACCGCAACGCGGTCGCGTTCCCGCTGGGGCTGAGCGGGGTCGAGTCACCGGCGGCCAGCCCGCTGCCGGGGCGCCTGCTCGCGGAGTACGTACCGGGCGGGACGGTCATCGCCACGGTGCTGCTGGTGCTCGCTGCGCTGCTCGTCGCCGGTTCGCTGGTGGTACGGCCGCCGCAGACGGTCCGGGCGGCGGCCGTACGGCTGGCGGGCGGGCTGGCTCTCGCCATGGCCCTCATGCCGGCCAGCCGGTTCGGCTACCTCGTCTATCCGCTGGTACTGCTCGGGGCCTGCGGCGGCCCGCCGTGGCTGCTGCGCCGGCTAGCGGGGAGTGTCCACCAGTTGCAGAGGTTCCCCGGTCTCGGTGCCCGGCTCGCCCTCGTGCTTGCCGTACCAGGCGACGGCGACCGCGCCCGCCACGGCCAGTACGAAGCCGATGACCGCCACCCAGGCGAACCCGGGGCGCGAGGCGTCGCCCAGCCAGACCACGCCGATCAGGCCCGGTAGCACGGTCTCGCCGACCACCAGGGCGGCGGTGGCGCCGTTGACCGAGCCGATCTGCAGGGCCACCGTGTGCAGGTACATGCCGCCGATGCCGGCGACCAGGATGGCGTACAGGGCAGGGTCGGTGAGGAGCGCCCCCAGGTCGTAGGGGTCCACGCCGTTCAGGATGCGTACGCCCACGCCGAGCGCGCCGAAGCCGAGGCCCGAGAGGAGACCGGCGAGGATCGCGGCGCCCCCGCCCATCAGCCGTACGGCCACCGTCCCGCCGACCATCAGCGCCACGGAGATCGCCAGCAGCCACCAGTGGGTCGCCATCTCGGCGTGGCTACCGCCCTCGTGGCCCGCCGCCGTCGCCAGGAGCACCAGTGATCCGCAGACGACCGCGATCGACGTCCACTCCTTGCGGGTCAGCCTGATGCCGAGCATCTTGACGCTCAGCACCGCAGTGATCACCAGGTTGGCGCTGATCACGGTCTGGGACAGGAAGAGGGGCAGCATCCGCGCGGCCAGCGCGCCGAGCGCGAAGCCCAGGAAGTCGAGGATGGTGCCGACGATGAACTCCCAGGTCATCGCAGCCTTGGCGGTGGAAGACAGGCTGGGACCGCCGTGCTGGGTGACACCGGTGGTGGAGGCCACGGCCGCCTCCCGGCGGGCGGACTTCCGTGATCCGACGGCTTGCAGGACCGATCCTGTGCCGTAGCAGACCGACGCCAGGATGGCGGTGATGAGGCCGATGAGCACCAAAAGCTCCGTTCACGGGTGGTTCGTCTCGCGGGTTGTTCGTCGTCGTTCTCCGACTACGAGACGTGAGAATCGCCGTGAACGTTGCTTTTGGCTCGCCCCAATGTGCCGGGGAGATCAGCCGGTGCGCTCGGCCGCGCTGCGCTCCACGCAGAACTCGTTGCCCTCGGGGTCCGCGAGGAGGGCCCAGCCGGTGCCGTCGGGCTTGCGGTGGTCGGTCACCAGGGTGGCCCCGAGCGCCAGGATCCGCTCCACTTCCTCGTCGCGGGTGCGGTCCTGGGGCTGGAGGTCGAGGTGGACGCGGTTCTTGACCGTCTTGGGCTCGGGAACCTGGATGAAGAGGACCCCGACGCCCGGTGCGGTCACCAGGGCCTCGGGGTCACCGGGGACGTCGTCGTCCGCCAGCGGGGAGTCGAGCACCGCTGCCCAGAAGGTGCCGAGCTTGTAGGCGTCGGCGCAGTCGATGGTGAGGTGTCGTACGAGAGATGCCATGGGCGTCACTATGACCGCGCGTGCATCCGGTCGCTAGCGGATTTCCGCGGTGGCCCCCGCAGCCCGGAGCCGGGCCAGTGCCGACGGGGCCTCGGCGACCGAGTCGACCAGGGCGATACGGAGTTCCATCGCGCGGTCCCTGGCGAGGGACTGAAGCAGGGGCCAGGCCGGGAGGCGTTCGGTCCAGTGGGTGCGGTCCACCAGGACCATGGGGGTGGGCTCGCCGCGCGACTCGTAGTAGTTCGGGGTCGCGTTGTCGAAGATCTCCTGCACCGTGCCGGCCGCGCCCGGGAGGAAGACGACGCCCGCGGTGGAGCGGGCCAGCAGACCGTCCTCGCGGGTGGCGTTGGCGAAGTACTTGGCGATGTGCGCGGCGAACGCGTTCGGCGGTTCGTGGCCGTAGAACCAGGTGGGGATGCCCACCGAGTCGCCGCCGGCCGGCCACCGGGACCGTACGTCGAAGGCGGCCGCGGCCCAGTCCGTGATGGACGGGGTGAAGGAGGGGGCCTTGCCGAGGAGTTCGAGGGCCTCGTCCAGCATGGCGTCCGGGTGTGGGGCCGCGTACGCGCCGAGGTTCGCGGCCTCCATCGCGCCGGGGCCGCCGCCGGTGGCGACCGTCAGGCCCTCGCGGGTGAGGGTGCGGCCGAGGCGGGCCGCGCCCGCGTATGCGTCGGTGCCCCGGGCCATGGCGTGGCCGCCCATGACTCCCACGACCGGTGCGCCGGTCAGGTGCTCGTCGAGGGCGTCGGAGATCGCGTCGTCGTGGATCGAGCGCAGCATCGAGGCGAATATGTCGCCGTCGGACTTGGTGCGCTGGAACCAGGTGTAGGCGAGTGCGTCGGGAGTCGCCTCGTACCCGCCGTCGGCCAGGCCCTCGAAGAGGGAGTCCGGGGTGTAGAGCAGGCCCCGGTACGGATCGAAGGGAAGGCCCGGGACCGGTGGGAAGACGAGCGCGCCGTCCGCCCTGACCTTGGCCGTGGCCTCGTCCGTCATCGGGCAGCCGAGGAAGACGGCATGGGCGGTGTCGGTGCCCAGCAGGGCTTCCGTACGGGCCGTCAGGTCGAGGGACTGCAGTCGGTGGCCGGTGAGGAGGCCGCCGGCGGCCGCCCGGTCGAACTCGGCCAGGGTCTCGATCTCGTGGTCGTGGTCCGGGTGTTGAGGCACGGAGCCATGGTAGGCGGCGGGCGGAGCAGCGCCGGTTCGGGGGTGGCGGGAGTGGCCGTGGGTGCGTCAGGCGGTGAGAGGGGTTGCGGCCAGGGCGGCCACCGCCCAGGTCAGGGGCGCGAAGAGGGCGAGGAGGGCGAGGGCTCGGGTGGCGGCTGCGGCGCGGAGGGTTCTGGCGGCGGCGCCCTGGCGGAGCAGCGTCCGAGTGGTCTCGGCGCGGGCCTGCTTCGTCTCCAGGGCGACGGTGAGGAGCGTCGCGGTGGTGCAGGCCAGGACCAGGGTGGCGCCCAGGCCGGTGAGCGGGCCGAAGGAGGACGCGGAGCCGGGGCCGGAGGTGTACAGGGTGGCTGCCGCGATCAGTCCGGAGGCCGTCGCGCAGACCACGCCGAGCGGGCGGCCGATGCGGTGGGCCTCGCCCTGGAGCGCGCGGCCCGCCAGGAGGCGTACCGCCCCGGGGCGTACGGCCTGGAGGAGGAGGCCGCAGAGATGAACCAGGCCGGGGCCCGCCAGGGCCAGGCCCAGCGCGGTCAGTGTCCAGCCGGCGAGGACGCCCGCCGGGGCGATGTCCGGGTGGCCGGGGAGGGGGAGCGCCCCGCCGGTGCCGCCGCCCCGGCTCGCGTACGTCTCCACCGCCAGGCCGACGGCGGTCAGGGCGACTCCCCAGGGGAGGCCGGTGGGAGGAGCGGCCGAGGGGGTGGACGCGGGGGTGCCGCCCGTCGGCGGTGTGCCGTTCGGGCGGGTCGGCGCGTCTGTGCCGGTGCCGGTTCTTGTGCCTGTACGGGTGCGCGGGCGCAGGGCCAGGGCGCTTGCCGCGGCCGCGATGAGGGGCACCAGGGAGAGCAGGATCAGGACCGCGGGCAGGGGCAACGGGCGGTCGGCGGCGAGGAGTTCGGTGGCCGCGCCGTCGAACGGGAGCCCGCTCAGGTCGCCGCGCAGGTGCAGGAAGAAGAGCAGGGCCAGCAGGGAGCCGAGGGTGCAGGACAGGGCGGTCGAGGCCGCCGCCGTCGAGGCCAGCCGGGCCGGGCCCAGGCCCACCGCGGACAGGCCGGGACGCGGCCGGGTGCTGGGGTCCGTACGGGCCACGGCGACCGCGAACTGCACGGTCGCCGCGAGCGGGACCAGACACCACAGGAGGCGGAGCAGGGAGGGGGCCGGAGGCGACGGGTGGCCGAGGGCGTAGCCGAGTGTGCACAGCAGGAGGAACCCGACGCCCGCCGAGGCCGCCGCGACCAGCAGCCGGCGCAGCAGCACCAGCGGGTGGCTGCCGCGGGCTAGACGGAGAGCGAGCACGCCGCCCGGCCTTCCGTGAGCTGCGCGGGGCTGACGCGACGGCCGTCGAGGAGGCTCACGGTGCGGTCCGCGAGCGTGGCGACGTCCGCGTCGTGCGTGGCGAGGACGACGGTGATGTGGTGCGAACGGGCCGCCGTGGTGAGCGTGCGCAGCACCTGGGCGCCGTCCCTGCTGTGCAGCGGAGCCGTCGGCTCGTCGGCGAACAGGACCGTGGGGGTGGTGGCCAGGGCGCGGGCGATCGCGATGCGCTGGCGCTGCGACTGCGCGAGCGCGGCCGGGCGCGTGCGGGCGACGGCGCCGATGTCGAGCCGCTCCAGCCACTCCATGGCCGTCGTTTTCGCCGCGCGGTGCCCCTCGCCGCGCAGCAGCAGGGGGAGCGCCGTGTTCTCCCAGGCGGTGAGTTCCGGTACGAGGCCGGGCTCGGGGGAGATCCAGGCGAACCGGTCGCGGCGCAGCCGTTCCCGGGACAGCGCGCCCATGGTGTGCACGGGGACGCTGTTGAACCACACCTCGCCGTCGTCGGGGACCAGCCGGCCCGAGAGGCAGCCGAGGAGGGTCGTCTTGCCGCTGCCGCGCGGGCCGGTCACGGCGAGGATCTCGCCCTCGCGGACACCGAGCGAGACACCGGTGAGCGCGGGGGACCCGCCGTGGGAGTGGTGCAGGGAGCGAGCCCACAGGACGTCGTTGTCCGGAGGGGCGTTGTCCGGCAGGGCCACCATGGCGTACACCTCGGTTCAGGGTCAGATCAGATTTCCCGTCCCCCTTGCGGGGGAACGAAAGACAGAGCCGATCGGTCACTGGGCACCGTAAGGATTCGCCGTGCGAGGGGCGCGGCGGCACGGCAGACGTACGGCCCGGAGGCGGACGTTCTCACTGGAACGGGCGCATCCGGGCCGCAGCCGAGGATCAACGGATGATCACGAGGATCCGCGAGGGATCCGGAGGATCAGAGCTTGGTCCAGGCCTCCGTGAGGACCGCCCGCAGGATGGCCTCGATCTCGTCGAAGGTCTCCTGCGTGGAGATCAGCGGCGGGGCCAGCTGCACGACCGGGTCGCCGCGGTCGTCGGCCCGGCAGTACAGGCCGTTCTCGTACAGCGCCTTGGAGAGGAAGCCGTACAGGACGCGCTCGGTCTCCTCGTCGGTGAAGGTCTCCTTGGTGGCCTTGTCCTTCACCAGCTCGATGCCGTAGAAGAAGCCGTTGCCGCGGACGTCGCCGACGATCGGCAGGTCGTGCAGCTTGCGGAGCGTCTGGTAGAACGCGTCCTCGTTGTCCAGGACGTGCTGGTTGAGGCCCTCGCGCTCGAAGATGTCGAGGTTGGCGAGGCCGACCGCGGCGGAGACCGGGTGGCCGCCGAAGGTGTAGCCGTGCAGGAACGTGTTGTCGCCCTGGTAGAACGGCTCGGCGAGCTTGTCCGAGATGATGCAGGCGCCGATCGGGGAGTAGCCCGAGGTCATGCCCTTGGCGCAGGTGATCATGTCCGGTACGTAGTCGAACTTGTCGCACGCGAACATCGTGCCGAGGCGGCCGAAGGCGCAGATGACCTCGTCCGAGACCAGCAGCACGTCGTACTTGTCGCAGATCTCGCGGACCCGCTGGAAGTAGCCGGGCGGCGGCGGGAAGCAGCCGCCGGCGTTCTGCACCGGCTCAAGGAAGACCGCGGCGACGGTGTCCGGGCCCTCGAACTGGATCTCCTGCTCGATCTGGTCGGCGGCCCAGCGGCCGAAGGCCTCCGGGTCGTCGCCGTGGATCGGGGCGCGGTAGATGTTGGTGTTCGGGACCTTGTGCGCACCGGGCACGAGCGGCTCGAACGGGGCCTTGAGGGCAGGCAGGCCGGTGATGGACAGGGCGCCCTGCGGGGTGCCGTGGTAGGCGACCGCACGCGAGATGACCTTGTACTTGGTGTGGTGGCCGCGCAGCTTCCAGTACTGCTTGGCGAGCTTCCACGCGGTCTCGACGGCCTCGCCGCCGCCCGTCGTGAAGAAGACCTTGTTCAGGTCGCCCGGCGCGTGGTGCGCGAGCCGCTCGGCCAGCTCGACGGCCTTCGGGTGGGCGTACGACCAGATCGGGAAGAAGGCCAGTTCCTGGGCCTGCTTGTACGCGGCCTCGGCGAGCTCGTGGCGGCCGTGACCGGCGTTCACCACGAACAGGCCGGAGAGGCCGTCGATGTAGCGCTTGCCCTTGTCGTCGAAGATGTGTGTTCCCTCGCCGCGCACGATGGTCGGCACGGGAGCGTTCTCGTACGACGACATGCGGGTGAAGTGCATCCACAGGTGGTCGTACGCGGTCTTCGAGAGGTCCTTGCCCGGGGCAGGGTTGCTGGTGGCAGTCACGACTATCGGGTTCCCCACATGTAGGTCTGCTTCTTGAGCTTGAGGTAGACGAAGCTCTCGGTGGAGCGCACTCCGGGGAGGGTCCGGATGCGGCGGTTGATCATCTCCAGGAGGTGGTCGTCGTCCTCGCACACGATCTCCGCGAGCAGGTCGAAGGAGCCCGCCGTGACCACGACGTACTCGACCTCCGCCATCTCGGTGAGTGCGTCCGCGACCGGATCGAGGTCGCCCTCCACGTTGATGCCGACCATCGCCTGCCGGCGGAATCCCACGGTGAGCGGGTCCGTGACGGCGACGATCTGCATGACGCCCTGGTCGAGCAGTTTCTGTACGCGCTGGCGTACGGCGGCCTCGGAGAGACCGACCGCCTTGCCGATGGCGGCGTACGGACGGCGGCCGTCCTCCTGGAGCTGTTCGATGATCGCCAGAGAGACGGCATCGATCGCCGGGGAGCTGCCGCTGCCGGGCCTGGGTTCTGCGCTACGACTGACCACGAGCTCACTGTGCATCACGTATCGCCCGTCCCGCAAGGGCAGACCGATGAAATTCGTTGTTGAAGGGTCTCGATTTAACTGAATCCGAAGTTGTCGACAGTGAGGTATGTCGAAAGCGTCGCTCCACTGACTAATGTGGGTGTCTCATCCACCGGACATCTGAGAGGGAGACTGGCCGTGACCACCGAGCTGCGCCGTCTGCGCAATTACATCGCCGGAGAGTTCCGGGACGCCGCCGACGGGCGGACCACCGAGGTGATCAACCCGGTGACGGGCGAGGCGTACGCGACCGCGCCGCTCTCGGGCCAGGAGGACGTCGACGCCGCGATGGCCGCCGCCGCCGAGGCGTTCCCCGCCTGGCGCGATCTGACGCCCTCCGACCGCCAGAAGGCGCTGCTGAAGATCGCGGACGCCTTCGAGGAGCGCGCGGAGGAACTGATCGCCGCCGAGTCGGAGAACTGCGGCAAGCCGCTGGGCCTGACCCGCACCGAGGAAATCCCCCCGATGGTCGACCAGATCCGCTTCTTCGCGGGTGCGGCACGCCTCCTTGAGGGCCGCAGCGCGGGCGAGTACATGGAGGGTCTGACCTCCATCGTCCGCCGCGAGCCGGTCGGCGTCTGCGCACAGGTCGCACCGTGGAACTACCCGATGATGATGGCCGTCTGGAAGTTCGCCCCGGCGCTCGCCGCGGGCAACACGGTCGTGCTGAAGCCGTCCGACACGACGCCCGCCTCGACCGTCCTCATGGCCGAGATCATCGGTGGCATCGTCCCCAAGGGCGTCTTCAACGTCGTCTGCGGCGACCGCGACACCGGCCGCACGATGGTCGAGCACAAGACCCCCGCGATGGCCTCCATCACCGGTTCCGTACGGGCCGGCATGCAGGTCGCCGAGTCCGCGGCCAAGGACCTCAAGCGGGTCCACCTGGAGCTGGGCGGCAAGGCGCCGGTCGTCGTGTTCGAGGACACCGACATCGCCAAGGCCGTCGAGGACATCTCGGTGGCGGGCTTCTTCAACGCGGGCCAGGACTGCACGGCGGCCACCCGAGTGCTCGTACAGGAGTCGATCCACGACGAGTTCGTGACGGCGCTCGCCAAGGCGGCGGCCGACACGAAGACCGGCCTGCCGGACGACGAGGACGTGCTCTACGGGCCGCTCAACAACGCCAACCAGCTGAAGCAGGTCACCGGCTTCATCGACCGGCTGCCCGCGCACGCCAAGGTCGAGTCGGGCGGCCACCGGGTCGGCGACAAGGGCTACTTCTACGCCCCGACCGTCGTCTCCGGACTCAAGCAGGACGACGAGATCATCCAGAACGAGGTCTTCGGCCCCGTCATCACCGTCCAGTCCTTCACCGACGAGGCCCAGGCCCTGGAGTGGGCGAACGGCGTCGAGTACGCCCTCGCCTCCTCCGTCTGGACCAAGGACCACGGGCGCGCCATGCGCATGTCCAAGAACCTCGACTTCGGCTGTGTGTGGATCAACACCCACATCCCGCTCGTCGCGGAGATGCCGCACGGCGGATTCAAGCAGTCCGGCTACGGCAAGGACCTCTCGGCGTACGGCTTCGAGGACTACACCCGGATCAAGCACGTCATGACGTCGCTCGACGGCTGAGCCGGGTTCCGGGGCGGGCGGTAGGCAGACTGTCTATTGCCCGCCCCTCGTACGCTCCGGGAGGGTGAACGCCATGGGTGATCTTGGTCGCGTTTCGCATCGTCTCTCACGCCGTCCCGCACGCCGTCTCTCGCGCCGTACGGTGCTCCGCGGTATCGGGTACGGAATCGGTACGACGGGCGCGCTCGCCGCGCTCACCGGGTGCGGCGTCCCCGCCGCGTACGTCAAGCCGGGGGAGCGGGCCGCTGCGGACTCCTCCGACCGGGACAGAAGCCTCCAGTTCGCCAACTGGCCGCTCTACATCGACACCGACGAGGAGAACAAGTCCAAGCGGCCCACGCTGGACGAGTTCACCAGGCGCACCGGGATATCCGTCCGGTACACCGAGGAGATCAACGACAACGACGAGTTCTTCGGCAAGGTCAGCCCGGCGCTGATGAACCACCAGGAGACCGGCCGCGACCTGATCGTCATGAGCGACTGGATGGCCGCCCGCTTCGTACGGCTCGGCTGGGTGCAGGAGATGGACCGCGCCAAGCAGCCGAACGTGGCGAAGTACCTGGACCCGCAGCTGCGCGGCCCCGCCTTCGACAAGGGCCGGCTGCACAGCGTGCCCTGGCAGTCCGGCATCACCGGCATCGCGTACAACCGCAAGAAGCTCGGCCGCGAGATCAAGCACACGTCGGACCTGTGGCGGCCCGAGCTCAAGGGGAAGGTGACGCTCTTCTCCGGGCTCGACGAGAGCTTCTCACTGCTGATGCAGGGCCTCGGCGCGGACGTCACACAGTGGACCGCGGACGACTTCCACCGGATGTGCGAGCAGGTCGAGAAGCTGGTCGAGTCGAAGCACATCCGCCGCTTCACCGGCAACGACTACGTCAAGGACCTCGCCTCGGGCGATGTGCTGGCCTGCCAGGCGTACTCGGGGGACGTCATCCAACTCCAGGCGGACAACCCGGACATCGAGTTCGTGGTGCCGGAGGAGGGCGCGGAGCTCTGGGCGGAGTCGCTGATGATCCCCAACCTCGCCAAGCACAAGCGAAACGCCGAGAAGCTGATCGACCACTACTACGACCCCGAGGTCGCCGCCGAGCTCGCCACCTGGGTCAACTACGTCTGCCCGGTGCCGGCCGCCCGCGACATCATCGCCTCCTCCAAGGACGAGGAGACCGCCGCACTGGCCGAGGACCCCCTGATCTTCCCCGACGGCGAGGTCCGCAAGCGCCTCGTCATCGCGCGCGACATCACCGCCCAGGAGCGGCTGGAATTCGCGAAGACGTGGAACGGGATCGTGGGGCTGTAGGGGGGACCCGTAAAGCTCGCGTGAAGGTGCTCGTACGCTGCGGACATGAACGAGCCCGCCGCCCAGCTGAGGCGCATCCGTGTGTGGTTGATCTTCTTCATCGTGTGCCTCGTGCTGAGCGGGCTGACCGCCTTCCCGCTCGTCACGGAGCTCAACTGGCTGGCCGACGTGCTGAAGTCGTCCCCGCTGCCCGATGTCATGCCCGGGTTGATGGAGTGGATCGAGCGGTGCCGGGAGGGGCTCGTCGCCACCGAGGCGAAGTACCCGTTCGTGCTGTACGGGACGGACTGGCTCGCCTTTGCCCACCTGGTGATCGCGGTCGCCTTCTACGGTCCATACCGCGATCCGGTGCGGAACATCTGGGTGATCGAGTTCGGGATGATCGCCTGCGCCGGGATCGTTCCGCTCGCCCTGATCTGCGGGCCGGTCCGGGGGATTCCCTTCGGCTGGTCGCTGATCGACATGGCCTTCGGGGTGTTCGGGGTGATTCCGCTGGCGATCGTGCGGCGGAAGATCAAGCGGCTGGAGGCGCTGACGGCGCCGGTCGCGGTGTCGGGGGCGGCGCTCGCGTCGATCCGCTAGGCCGCCTCTCGCAAGCGCGTCAACGCTTGACGGCCACCGCGCCGAACTGGGCCACCTGTGCCGTCCGCGGGTCCTCGTCGCGCCAGCGTGCGCACGACACGATTCCCGGGTCCAGGATCTCCAGGCCGTCCAGGAACGAGGCGAACTCGGTGCGGGTGCGGGCGGTGATCGGCGGGGTCGCGTTCTCGTTCCAGAACGCCATCGCGGCCTCGTTGCCCTCGCCGCCCAGTTCCAGGGTCGGGTGGGTGAGGGCGAGGTGACTGCCGGGCGGGAGGGCGTCCAGGAGGGTGCGTACGATCTCCCGGGCCTGGGCCGTGTCCGCCACGAAGTTGAGGATGCCCAGCAGCATCAGTGCCACCGGGCGGTCCAGGTCCAGGGTGCGGGCCGCCTCCTGGAGGATCCTGTCGGGGTCGTGGGCGTCCGCGTCGATGTACGCGGTGCGGCCCTCGGGGGTGCCGGTCAGCAGGGCGCGGGCGTGGGCCAGGACGACCGGATCGTTGTCGACGTACACGATCCTGGCGTCCGGGGCGATGCGCTGGGCGACCTGGTGCGTGTTGTCGGCGGTGGGGAGCCCGGTGCCGATGTCCAAGAACTGGCGCAGCCCGGCCTCGCCCGCCAGGTACGACACCGCGCGGCCGAGGAACCGCCGGTCGGCACGGGCCACTTCGCCGATGCTCGGGTAGAAGGCGGTGACCTGCTCGCCCACCGCCGTGTCCACGGGGTAGTGGTCCTTGCCGCCCAGCCAGTAGTTCCAGACGCGGGCATTGTGGGCGATGTCGGTGCGAATCGCTTCGGGCATCCGTGGTTCCCTCTCTCCTCCGGTGCGGGGGTGGCGAGGGGCCCATCATGCCGGACGGATCAACTCCGCAGAGCCGAGCGGTACTTGGCTACGGTCGTCGCGAGCAGGTCGAGGCGGTTGGTGGTGATCGCGTCGACGCCCGCGGCGAGCAGCCGGTGCATGCTGCGTGCGGTGTCCGGGGTCCACGCGCCCACCAGCAGACCCTGCCGGTGGGCGTACGTGGTGAGCGTGCGGTCGACGAGGCCGAAGCGGTAGTTGAGCCAGCGCGGGCCGATCGCCGCCAGCAGCTCGGGGCGCGGCGGGGCGCAGGACTCCCAGGTCAGGGCGATCTCGGCGTGCGGGTCCGCGGCCCGTACGCGCAGCATGGCGGTCGGACTGCCCGAGTAGTACATCCGCTCGCTCGCGCCCGCCTCGCGGACGGCGCCCACCACCGTGCGCACCAGCGCGTCGTGCGCACCGTGGAGGTCGATCATCAGGCGGCGCGCGCCGACCGCGAGGATCGCCTCGCGCAGGGTCGGCACGCCGTGCCCGGTCAGCTCGTCGACCTCCGCCTTGGTGAGGTCGACGAGCCAGCGGTCGTGGCCCCAGAGCCGCTTCAGTGTCTCGTCGTGCAGCAGTACCGGGACGTTGTCGCGGGTCAGCCGCACGTCCACCTCGACCGCGCCGGCGCCGAGGGTCAGCGCCGAGCGGATCGAGGCGAGCGTGTTCTCGCGGAAGCGGTACGGGTCGCCGCGATGGCCCACGGCGAGGACACCGGTGGGGACATCCGCGAGGACACCGGCGGGGACATCGGAGCGGACGTCGGCGACGGCGGTGTGGCTGTCGGTGCTCATGAGGTCATTCTTGGCGATGGGGCCAGAGGTCGCTCAGTGAACGGTTCTGGTGAATGGCTCTGGTGAACGGTTCCGCGGTGCTCAGCGGGCGAGCCACTCCGTCGTGTAAGCGTCGATCTCGGCGGACAGCTTCGCCTTGCCCGCCGGGTCGAGGAAGGACGCCTCGACGGCGTTCTTCGCGAGGGCGGCCAGGCCCTGCTCGTCCAGGCCGAGGAGGCGGGCCGCGACCGCGTACTCGTTGTTGAGGTCGGTGCCGAACATCGGCGGGTCGTCACTGTTGATCGTGACCAGGCAGCCCGCCGCGACCATCTCCTTGATCGGATGCTCGTCGAGGTCGGCGACGGCGCGGGTCGCGATGTTCGAGGTCGGGCAGACTTCGAGCGGGATCCGGTGCTCGGCCAGGTAGGCGAGGAGCTCCGGGTCCTGGACGGCGCTGGTGCCGTGGCCGATGCGCTCGGCGCGCAGGTCCCGCAGCGCGTCCCAGATGGTCTCCGGGCCCGTCGTCTCACCGGCGTGCGGAACGGAGTGCAGGCCGGCCTCGACGGCCCGGTCGAAGTACGGCTTGAACTGCGGGCGCGGCACACCGATCTCCGGGCCGCCGAGACCGAACGACACCAGGCCCTCCGGGCGGTGCTCCAGGGCGAGCCGTACCGTCTCCTCCGCCGACTCCAGACCGGCCTCGCCGGGGATGTCGAAGCACCAGCGCAGTACGACGTCCAGCTCGGACTCGGCGGCCCTGCGGGCGTCCTCGATGGCCGCCATGAAGGCGTCGGCCGGGATGCCGCGGCGGGTCGAGCTGAAGGGGGTGACGGTCAGCTCGGCGTACCGGATGTTCTGCCGGGCCATGTCGCGGGCCACTTCGAAGGTGAGGAGCCGGACGTCCTCGGGCGTGCGGATCACGTCCACGACGGACAGGTAGACGTCGATGAAGTGCGCGAAGTCCGTGAACGTGAAGAACTCGGCGAGGGCTTCCTCGTCGGAGGGCACCTTGGAGTCCGGGTGCCGGGCGGCCAGCTCGGCGACGATGCGGGGAGAGGCGGATCCGACGTGGTGGACGTGCAGCTCTGCCTTGGGCAGGCCCGCGATGAAGGGGCGCAGGTCTGACATCGGATCCTCCTGATGCGGGGTGGTACGCCGGGCGGCGCGTGAGTGCTCGGGATCATCGTAGGCGGGGCGCTGGGCCAAGTGGGGTACGCCGTAGCATGACCGGGAACCACGATGGGGGAGGGCCCATGTCAGACAACACGCCGCAGCCTTCGGGGGCGCCGGACCCGTGGGCACCGCCGGAGGGCTCGGGGAACCGCGTGCCCTTGGACAAGCCGGGCGCGCCGTCCGGGAATCCGGTGCACGAGCAGCCGACGGTGACGTCGATGCCGACGGCGGGGGTGGGGCCGGAGGACGCGATTCCCGGTTCTGCGCCGGCCCCGGCTCCGGCCCCGGCTCCGGGGGCTCCCGCTGCGTACGGGTACCCGGTGCAGGGGGCGCCGCCCGGGGTCACGCCGGGGGAGTACGGATACCCGTCGGCGTATCCCGCCGCGCCGTCCGCGCCCTACGGCGGGGGATATCCCGGCTACCCGGGGTACGCGGGGCCGTCCGGGTGGACCGGGCAGGGGCAGCCGCAGAACGGGTTCGGTGTCGCGGCGATGGTGCTCGGCATCCTCTCCATCTGCCTGTTCTGTGTGTACGGCGTGATGGGCATCGTCCTCGGCGCGATGGGCCTGATCTTCGGCATCCTGGGCCGGAAGAAGGCCGAACGGGGCGAGGCGAACAACGCGGGGATGGCGTTGGCGGGGATCATCACGGGGTCGATCGGAATGGCGATCGGGGCCGCGTTCCTGGGCTTCATCATCTGGGCGGCTGTGAGCGGCGGCCTGTAGCGGGGGTTTTACGGGTGGGGGTGCGGGGCGCGTGGCCTCTGCGCGGTGGGTACGGGGGGCGTGTCGCTGCTCCGGCGACGCTGCCGCTGTGGGCAGGTGTTCCGCCACGCTGTGGGCAATCGTTCCGCTGGGGCGAGTGGGGTCTCCCCTGCTCGAACGGAGTTGAGAGCTTGGGGAAGGGTGGGCACAGCGGAACCCCTCGCTCCGGGTAGGAGCACCGCCGCCCCTCCCGTGCCCCTCTTCGGCGTGCCGAGTGTGGGCGGGAGCGAGGGGTGCGGCTCCGCGTGAGGGCCGCCCCCTTGCCCACCCGTTCCGCCCCCGGGGGGCGGCCCCGCTGCCCAAGGAGGCTAGGGAGGCTAGGGGCTGAGGGGCAGGCAGTTAGGGGCGCGGGGAACTGCGCGATCAGCCACGACGCGCCCGCACATGCCCACCGACCAGCCACGACGTGCCCGCACATGCTCACCGACCAGCCACGACGCACCCGCTGCCCTAGGCAGTGAGGTGGGAGCGGGTTTCGGTGAGGGCGAAGCCCAGGAGGTTTTGGCCGCGCCATTCGGCGGGGGACGAGGCGCGGGGGTCGTCGGCTGCGAGGCCGATTCCCCAGATGCGGTCCAGGGGGCTCGCCTCGACCAGTACCCGCGAGCCCGTGCCCAGCAAGTACGCGCCCAGGGACGGGTGTTGGGTGAATTTGTGGGTGTTGCCCGTGACGACGATGTCGTAGCGGGAGCGGACCCAGACGGCTTCGTCGAAGTCGCGGACCAGGCGGCCCGCCTTCTTCGCCTCGGCCGGTGTCCGCGCCGTCAGTGCCGCCCGCTCCGCCTCCGCGTCGCCGAAGAGGGCCGCCTTGCGGGCCATCATCCAGTGCTCGGCGGTGGCGTAGACCGTCCCGTCCACCGTGAAGGGCGATGGCCACCACTGGCTGAAAATGCTCGGTCCGAGCGAGCCGTCCGGTCGTGGACGGTGACCCCAGAAGTGCAGGAATTTGACGCGCTCGCCCCGGTTGACCTGCGCCGTAAGCTCTTCGATCTTCCCCATGCATGCGAGTCTGGCATCCGCCACTGACACTCCGTACGGAATTTCCGTGCCGACTCGACACACGGTCGACCGAATTCGTTGCGTAACCAAAAGGCAACAACGGAATCACTTGTTGGCGGCGCCCTGCTCTGTCAGGATCGGCAATCAAATCAAGCTGGAGCTACGCCGACCCCCGTATGACGGGGTGAACGGCGGAGGAGAGCGTCATGGGCAACCGCTTCCAGGTGCAGGACCGTTTCGAAGGCGGCGCACAGTACATCGGCGGGCAGTTGCGTCCCGGTACCTCGGGTCGTACTCACACGGTCGTGAACCCCGCCACGGGCGAGGGGATCTATACGTACGAGCTGGCCGGAAGAGATGACGTGGACGCGGCCGTGGCGGCCGCCAAGGACGCCTTCCCCGGCTGGTCCGGGGCCACCCCGGGCGAGCGCTCCGACGCCATGCACAAGTTCGCGGCCGTACTCGCCGAGCAGGCCGAGGACTTCGCGTACGCCGAGTCCCTCCAGTGCGGCAAGCCGATCAAGCTGTCGCGCGAGTTCGACGTTCCGGGGACGGTCGACAACGTCGCCTTCTTCGCGGGCGCCGCCCGTCATCTGGAGGGCAAGTCCGCCGGGGAGTACGACGGCGACCACACCTCGTACGTACGCCGCGAGGCGATCGGCGTGGTCGGCTCGATCGCGCCCTGGAACTACCCGCTCCAGATGGCCGCGTGGAAGGTGCTTCCGGCCATCGCCGCGGGCAACACGATCGTGCTGAAGCCGGCCGAGATGACCCCGTTCACCTCGATCATGTTCGCGCAGGCCGCGAAGGAGGCCGGGCTGCCGGACGGTGTCATCAACATCGTCACCGGCGCGGGCAAGGACGCGGGCGAACACCTCGTCGGCCACCCCGACGTCGCCATGACCTCCTTCACCGGCTCCACCCCGGTCGGCAAGCGGGTCGCCGAGATCGCCACTTCGACGGTCAAGCGGCTGCACCTGGAGCTGGGCGGCAAGGCCCCGTTCCTCGTGTTCGACGACGCGGATCTGGAAGCGGCGATCAACGGCGCCGTCGCCGGTTCGCTCATCAACACCGGCCAGGACTGCACCGCCGCCACCCGCGCCTACGTACAGCGCCCGCTCTACGACGCGTTCGTGAGCGGTGTCGCCGAGCTGATGGAGTCCGTACGGCTCGGGGACCCGTTCGACGAGTCGACCGACCTCGGCCCGCTCATCAGCTTCGCCCAGCGCGACCGCGTCGCCGCCATCGTGGACAGGGCACGTGGCTACGCGCGCGTCGTCACGGGTGGCGAGGCCCCGGGCGGCGACCTCAAGGACGGCGCGTACTACCGGCCGACTCTGATCGCCGACGCCGCCCAGGACAGCGAGGTCGTCCAGGACGAGATCTTCGGTCCGGTGCTGGTCGTGCTGCCCTTCGACAGCGACGACGAGGGCATCGCGCTCGCCAACGACACCCCGTACGGCCTGGCCTCCTCCGCCTGGACCCGTGACGTGTTCCGCGCGAACCGCGCCACCCGCGAGATCAAGGCGGGCTGTGTGTGGGTCAACGACCACATTCCGATCCTCAGCGAAATGCCGCACGGGGGATACAAGGCCAGCGGCTTCGGCAAAGACATGTCGGCGTACTCCTTCGAGGAGTACACGCAGGTCAAGCACGTCATGTTCGACAACACCGCGGTGGTCCGCAAGGACTGGCACCGCACGATCTTCGGGGACCGATAAAGAGTCCGCCTGACCAGCGGCAACCCACCCGAAAGGGCAATGCGCATGGAGAAGTTCCAGTACGGGAGACTCCCCGCGGGCGGCACGGAATCCGTGAGCGCCGTGGAGAGTGCCATGCGGCGCAGCATCACGAGCGGCCGGGGTGCACTGACCCGCCGTTCACTGATGCGCGCCGCCGGCGGCGGGGCCCTTGCCCTCGGTGGCATCGGGGCCCTCAGCGCCTGCGGTATTCCGGCCGCGGGCGGCAAGGGCCAAGCGGCAGCGGTCTCGGACGACCTGTCGGCCAAGGAGAAGCAGGTCGTCTTCTCCAACTGGACCGAGTACATGGACGTCGGTGAGAACGACAAGGGATATCCGACCCTCGAAGCCTTCACGAAGCGCACCGGGATCTCCGTCAAGTACACGGCGGACATCAACGACAACAACGAGTTCTTCGGCAAGATCCAGCAGCAGCTGCACAACGGCCAGGAGATCGGCCGCGACCTCATCTGCGTCACCGACTGGCTGGCCGCCCGGCTGATCCGGCTCGGCTGGGTGCAGAAGCTCGACCCCACGCACCTGCCGCACGCGTACGCCAACCTCACCGCGCAGTTCCGCAACCCCTCCTGGGACCCGGGCCGTGCCTACTCGTACCCCTGGACCGGCATCTCCACGGTCATCGCGTACAACGAGAAGGCGACCGGCGGGCGCAAGGTCGACTCGATCTCCCAGCTGCTCGACGACCCCAAGCTCAAGGGGAAGGTCGGCTTCCTCTCCGAGATGCGCGACAGCATCGGGATGACGCTGCTCGACCTCGGCAAGGACCCGGAGAAGTTCACCGACGACGACTACTCGGCGGCGATCGCCCGACTGCAGAAGGGCGTCGACAGCAAGCAGATCCGCCGCTTCACCGGCAACGACTACACCGCCGACCTCGAAAAGGGCGACCTGGCGGCCTGTGTCGCCTGGGCCGGTGACATCGTGCAGCTCCAGGCGGACAACCCGGCGGTGAAGTTCGCGATTCCCGAGGCCGGTTATATCTCCTCCTCGGACAATCTGCTGGTTCCGGCGAAGGCGCGGCACAAGACCAACGCCGAGAAGCTGATCGACTACTACTACGAGCCGGGCCCCGCGGCGCAGCTCGCCGCGTACATCAACTACGTCTGCCCCGTCGACGGCGTCCGCGAGGAACTCGCCAAGCTCGACAAGGCCCTGGCCGCTTCGCCGCTGATCCTTCCCGACAAGGCGATGACCGCCAAGTCGCATCCGTTCCGCCCGCTGAGCGAGGCGGAGGAGAAGGCGTACGAGGAGAAGTTCGCCAAGCTCATCGGCGCGTAGCCGGCACCACGCGTAGCCGGCGCCACGCGTCACCGGCACGCGCGGTCAGCACCACGCGCGGCCGGCACCACGCGTCACCGCCACCGCGCGCAGGTGTCACACCTCGCGCAGGCGCCACCAGCCGCACGTACCACCAGTCGTACGCACGTGTCACCGCGTATGTGTCACCACGTATGTCACCGCGTACGTGTCACGTACGTGACAGCCCCGCACTCCCCGACGCACCCCGACTCCCCCCTGGGACCGCAACCCATGACTCAGAAGACCGAAGGCGGCGACGTCCGCCTCGCCGGGATCAGCAAGACCTACGGCTCCTTCACCGCCGTGCACCCGCTCGATCTGACCGTCCCGCAGGGCTCCTTCTTCGCCCTGCTCGGCGCGTCCGGCTGCGGCAAGACGACGACGCTGCGGATGATCGCCGGCTTGGAGGACCCCTCCACCGGCACCGTCTCCCTCGGCTCCACCGACGTCACGCACCTGCCGCCGTACAAGCGCCCGGTGAACACCGTCTTCCAGAGCTACGCGCTCTTCCCGCACCTCGACATCACCGAGAACATCGCCTTCGGGCTGCGCCGCCGCGGCATCAAGTCGGTCAAGAAGCAGGTCGACGACATGCTGGAACTGGTCCAGCTCGGCCAGTTCGCGGGGCGCAAGCCGCACCAGCTCTCCGGCGGCCAGCAGCAGCGCGTCGCCGTCGCCCGCGCGCTGATCAACCACCCGCAGGTGCTGCTCCTCGACGAGCCGCTGGGCGCCCTGGACCTCAAGCTGCGCCGGCAGATGCAGCTGGAGCTCAAGCGCATCCAGACCGAGGTCGGCATCACCTTCGTGCACGTCACCCACGACCAGGAGGAGGCCATGACGATGGCCGACCAGGTCGCGGTCATGAACGGCGGCCGGGTCGAGCAACTGGGCGCCCCCGCCGACCTGTACGAGAACCCGAAGACCACCTTCGTCGCCAACTTCCTCGGCACCTCCAACCTCATCGAGGCCCAGATCGCCTCGACCGCCGCCGACGTTGCCACGGTGACCTGCGGCGACTCCAAGCTCAAGGTGCCGGGCAAGCGATGTCAGGCGCAGACCGCCACCGGCGACAAGCTCCTGGTGGGCGTACGCCCCGAGAAGGTGTCGATCATCCACGCGGACAACGCGGGCACGATCCCCGACGGCCGCAACCGCCTCACCGGACGCATCGTCGCCTCCAGCTTCATCGGCGTCTCCACCCAGTTCGTCGTCAACAGCCCGTCGTGCGCCGACTTCGAGGTGTACGTACAGAACGTCGAGCGGGACGTGCGGCTGGTGCCCGGCACCGAGGTCGTCCTGCACTGGAACCCGGAGCACACCTTCGGGCTCGACGCGGACCAGGCCATCGACGCGGGCGTGCAGTCGGTGGAGGACGCCTCGTGACCGTCACCGAAGCGCAAGCGCCCCCCGTGGAAGAACCCCCGGTGCACAAGGCGTCGGTGCGCAAGCGCCTCGTCCCGTACTGGCTGCTGCTGCCCGGCATCCTGTGGCTCGTCGTCTTCTTCGCGCTGCCGCTGATCTACCAGGCGTCGACCTCCGTCCAGCAGGGTTCGCTCGAAGCCGGCTTCAAGGTCACCTGGCACTTCCAGACGTACTGGGACGCCTTCACCGAGTACTGGCCGCAGTTCGTCAGGTCCCTGCTGTACGCGGGCACGGCGACGATCCTGTGTCTGCTGCTCGGCTACCCGCTCGCGTACCTCATCGCCTTCAAGGCGGGGCGCTGGCGCAACCTGATCCTTGTGCTGGTCATCGCGCCGTTCTTCACCAGCTTCCTGATCCGTACGCTCGCCTGGAAGACGATCCTCGCGGACGGCGGCCCGGTCGTCGACGTGCTCAACACGCTGCACGTCCTGGACGTGACGAGCTGGCTGGGCTGGACCGAGGGGGACCGGCTCCTTGCCACGCCGCTCGCGGTGGTCTGCGGTCTGACGTACAACTTCCTGCCCTTCATGATCCTGCCGCTCTACACCTCCCTGGAGCGGATCGACGGCAGGCTGCACGAGGCGGCCGGGGACCTCTACGCGACCCCGGCGACGACCTTCCGGAAGGTGACGTTCCCGCTGTCCATGCCGGGTGTCGTCTCCGGCACGCTGCTGACCTTCATCCCGGCGGCCGGCGACTACGTCAACGCGGAACTGCTCGGCTCGACCGACACCAAGATGGTCGGCTCGGTCATCCAGTCGCAGTTCCTGCGGGTGCTCGACTATCCGACGGCGGCAGCGCTGTCCTTCATCCTCATGGCGATCGTGTTGATCATGGTCACCGTCTACATGCGCAAGTCCGGGACGGAGGACCTCGTCTGATGGCCACGCCTTTGAAGCAACCGGTGAAGTGGCTTCGCCGCAATCTCATCGTCATCGCGGGTCTGTTGACCCTGGCGTACATGATCCTGCCGAACATCGTCGTGATGGTGTTCTCGTTCAACAAGCCCAACGGGCGCTTCAACTACGCCTGGCAGCAGTTCTCCACGGACGCCTGGAAGGACCCGTGCGGCGTCGCCGACCTGTGCGGCTCGCTCTCCCTCTCGCTCCAGCTCGCCGCCTGGGCGACGCTCGGCGCGACCGTCCTGGGCACGATGATCGCCTTCGCGCTGGTCCGCTACCGGTTCCGGGCGCGCGGCGCGATCAACTCGCTGATCTTCCTGCCGATGGCGATGCCCGAGGTCGTCATGGCCGCCTCGCTGCTGACGCTCTTCCTCAATATGGGCGCCCCGCTCGGCTTCTGGACCGTGCTCATCGCGCACATCATGTTCTGCCTGAGCTTCGTCGTCACCGCCGTCAAGGCGCGTGTGATGTCGATGGACCCGAGGCTGGAGGAAGCCGCCCGCGACCTGTACGCGGGCCCCGTCCAGACCTTCGTACGGGTCACCCTGCCGATCGCGGCCCCCGGCATCGCGGCCGGTGCGCTCCTCGCCTTCTCGCTGTCGTTCGACGACTTCATCATCACGAACTTCAACGCGGGCTCGACCGTCACCTTCCCCATGTTCGTCTGGGGCTCGGCCCAGCGCGGCACACCCGTACAAATCAACGTCATTGGTACAGCTATGTTCATCATCGCCGTGCTGATGGTCCTCGGCGGCCAGCTCATCGCCAGCCGCCGGAAGAACAGCGCAAGCCCCAAGTAAGACCCAGTAGTTCCCCGAAGGAGTTGGAAACCATGGCCCCGGTTGCCATGCGTAGTGCCGCACAATCCCTTTCCGGCGCGAAGCCGCTGTCGTACTGGCTGGACGACCCCGACCGGCCCGCCCCCGAGCCGTCCCTCACCGGGGACGAGCGCTGTGACCTGCTGGTCGTCGGCGGCGGGTACAGCGGACTGTGGACCGCGCTGATCGCCAAGGAGCGCGATCCGCAGCGGGACGTCGTCCTCATCGAGGCCAACGAGGTGGGCTGGGCCGCCTCCGGGCGCAACGGCGGATTCTGCGCCGCGTCGATCACCCACGGCCTCGGCAACGGCATCGCCCGCTGGCCCAAGGAGATCGGCAGGCTCGAAGAGCTCGGGATGCGCAACCTCGACGCCATCGAGGAGGCCGTCACCAAGTACGGCATCGACTGTGCCTTCGAGCGCTCGGGCGAGATCGACGTGGCCACCGAGCCGCACCAGCTCGGAGACCTCCAGGAGATGTACGAGGAGGCCGAGCGGCTCGGTCTCGCCGAGCACCTGGAGCTCCTCGACGCGGACGCCGTGCGCGCCGAGGTCGACTCGCCGACGTTCCTGGGCGGCCTCTGGGACAAGCGCGGGGTGGCCATGCTCAACCCGGCCCGCCTGGCGTGGGGCCTCAAGCAGGCCTGCCTCGACCTGGGTGTGCGTATCTACGAGAACACCAAGGGCACCCAGCTCGCCTCGGACGACAACGGCACCGCGGTGCGCACCTCGTACGGCCGGATCTTCGCCCGCCGGGTGGCGCTCGGCACCAACGTTTTTCCGTCCCTGGTCAAGCGGATGCGCCACTTCACGGTCCCGGTCTACGACTACGCGCTGATGACCGAGCCGCTCACCGAGGAGCAGCTGGCGTCGATCGGCGGCTGGAAGAACCGGGCGGGCCTCGGTGACAGCGCCAACCAGTTCCACTACTTCCGGATCTCCGAGGACAACCGGATCCTGTGGGGCGGCTACGACGCCGTCTACCACTTCGGCGGCAGGCTGAGCGGCGAGCTGGACTCCCGCCCGGAGACCTTCCTCAAGCTGGCCGAGCACTTCTTCACCTGCTTCCCGCAGCTGGCGGGCCTGCGCTTCACGCATGCGTGGGGCGGCGCGATCGACACCTGCACCCGCTTCTCCGCCTTCTTCGGTACGGCGCACGCGGGCAAGGTCGCGTACGCGGCCGGTTACACCGGGCTCGGCGTGGGCGCGACCCGCTTCGGCGCCGAGGTGATGCTCGACCTTCTCGACGGGAAGAAGACCGAGCGCACCGAGCTGGAGATGGTGCGCAGCAAGCCGCTGCCGTTCCCGCCCGAGCCGGTCGCCTGGGCGGGCATCGAGATCACCAAGCGCTCGATGGCCCGCGCCGACGACAACGGCGGCAGGCGCAACCTGTGGCTGAAGGCCATGGACAAGGTGGGTCTGGGCTTCGACAGCTGAGCCCGCCAGAGCCCGTAGCGAGTGAGTGCGCCCCCGGTCCGACCGGGGGCGCACCACTGCGTAGTGGACCCGTTGAGAATTCACTGCCAACAAATGCCGGAACCCGCGTAATGATCGCGGCCCGCGGCCCTCTCCCCCTGTGTACGCACTGTCCGCCCGTCTGTGCACAGGATGAGAAGGAGGCCGAGCGCGATGGCTGGCTCGGAAGCGAAGACCGCGGTGGAGTGGCTGGTCTCGGTGGCCCCGGACCCCGACGCGTGCCGGTGGGAGTGGGAACGCAACCCACTGGGCGTCGCGCTGCTGCCCGCCGGCCGCCGCTGGGACGTCCTGATCCTGCCGGGCGAACTCGGCTGTCCCACGCTCGAGGTGCTGTCCCGCCTGGTCGACCGGCCGGGACCGGTGCTCGCCGACTTCGGCGACTCCCGGACGGGATTCTTCGTCCCGGCGGGCACGGCCGCCCGCTGGCTCGGCACGGGGGTACGGGGCGCGGGCCGCGGCACCTGGATCGTGGTGCCCTACCCGGGCCGTGCCACCACCGGCGGCGTCCGCTGGCTGGTCGCCCCGGACGGCCGGGGCACCCTCACCGACCCGGCTCTGCTGGAGCTCGCGATGCACGAGGCGGCGAGCCGGATGGTGCGCGACGACTGAGCCACCACGCGGGTGCGAGCAGGAGGACGCCCAGGCACCAGCTGCCGAGCACGTCCAACGGCCAGTGATATCCGCGCAGTACGAGGCCGATGCCGGTCGCCGCGGTGAGCACGAGCGCGACGGGCATCGGCCACCGGCCGCGTATCCCCGTACGGAGGAGGACGGCGGCCCCGCAGTACGCGACGGCCGCCGTCGCCCCGTGCCCGGACGGGAAGTAGCCGGTCTCGGCCGGATCGAGCGGCGACGGCCGGTCGATCAGCACCTTCAGCGGTACGACGACGGCCGGGACCGCCGCCATCGCCAGGGCGGCGGCGAGCGCGAGCAGCCGCCGGCCGCGCCACAGCGCGTACGCGATACCCAGGGCCAGGACCGGGAGGGCGACCTGCAGATTGCCCAGGTCGGCGCAGAACTCGGTGAGCCGGCCCGGCCCCCGGCCGACGAGGGAGCGGTCCGCAGCCGTGTCGGCGGCCGACAGCGGGCCCCGCACCACGACCTGCCAGGTGATCAGTGCGAACAGCAGCGCGCTCGTCACCACCGTGACGACAAAGGCCGACTGCCCCGGAGCAGGGGGGGTGGCTCCGGGGCAGTCGGCAGGACCGGAAGGACGGCCGCCCCGGGGGGTGTGGGGCGGGCCACCGTCCGATCGGTGAGGATTTCCGGGGCCAGAGGCCCCGGGGGTGGTGTGCGCGAAGGCACGACCAGGGAAGTGCCGGGAAAGCGCGACCCTGGCGTCGCCCGCAGTCCCCTGCGGGCGGGGTGTTTCTCTCATCTGCCAGGAACCGTACGGGAGGAAGAGGGGGTCCGACAGCGGGAGTGCGATCCCGCCATTGGCCCCCCACACATCCTTCACAGGCACAGTCTGCCCCGGGCACGGACCGGGTGCGGACCTCAGATTCCGGCGAACGCCGTTTCGAGGATGTCCAGGCCCTCGTTCAGCAGTTCCTCACCGATCACCAGCGGCGGCAGGAAGCGCAGCACGTTGCCGTAGGTGCCACAGGTCAGGACCAGCAGGCCCTCCGCGTGGCAGGCCTTGGCGAGGGCGCCGGCGGCCGCCGCGTTCGGGGCCTTCGAGCCGTCCTTGGTGCCGGACTCGACCAGCTCGATGGCGATCATGGCGCCGCGGCCGCGGATGTCGCCGATGACGTCGTACTTCTCCTGCATCGCGGTGAGGCGGCCCTTCATGACCTCCTCGATGCGCTTGGCCTTCCCGTTGAGGTCCAGCTCCTTCATCGTCTCGATGGCGCCGAGGGCCGCCGCGCAGGCGACCGGGTTTCCGCCGTACGTGCCGCCGAGGCCGCCCGCGTGCGGGGCGTCCATGATTTCGGCGCGGCCCGTGACGGCGGCGAGCGGCAGACCGCCCGCGATGCCCTTGGCGGTGGTGATCAGGTCCGGGACGACGTTCTCGTCCTCGCACGCGAACCACTGGCCGGTGCGGCAGAAGCCGGACTGGATCTCGTCGGCGACGAAGACGATGCCGTTGTCGGTCGCGAACTTCGAGATCGCGGGCAGGAAGCCCTTGGCCGGCTCGATGAAGCCGCCCTCGCCGAGGACCGGCTCGATGATGATCGCGGCGACATTCTCGGCGCCGATCTGCTTGTTGATCATCTCGATGGCCTGGGCGGACGCCTCGGCGCCGGCGTTCTCGGCGCCCGTCGGCCAGCGGTAGCCGTACGCGACCGGGACGCGGTAGATCTCCGGGGCGAACGGGCCGAAGCCGTTCTTGTACGGCATGTTCTTGGCGGTCATGCCCATGGTGAGGTTCGTACGGCCGTGGTAGCCGTGGTCGAAGACGACGACGGCCTGGCGCTTGGTGTACGCACGGGCGATCTTGACGGCGTTCTCGACGGCCTCGGCACCCGAGTTGAACAGCGCCGACTTCTTCGCGTGGTCGCCCGGCGTCAGCTCGGCGAGCTGCTCGCAGACCTCGACGTAACCCTCGTACGGCGTGACCATGAAGCAGGTGTGGGTGAAGTCCTGGAGCTGCGCGGTCGCACGGCGCACCACGGCCTCGGCGGACGCGCCGACCGAGGTCACGGCGATGCCGGAACCGAAGTCGATCAGACGGTTGCCGTCGACGTCCTCGACGATGCCGCCGCCCGCGCGGGTCGTGAAGACCGGCAGTACGGAACCCACCCCACCGGCGACCGTGGCCGTACGACGGGCCTGAAGCTCCAGCGACTTCGGGCCGGGAATGGCGGTGACGACGCGGCGCTCCTGCGGGACTGCGCTCATGAGGGGCTCCTCGGGAAGGGGGTGGGGTGAAACGGACGCTCCGGTACACATTCCGGTACTTCGCAGGCTAGGGGCGGGGCGGCGTGGTGGGCATGTTCCGTTCGGGAGAAGTACGGGGGGCGCCTTGTCCGGTACGGACATAGCGGGTTCATGGGTTCGGGAGCCCGGAAGCGGGGTCCTGGACCACTAGATTGGGCCCGGCAGTGGGACGCGTACAGCTGGTTCGTGGGGACGAGGGGCAGCACATGAGCACCGGTGACAGGCACGACGCACGCTCCACCCGGGCGGGCGGCGTACCCCGGCCGGCCGGACCGCCGCCCGCGCACCTGCCGCCCGTGCCCGCCGCCGCCCCGCCGCTCTCCCGGGTCGAGGACTGGCTGACCACGTCCCGCCCGGACGCAGGCCCCGGGATCTGGCGGTACGGGCACGTGCCGCGCCCCGAGCGGCCCGACGAGGACGTGGTGAGCGACCGGTCGCTGCTGGTCGGCGCGGTCATCTCGCTCCTGACCGGACTGCTGATCTGGTCGCTCTGGTGGAACAACTACATCCCGTACTGGCTGGTCCCCATGAAGCTCGTCACGCCGAGCGAGTGGTGGAACCCGGGGATGTACGGCGGCCCCCGCACCCCGGACGCCTACGAGGGCGTCGCCGTGTACACCGGGCTCTTCGGAGCGGCGCTCGTCTACTGGTTCGGCAGACTCGGCAACTGGGCCGAGGTGTTCCGCCGCTTCGTCCGCAGCCGCGAGCAGCCCTTCCGCGCGGCGATCGCCTTCGGCCTCGCCGCCCTCGTCCAGCTCCTCACCTGGACCGGCACGCTGCCCGTCGTCGACCCGGTGATGATCCTGCTGCCCGACGCCTGGCTCGGCGGCGGCGGCAACCGCTACGTCGCCGCGATCGTCGTCTACGCCGTCTACGCGCTGATCGTCCTCGCCCTGCTCTGGCCCTTCGCCCGCATGGGCGACTGGGCGGGCGCCCTGTGCCGCAAGCCGGCGCCGAGTGCCCCCGCCGCGCCCGCGCACCCCGCCGCCGACCCCGCCCGCTGGCCCGAGCTGCGGGCGGCGGGGGAGCGGGAGGCCGCCGACCTGCTCACCGCTGAGGTGCGCGGCGGGCGGATGAGCGACCTCGATCTCGTACGGATCCGGCAGGCCTGGGACGCGGCAGGGGACGACCCCGAACGCCGCACCGTCTTCACCGCCACCGTCCTGCGCGACGGCGCCGCGGCCTTCACCCACCCCTCCGGCGCCCGCGACCTGCCGCGCCGCACCGCGCACCACGACCTCCTCGCCTCGCAGGTGCGGATCGGCACGTACGTCGACGACGAGCCCAACCCGTATCAGCGCAGGGGAGCGGGCACCGCCGTCGAACCCGCCGTCCTCGGCACCTCGTTCCTCGCCGTCGGCCCGCCCGGCGCGGGCAAGACGCGGCGGCTCACCGCGCCCGTCGTCGAGTCCCTCGCCCTCCAGGCGCTCGCCGGGAAGTGCAGCGTGATCGTCGTGTGCGCGGCCGGGACGGAGTTGCTCGGCGACGAGGCGTACGACGTCGTGGTCAAGCTCGGCGACCGCAGCTCCGTCCACGACCTCGACCTCTACGGCGGCACTACCGACGCCGAAGCCGCCTCCACCGTCCTCGCCGAGGCCCTCGTCGGCGACCTCGACACCGTCGACACCGGGCGGGCGGCGACCGCGCTGGCGCAGCTGGTGGGCCCGTACCACGCGGTGCACAGCTGCTTCCCCGCCGTTCCCGAGCTGTACGAACTCCTGCGCGCGGACCCCGCCGCGCTCCAGCGCCTCGCCGCCGAGCTGGACGCGGCGGGGGCCGACGCGATGCTGCGGGACCTGTCGTCCCGGGTCCGCCAGATGGGCACCGCGTCCGACCCTTGCCCGGCCCTCGCCGACCGGCTCGCCCTCCTCGACCGGCCCGCCTTCACCGACTTCTTCGACACCTCGGCCACCGCCCGTCCCTTCTCCCTGCGCGCCCTCCAGCACCACCCCATGCGGGTCCGCGTCGAGCTGCCCGAGCACGGGCACGCGGAGGCGTCCCGGCTGCTCGCCCGGCTCGTCCTGGCCCAGTTCCTGGTCGCGGTCACCGCCAGGACCGACCGGTCGCTGTTCAGCTGCCTGGTCCTCGACGACGCGACGGCCACGCTCACCGCCGAGACCGTGCGGGGCATCAGCCGGATCCGCTCCGCCAACGCGGGAGTCGTGCTCAACCTCCGTACCGTCGACGACGTCCCCGAGGCGCTGCACATCCCGCTCCTCGGCGCGGTCGGCTGCCACATGGCGTTCTCCGGGGTCACCACCTGGGACGGCCGGCGCTTCACCGAGGCGTGGGGCACCGAGTGGGTGGAGACCACCGAGGTCGCCCAGCACACCGTCTTCGCCAACCAGCCGCTGACCCGGGCCATCCACTGGCTGCGCAAACTCGTCACCGGAAAGGCCGTCGTCACCAGCGCCGTCACCGTCAGGAAGGTGGAACGCGAGCGCTGGTCCGCATCGGAACTGGCCCGCGGGGTACCCGCAGGACACGCGGTGCTGTCACTGACCACGGTGCACGGGGAGCACGCCCCGCCGCTGCTGGTGGACCTGCGGGGCTGAGCCGCCCGGCCCGCGGGGCCGGTGTGACGCGCTCTTACGTACGCCCTGGCAGAATTGACAGTGCCGTTCATACGGGGCGGCACATTTCACCTGAGAAGGTCCCGTCCTCCGATGCCGCCCACGCTCGCCTCCCTCGTCCACCACTCCGCGCTCAAGCTCGTCGTGCGCGCGGGGGAGGACCGGCTGGAGACCCCCGTCCGCTGGGCGCACGTCAGCGAACTCGCCGATCCCGTTCCGTACATGGAGGGCGGCGAGCTGCTCCTCATCACGGCGATGAAGCTCGACGCCGAGAACCCGGAGACCATGCGGCGGTACGTGCGCCGGCTGGTCGGCGCCGGAGTCGTGGGCCTCGGCTTCGCGGTCGGCGTGTCGTACGACGACATCCCGCAGGCGCTGCTCGCCGCCGCGAAGGAAGAGGGCTTCCCCCTTCTCGAAGTGCCGCGCCGCACCCCCTTCCTCGCCATCTCCAAAGCGGTCTCGGCCGCGATCGCCGCCGACCAGTACCGGGCGGTCACCGCGGGCTTCGAGGCCCAGCGCGAACTGACGAAGGCGGCGCTGACGGGCCCCGCGGAACTGGTCGCCCGCCTCGCCTCCCACGTCGACGGCTGGGCCGCCGTCTACGACGCGTCCGGGGCCCTGGTCGCCGCGGCCCCCGACTGGGCGGCCAGGCGCGCCGCCCGCCTCGTACCCGACGTGGAACGGCTGCGCGAGCGGCCCGCACCGGCCAGCGCGGTCGTGGCGGGCCCGGTGGAGGGCTCAGACACCGAGGACCGGGTCGAGCTCCAGTCCCTGGGCGCGGGCCGCCGCGCCCGCGGCACGCTCGCCGTCGGCACGGCGGCACCGCTGGGCACCGCCGAGCGGTACGCCGTCCACTCCGCGATCGCCCTCCTCACCCTCACCACCGAACGCACCAGGGCCCTCCAGGCCGCCGAGACCCGGCTGGGCGCGGCCGTCCTGCGGATGCTCCTGGCCGGAGAGAGCGACCACGCCCGCGCGGTGGCGGGCGACCTCTACGGAGGCCTGCTCGACGCCCCCTTCCGCCTCCTGATCGCCGAGGCGGCCGGCGAGGGCACGGACGCGACCGAACCCCTCCAGGCCCTGGTCGACGCCCTGGAATCGGCGGCGGCGCGGGCGGGCGAGGTCATCCTGGTCGTCCCGGACGGCGGCCGCGTCGTCATCCTGGCGGCCGACGGCGGCGAATCCGTCGCCGAGTGCGCGGCCCACACGGCGGTACGGCGCGGGGACGCGGCCCGCCCGATGGAACCGGCGGAGGAGGGCGAACTGGTCGTCGGCCTGTCCGCCCCGGCGGGCCCCACCGCCGCGGCTTCGGCCTTCAAACAGGCCGAACAGGCACTGTCCGTGGCCCGCCGCAGGGGCCGCACCCTCGTCGAGCACGAGGAACTGGCGACGGGCTCCGTCCTCCCCCTCCTCGCGGACGACGCGGTGCGCGCCTTCGCCGACGGGATGCTGCGCCCCCTCTACGAACACGACGCGACGGGCCGCGGCGACCTGGTCGCCTCACTCCGGGCCTGGCTCTCCCGGCACGGCCAGTGGGACGCGGCGGCCGCCCAGCTGGGCGTCCACCGGCACACGCTGCGCTACCGGATGCGGAGGGTAGAGGAGATCCTCGGCCGCTCCTTGGACGATCCGGACGTCCGGATGGAACTGTGGCTGGCGCTGAAGGCGACGTCCACTTCGCCGGGGGCGTAGGGCGGGGCTCTGCGTGGGGGCCGCCCCCTTGCCCACCCTTCCCCAAGCTCTCGGCTTCGCTCGAGCAGGGGAGACCCCACTGCCCCCGGGGGGCGGCCCCGCTGCCCAAGGAGGCTAGGGAGGCTAGGGGCTGAGGGGCAGGCAGTTAGGGGCGCGGGGAACTGCGCGATCAGCCACGACGCACCCGCACGACGCCCACCGGCCCGCACACGGCCATCCACCCACCCGTACCGGCCCCGCCAATCCGGCACCCACCCCACCCCCAACACTCCACCCCGGACAAACGACGACTCCCCGCCCCGCCCCTACGGTGGAGCCCACAACCCACCTCATTGCACCCCGCACTCTCGGAAGGGCCGGATCCCCCTATGACTTCCACTTCCACCCACGCCTTCTGGCTCGCCGGCCGCCAGGCCACCGGCGACGACGCCTTCGACGTGACGTCCCCGTGGGACGGCCGCCTCGTCGGCAGGGTCAGCGTTCCGACCGACGCCCAGGTCGAAGAGGCCGTCGCCGCCGCGCACGCCGTACGGGACGAGTTCGCCGCGACCCCGGCCCACGTCCGCGCCGCCGCCCTCAACCACGTCGCCGACCGCCTCGGCGAGCGCACCGAGGAGATCGCCCAGCTGATCTCCGCCGAGAACGGCAAGCCCGTCAAGTGGGCCCGCGGCGAGGTCGGCCGCGCCGTCTCCGTGTTCCGGTTCGCTGCCGAAGAGGCCCGCCGGTTCAACGGCGGCGACGCCCAGCGCCTCGACACCGACGCCGGCGGCGTCGGCCGCCTCGCCCTGACCCGCCGCTTCACCCGCGGCGTCGTCCTCGGCATCGCGCCGTTCAACTTCCCGCTCAACCTGTGCGCCCACAAGGTCGCCCCCGCGATCGCCGTCGGCGCGCCGATCATCCTCAAGCCGGCCCCGGCCACCCCGCTCTCCGGCCTGATCCTCGGCGAGCTGCTCGCCGAGACCGACCTGCCCGTCGGCTCCTGGTCGGTCCTGCCGGTCGCGAACGACAAGATGCCCGCGCTGGTCCAGGACGAGCGCCTGCCCGTAATCTCCTTCACGGGCTCCGACAAGGTCGGCTACGCGATCATGGACTCGGTGCCGCGCAAGCACTGCACCCTGGAGCTCGGCGGCAACGGCGCGGCCGTCGTCCTCGGCGACTTCTCCTCCGAGAAGGACCTGGACTGGGCCGCCACCCGCATCGCGACCTTCTCCAACTACCAGGGCGGCCAGTCCTGCATCTCGGTGCAGCGGGTCATCGCGGACGCCTCCGTGTACGACCGCCTGGTCCCGAAGATCGTCGCCGCCGTCGAGAAGCAGGTCACCGGCGACCCGTCCGACGCCGCCACCGACGTCGGCCCGCTCGTCAGCGAGGACGCCGCCAAGCGCGTCGAGTCCTGGGTGGACGAGGCCGTCAAGGCCGGCGCCGAGCTGCTCACCGGCGGCAAGCGCGACGGCGCCAGCTACGCGCCGACCGTCGTCGCCGCCCTCCCGGCCGACACCACCCTCTCCTGCGAGGAGGTCTTCGGCCCGGTCCTGTCCGTGCAGAAGGTGGACGGCGAGAAGGAGGCCTTCGAGGCGGTCAACTCCTCCAAGTACGGCCTCCAGGCAGGCCTGTTCACCCACGACATCCAGGCCGCCTTCCGCGGCCACCGCGCCCTGGAGGTCGGCGGCGTGATCGTCGGCGACGTCCCCTCCTACCGCGCGGACCAGATGCCGTACGGCGGCGTGAAGCAGTCCGGCGTGGGCCGCGAGGGCGTCCGCTACGCGATGGACGACTACACGTACGAGCGCGTACTGGTCCTGACGGGCATCGACCTGTAGCGGGGCAGAACAGAAGGAAGGGGAGGCCAGTAGGCTCGTCCACACCATGACGAGCAGCTCACCGGCCTCCCCTTCGGCGTCCCCGCCACCCCGTTCCCTCGGCGCCAAGGCCGACAAGGACACCGTGCGCCGGCACAACCTCAGCCTCGTGCTGCGGGCCGTGCACGACGAGGGCGAGATCACCAGGGCCCGGGTCGCCGCCCGGGTCGGCCTCACCCGCGCCGCCGTGTCCTCCCTCGTCGAGCAGCTCCTCGAAGGCGGCTTCCTCGCCGAGTCGGGGAAGACGTTCAGCGGGCAGGCCGGGCGGCCCGGCACCGTCCTCAAAATGGCCCGCACCGGCGCCGCGGGGCTCGGCATCGAGATCAACGTCGACTACGTGACCGTGTGCGCCGTCGACCTCAGCGGCACCGACCGGGTCCGCCTCACCGAGCACCTCGACAACCGTGACGTCCCGCCCGCCGACGTCTTCCAGCGAGCGGTCCGTATCGCCGTACGCGCCATGCAATCGGCGGAGGAGCAGCAACTGCGGCTCGTGGGAGTGCAGTTGGCGCTGCCCGGTCTCGTCTCCGGCGGCACCGTACGGTACGCCCCCAACCTCGGCTGGAACCGTGTCGCCGCCGAGGGACCGTTCGCACAGGCCCTCGCCGCCCTGTACCCCGGCCGCCCCGCCCTGCCCGTCGGCGCCGACAACGAGGCCAACCTCGCCGCCCTCGCGGAACTCTGGTTCGGCGGACGCAGCGCCGACCGCTCCTTCCTCTACCTCAGCGGCGAGGTCGGCGTCGGCGGCGCTCTCGTCCTCGGGGGCCAACTCCTGCACGGCGCCCACGGGTTCGCGGGCGAGATCGGCCACGTCGTGGCCCGCACCGACGGCCCGCAGTGCCGCTGCGGCGCCCGCGGCTGCCTGGAGCAGTACGCGGGCCAGCCCGCCCTCCTGCGCAACGCGGGCCTCGACGAGAACGCCGGAGTCCCAGGTGTCGCCGAACTGGAACGGCGGGCCGCCGCCGGCGACGAGCAGGCCCTCACGGCGCTCGGCACGGCGGGCGAGAAGCTGGGAATCGTCCTGTCCGGCGCGGTCAACCTGCTCGACCCGCAGGCGGTCGTCCTGGGCGGCATCTACCGGGGCCTCGCCCCCTGGCTGATCCCCACCGTGACCAGCGAACTGTCCGAACGCGTCGTCTCCGGCCTGTGGCCCACCGACTCGGACCGCCTCCGCGCCTCGTCCCTGTCGGGGGATGCGGCGCGGGGGGCGGCGGCCCTGGTCGTCCGCGACGTCCTGTCCGACCCGGCCGCGTACGTCAACGCATCGCGCTAGCGGCGGGGAACGTGCGAGCACGTCGCGGCCGGCCGCGCAGTTCCCGCGCCCCTGACGAGGCGCCCCGTCAGGGGCGCGGGGAACCGCGCGATCAGCCCACCACCGGCCCGCACGTAAATGCCCCCCGGCTCAGCGCACAGCGAGAAGGTGCTCCATTGCCAGCTGGTCGAGCTTCTCGAAGGCCATCGACCGCTCAGCGGCAGCCGTCACGTCGAACTCCTCGTACGCACTGGGATCCACGAGCAACGAAGCCAGCCCGTCCTCCGCCGTCGGCCGAGCCAGCTCATCCAGCCGCGAGTCCCGCAGCGCCTGCTGCACGGCGGGGTCCGCGCGGAAGGCGGCCGCGCGCTCCTTGAGAATCAGATAGTTCCGCATGCAGCCGGCTGCCGACTCCCACACCCCATCCATCCCATCCGTCCGCACCGGCTTGAAGTCGAAGTGCCTCGGCCCCTCGTACCCTGCCGTCTCCAGCAGATCCACCAGCCAGAACGCCTGACGCAGGTCACCCGCGCCGAACCGGAAGTCCTGGTCGTACTTGATGCCGGTCTGGCCGTTGAGGTCGATGTGGAAGAGCTTTCCGGCCCACAGGGCCTGCGCGATGCCGTGCGGGAAGTTGAGCCCGGCCATCTGCTCGTGGCCCGTCTCCGGGTTCACGCCCACCAGCTCCGGGCGCTCCAGCCGCTCGATGAACGCCAGCGCGTGGCCGATCGTCGGCAGGAGGATGTCGCCGCGCGGTTCGTTCGGCTTGGGCTCGATGGCGAAGCGCAGGTCGTACCCCTGCTCCGTGACGTAGTCGCCGAGCAGGTCGAAGGCCTCCTTCATACGGTCGAGCGCCACCATCACGTCCTTGGCCCCGCCGGACTCCGCACCCTCCCGGCCGCCCCATGCGACATACGTCGTCGCGCCGAGCTCCACCGCCAGGTCGATGTTGCGGATCGTCTTGCGCAGCGCGAAGCGCCGTACGTCACGGTCGTTCGCCGTGAACCCGCCGTCCTTGAAGACCGGGTGCGTGAAGAGGTTCGTGGTCGCCATCGGCACCTTCATGCCGGTCGCGTCCAGCGCCTGCCGGAAGCGCTTGACGAGGGCCTCCCGCTCACTGTCGGTCGACCCGAACGGAATCAGGTCGTCGTCGTGGAACGTCACCCCGTACGCGCCGAGATCGGCGAGCCGGCGCACCGACTCGACCGGGTCGAGCGCGGGCCGGGTGGCGTCCCCGAAGGGGTCACGGCCCTGCCAGCCGACGGTCCACAGACCGAAGGTGAACTTGTCCTCGGGGGTGGGGGAGTAGCGGTCGTTCGTCATGGCCGACACCTCGGTCCTCGCCTCGCACGGCGTATTTGTTTTCTGACATGACTAATACTGCACGAGGTGGCGACTGCTGACCAGAACCTCGTGTCGAACACCCTCCCCATCTGCATTTGTTCTGGGTACGATCAAACCCCCGCGCCTTCTGTCGGCCGCCCGCGAACAGGGAGACACCACCCGATGACCGCCGCCCCGCACGCCCCCCTCGTCATCGGCGTGGACAGCTCCACCCAGTCCACCAAGGCCGTCGTCGTCGACCGCGGCACCGGCCGCATCCTCGGCACCGGCCGCGCCCCGCACACCGTCACCGGCACCGACGGCGCCCGCGAGAGCGACCCCGAGCAGTGGTGGCACGCCCTCGCCAAGGCCGTGTCCGCCGGGCTCAAGGAGGCAGGCGTACGGGCCGGGGACGTCACCGGCATCGCGGTCGCCGGCCAGCAGCACGGACTCGTCGCCCTCGGCGCGGACGGCCGCCCGCTGCGCCCCGCCGTCCTGTGGAACGACACCCGCTCCGCCCCGCAGGCCGCCGCCCTCGTGGCGGAGCAGGGCGCGCACTGGTGGCTGGAGCGCACCGGCTCGGTGCCGGTCGCCTCGCTCACCGCCACCAGCTGGCAGTGGCTGCGCGAGAACGAACCGCGCGCCGCCGGTGCCACGGCCGCCCTGCGCCTCCCGCACGACTACCTCACCGAACGCCTCTCCGGGGTCGCCGCCACCGACCCCGGCGACGCCTCGGGCACCGGCTGGTACTCCACCGCCACCGGCGGCTACGACCCGGAGATCCTCGAACTCCTGCACCTCGACAAGGCGTTGCTGCCCGAAGTCGCCCCCACCGGTGCCACCCGGGTCGGCTCCCTCACCGCCGAGGCCGCCGCCGCCCTCGGGCTCCCTGCGGGCATCGCCGTCGCCGCAGGGACCGGCGACAACATGGCCGCCGCCGTCGGACTGGGCCTGGGCGGCGCGGGCCTCCTGGACCACCCCGTCCTCTCCCTCGGCACCTCGGGCACCGTCTTCGCCGCCACCCGCACCCGCCCCACCAGCCCCGGCATCAACGGATTCGCCGCCACCGACGGCAGTTACCTCCCGCTCGGCTGCACCCTCAACTGCACGCTCGCCGTGGGAAAGGTCGCCGAACTGCTGCGGCTGGAGAGGGAGGACGCCGTACCCGGAGGCGAAGCGGTCCTCCTCCCGTACCTCGACGGCGAGCGCACCCCCGACCTTCCGGGTGCCTCGGGTCTCCTCACAGGCCTGCGGCACGCCACCACCCCGCAGCAACTCCTCGGCGCGGCCTACGAGGGGGCGGTCTTCACGGTGCTGCGCGCCCTCGACGAACTCCTCGCCGCCTGCGGTGCGGACCCGCAGGACCCCGGCGTCGCCGACCGGCCGCTGCGGCTGATCGGCGGCGGTGCGCAGGGAGTGACGTGGGTGGAGACCGTACGCCGCCTCTCCGGCAGGCCCGTACTGCTGCCCGCCGCGAGCGAGCTGGTCGCCCTCGGAGCCGCCGCGCTCGCCGCGGGCGCGGACACCGGAGCCGACCCGGTCGCGGTCGCCACCTCCTGGGACGCGGCCGCGGCGAGGGAACTCCCGCCGGTGGCAAGGGACCTGGAGACATGGGCCCGTATCGAGCACGTACTTCAGCAGGCCTCGGCGAGCCGGCAGGCCTGAGCCGCACGGCCTCCGCCCCCCGGCCCCCCGGCCCCGCCCTGCCCCTCGCGTGCCCGAGAGCGAGGCGATGAGAGGCTGGGGGCCATGATGAAGCTCGTGCTGCTCGGACTCGTGGTGCTCGCCGTCGGTGGGTGCGTGTGTGTGGTGTGGGCGGACCGTGGCGGCCCCCGCTGGACACGCGTGGTCGCCGCCGCGACGCTCTGCCTTGGCCGACTGGTGCGCAGCTCCGCGAAGAACAACAGGCGCAGCGGCGGGTCGAGCGGCGGCGACTAGGACCCCTGTCCGGCGCCTGGGGTCCGGAGCCTTCCCGGCGCCCGGGGCCTGTCCGGCGGATCGGTCCTGACAGACCCCGGGCCGGGGCTCGGCCGGAAGCGGTCTAGCTGACCTTGTACATCGGGTTCGGCAGCTTGAAGGTGCGGTCCGCGTAGCCACCGGTGAAGTCGGAGTCCTGGTCGCCGATGTTGGCGACCAGGTCGAAGCCCCGGGACTCGATGTACTTGCGGGTGGCGGCCTTGTACTGGCCCCCGTCGCACTTCCAGGCGGCGCCCGACCCGCACGCCTCCTTCAGATACGCGGGCGGGTTCACCTTGTCCTTGAGGAAGAGGTGGGTGCGGTCGAGCGGCGTCTTCACACCGACCTTGGCGAGGTTCTTCGCGAACGGGGCGCGGACGTCCTCGGCGGAGCCGGTGAGGAAGAAGACCTCGACGCCCTTGCTCCTCGCGTAGTTGACGAGCTCGGGCATGCCGAAGACGGGGCCGCGGTCGGCCTTGCTCACGTAGTCCGTGAAGGTCTTGGTGCCGTACGTGAAGTTCGTCGCCTTCTCGTAGTCGTACGTCAGGAGCATGGTGTCGTCGACGTCGAGGACGACGGCGGGCTTCTTGCCGTGCCGCGCGCCCTTCTTGCCCGCCTCGGCCAGGTGCTTCCTGGCGGCCTTCTGGACCCGGTGCACGTCGTGCGCGTACGGGCTGTCCGCGGAGGCGGTCCAGGTGCCGTCGGCGTTCTTCGTCCCGGCGTAGTAGCGGTCGATCTGGGTGACCAGGTCGGCGATGTTCTGCGGCTCCTGGGTGGCGGTGCGGTCCTGCGCAGTGCCGTCGGCGGTGGCGACGCCCGCACCGTAGACGGCACCTCCCGCCAGTGCCAGGGTGGCGGCGATGCCGACGATCCGGGTGTTCCAACGTGGCATGGATCGATCTCCGATGAGTTGCGTAGTGGCAGGTCGCGACTTGTCTACGCGCATCGCACGACCGGCCTCAAGGCCCGCTCCCGCTTCTTTGTCCAACCATTGCCGGCCGACGTGCCCCGGGACGGCGGAAGTTCGGCTTACCCGCCGCGCCGATACCTAGAACAATCGACCCGGCCCGTACGTGCCGACGGAACGAAGGGGGCCGGGGATGTTCCACGTCGTAGACACCACGTCGCTGCCGGCACAGGACCGGTTCGACTGGTGGTGCCAGTCGGTCAGCCGCGGCGCGGCCCCCACCCGGGTCAGCAGCGAGCACGCCGCCGACTTCGCCGGAAGGGTCGGCATGCTCTCCGCGGGCCCCCTGCACGCGACCGCCATGGGTTTCCCCACGCTCCGCTCCGAGCGCACGCCGCACCTCATCAGGCAGTCCGACCCGGAGACGTACGAACTGACGCTGATCCTGGACGGAACGATGAGCGTGACGCAGAACCGCACCGAAGCCCTGCTGACGGGCGGCGACTTCGTCATGTGGAGCTCGTCGCGCCCGTACACCGGCCTCGTCACCGGCGCGGGAGAGGCCGGGCCCCGCCAGGGGCAGGGGATGGTGCTGCACCTCCCCAGAACGCTCCTGCCCCTTCCCGAGCACCGGATCGGCGGGCTTCTCGCCACCCGCCTCCCGGCCGCCTCCGGCATCGGCGCCGTCCTCGCCCGGCACCTGCGCGCACTGCTCGACGAAGCCCCCCGCCTGGAGGAGTCCGCGGCCGCCGCGACAGGAGAGGCCACGCTGCACCTGGTGCACTCCTTCCTGGCGACCCACCTCGGCGGGCCGGTGACCCTGGAGCCGGAGACGCGCAGCGCGGCGCTGCTGGCCCGGATGGAGACGTTCATCGAACAGAACCTCGCCGACCCCGGGCTCACCCCGCACACCATCGCCGCCCGCCACCACGTCTCCGTACGCCTGGTGCACCACCTCTTCGGCAGGCGGCCGGAGACGGTGTCGGCGTTCATCCGCCGCCGCCGTCTCGAACAGTGCCGCTCCGACCTGGCCGACCGGCGGCTGGACCCGCTGCCGGTGCACGCCGTGGCCGCCCGCAACGGCCTCGGCGACCCCGCCGGATTCAGCCGCCACTTCAAGCGGACGTACGGAATGCCGCCCGCCGAGTACCGGAGGAGCCTGCGGGGGCACGAGGGGAACTGACCGCACGCAAGAACAAGATGCCTTGCACCGACACCCAATGACGCCCCCGGGGCCGCAGGGGATGATCGGGCACAAGGCGGCGCGGGCGGCTCGGACCCGGCGGACCGGGCGCACCGGCCGACGGCGTGCAGGGGGGCCGGAGCCTCCGCGGCCCGAGCCGCGCCCGCCGCCGGGGTCGGCACCGGGAGGACCATTCGCCACCCGGTGCCGAGCCGCCACCCCTCTGCTTCCGCGCGAGGGCTGGTAGCGATGGGCACAATGGGGTAGATACGAGTGGGTAGAACCGGTCGGTAGCCGTACAGGCTCATTGGGACGGTACGGCGTCCTCCGGGTCCTTGATCCCGACTCGCGGCGAGGTGAGCCTCATGTCCGCACCACACGCATCCGACGCACCGCACGGCCGGCAGCCCAAAGTCACCGGCCCCAAAGTCACCGGCCCCAAAGTTTCAGAACGTGAGGCCCGGCAGGTCGCCGAGGCCGCCCGTGAGCAGGACTGGCGCAAGCCCAGCTTCGCCAAGGAGCTCTTTCTCGGCCGCTTCCGCCTCGACCTCATCCACCCCCACCCGCTGCCCCCGGCAGAGGACAGCGAGCGCGGCGAGGCCTTTCTCGCCAAGCTGCGCGCGTTCTGCGAGAGCGAGATCGACGGCGCCCGCATCGAGCGCGAGGCCCGCATCCCCGACGAGACGGTCAACGGGCTCAAGGAGCTCGGCGCGCTCGGCATGAAGATCGACCGGAAGTACGGGGGCCTGGGGCTGACCCAGGTGTACTACAACAAGGCGCTCGCCCTGGTCGGCTCCGCCAGCCCCGCGCTCGGCGCGCTGCTCTCCGCACACCAGTCCATCGGCGTACCGCAGCCGCTCAAGCTCTTCGGCACCCAGGAGCAGCGGGACGCCTTCCTGCCGCGTCTCGCCCGCACCGACATCTCCGCGTTCCTGCTCACCGAGCCGGACGTCGGCTCGGACCCGGCGCGGCTGGCCACCTCCGCCGTACCTGACGGGGACGGCTCGTACGTCCTCGACGGCGTGAAGCTGTGGACCACCAACGGCGTCGTCGCGGACCTCCTCGTCGTCATGGCCCGCGTCCCGAGGACCGACAGCAGCAAGGGCGGCATCACCGCCTTCGTCGTCGAGGCCGACTCCCCGGGCATCACCGTCGAGCACCGCAACGCCTTCATGGGCCTGCGCGGCCTGGAGAACGGCGTCACCCGCTTCCACCAGGTCAAGGTCCCCGCCGCGAACCGCATCGGGCCTGAGGGTGCAGGGCTCAAGATCGCGCTCACCACGCTCAACACCGGGCGGCTCTCCCTTCCCGCCATGTGCGTCGGCGCCGGAAAGTGGTGCTTGAAGATCGCCCGCGAGTGGTCGGCGGTGCGCGAGCAGTGGGGCAAGCCGGTCGCCCTCCACGAGGCGGTCGGTGCCAAGATCTCCTTCATCGCCGCCACCACCTTCGCCCTCGAAGCCGTACTCGACCTGTCGTCGCAGATGGCTGACGAGGACCGCAACGACATCCGCATCGAGGCGGCGCTGGCCAAGCTGTACGGGTCCGAGATGGCCTGGCTGATGGCCGACGAGCTGGTGCAGATCCGGGGCGGCCGGGGCTTCGAGACCGCCGACTCGCTGGCCGCGCGCGGCGAACGCGCCGTACCCGCCGAGCAGATCCTCCGCGACCTGCGCATCAACCGGATCTTCGAGGGCTCGACGGAGATCATGCATCTCCTCATCGCCCGCGAGGCCGTCGACGCCCACCTCAAGGTGGCGGGGGACCTGATCGACCCGGACAAGACGCTCGGCGACAAGGCGCGGGCGGGCGCGCAGGCGAGTGGCTTCTATGCCCGCTGGCTGCCCAAGCTGGTCGCCGGGCCGGGTCAACTCCCGCGCAGCTACCGTGAGTTCCATCCGCAGGGTCACCCCGATCTGTCCGGCCATCTCCGCTACGTCGAGCGCACTTCCCGCAAGCTGGCCCGCTCCACCTTCTACGCGATGTCCCGCTGGCAGGGCCGCATGGAGACCAAGCAGGGCTTCCTCGGCCGGATCGTCGACATCGGCGCCGAGCTGTTCGCGATGAGCGCGGCCTGTGTACGGGCCGAACTCCTGCGCACCACCGAGGACTACGGCCGCGAGGCCTACCAGCTCGCCGACGTCTTCTGCCGCCAGTCCCGCATCCGCGTCGAAGAACTCCTGAACCGACTCTGGACCAACACCGACGACCTCGACCACAAGGTGGTCCAGGGCGTCCTCTCCGGCACGTACACCTGGCTGGAGCAGGGCATCGTCGACCCCAGCGACGACGGCCCGTGGATCGCCGACGCCACCCCGGGCCCGGCGAAGGAGGACAACGTGCACCGGCCGATCCGCTGACCGAAGCCAGTAATGGTCAACAGGTGACACCGCGACTTCCCGTGCCCCACGATGAACACATGAACCAGGGGTACGGGAAGAAGCGCACGGCGGCACGGACGATTCTGGCGGCGGTGGCGGCGGTCGTGTCCTGCACGGCCGCCCTGACGGCCTGCGGCGCACCGGCCGAGCCCGCCGCCCGCACCGACGGCAAGCCGGCTGCCGCGCCCGAGCCCCTCTCCCAGACCGCCCTCACCGCCCGCGCCCTCACCCCCGGCGAGGAGGCCGGCCCGTACCGCACCGCCGAGTACACCGTCTCCGGCGGCCCGCCGAGCGACGACTACACCGCGGCCCCCGCCGTCTGCCAGCCCCTCGTCGGGCTCCGCGCGGCCCGCGGCGGCCCCGCCGCCCAGGTCCACCGCAGGCTCGCCGACCCCGGGGAGCCGCAGGGCGCCGACGTCGCCGTGCAGTTGCGTACGTACGCGGCCGGGCGTGCGGCCGGTGTGCTGGAAGACCTGCGCACCGCCGGGCAGAAGTGCGCGGGCGGCTTCGCCGAGGTGCGCGGGACGAACCGGGGCACGTACACGGGCGTCGGGAAGCTGCCCGCCCCTGCCGGGGTCGGCGACGAGGCGCAGGCGTTCCGGCTCGCGCTGCTCGACGGCAAGGGCGGTGCCACGTCGTACGAGTACCTCACCGTCGTGCGGTCCGGGCCCACCGTGCTCTCCTTCCGGGCCCAGACCCTGGAGGGCACGGACCTCGGGGGCGTACCGCGGGAGATCGTGGACGCGCAGTGGGAGAAATTCAGCAGCCTCAAGCATTGACCCTCGTCGCATTCCGTCCCACCCGTACACAACTCTCCTTGCGGCAGCGGAACTTAGCCCAGACAATGGTCCGCCTCAGCGAGGGGGAATTCCGATGCCGGGTTTCGGTCTGGGGCGGGTCACCAACAAAATCATGCGCGCGGGCGAGGGCCGTATGCTGCGCAGGCTGCAGAGAATCGTCGAAGAGGTCAATCTCTTCGGCGCGGAGTACCGCGAACTCGCCGACGAGGAACTCCAGTCGCTCACCGGGGAATTCAAGGAGCGGCTCACCGGCGGCGAGAGCCTCGACGATCTCCTGCCGGAAGCATTCGCCGCGATGCGCGAAGCGGCCCGGCGCACTCTCGGAATGCGTCACTTCGACGTACAGATCATGGGCGGTGCGGCCCTCCACCTCCAGTGCGTGGCCGAAATGCGTACGGGGGAGGGGAAAACCCTCGTCGCCACCCTCCCGCTCTATCTGAACGCGCTCACCGGAAAGGGCGCCCACCTCGTCACCGTCAACGACTACCTGGCCGAGCGCGACGCCGCCTGGATGGGCAGGGCGTACCGCTTCATGGGGCTGACCGTCGGCGTCATCAAGGCCGACATGGTACCGGCCGACCGGCGCGCCGCCTACGGCTGCGACATCACCTACGGCACCAACACCGAATTCGGCTTCGACTATCTCCGCGACAACATGGCCTGGTCGCTCACCGAACTCGTCCAGCGCGGCCACCACTTCGCCGTAGTCGACGAAGCGGACTCCATTCTCATCGACGAGGCCCGCACCCCGCTCATCATTTCGGGACCCGCCGACCAGCCCACCAAATGGTATTCCGTCTTCGTGAAAATGGTCGCGCACATGGAAGGCGTACTCGTTCAGGAGGAGCGGTTCAACACCCAGCAGCAGAAGGACGAACTCGCCGACATCCGGGCCCGCCACCACTACGAATACGACCCCAAGAAGCGCACCGTCGCCATTCTCGACCGCGGCATCGAATACCTGGAGGACCAGCTCGGCATCGACAACTTCTACGACTCCGCGCACACCCCGCTCATCGGCCACCTCAACAACGCCATCAAGGCCAAGGAACTCTTCCGCAAGGACAAGGACTACGTCGTCATGGACGGCGAGGTCCTGATCGTCGACGAGCACACCGGCCGCCTGCTGGCCGGCCGCCGCTACAACGAAGGACTCCACCAGGCCATCGAGGCCAAGGAAGAGGTGGAGATCAAGAATGAGAACCAGACCCTCGCCACCGTCACCCTGCAGAACTTCTTCCGCCTCTACGGCAAGGGCCTGTCCGGAATGACCGGCACCGCCATGACCGAGGCCGCCGAGTTCCACCAGATCTACAAGCTCCAGGTGGTGCCGGTGCCCACCAACCGGCCCATGGTCCGCCGCGACGAACCCGACCTCATCTACCGCACCGAGGACGCCAAGTACGCGGCCGTCGTGGACGACATCGCCGAGAAGTACGCCGAGGGCCAGCCCGTCCTGGTCGGCACCGTCTCCGTCGAGAAGTCCGAGTACCTCTCCGGTCTGCTGCGCCGCCGCGGCATCCCGCACGAGGTCCTCAACGCCCGCAACCACCAGCGCGAGGCCCAGATCGTCGCCCGCGCCGGACACCGGGGCGCGGTCACCGTCGCCACCAACATGGCGGGCCGCGGCACCGACATCATGCTCGGCGGCAGCCAGGACCCCGTGGAGCCGGGGGAGTCCGAGGAGCCGGGAGAGCCGGGGGAGTCCGAGGAGCCGGTGAACCTGGACAAACAGGACCGTACCGCCGCTTCCGAACAGGACCGTACCGCCGCCTCCGAAGAGGTCAAAGCCCTCGGCGGCCTCTACGTCCTGGGCACCGAACGCCACGAGTCCCGCCGCATCGACAACCAGCTCCGCGGCCGCTCAGGACGCCAGGGCGACCCCGGCGCCTCCCGCTTCTACCTCTCCCTAGAGGACAGCCTGATGCGGCTCTTCCGCGCCCAGGCCGTCGACCGCGTCATGACCATGGCGAACCTCCCCGACGCCGTCCCCATCGAGAACAAGCTGGTCACCCGCGCCGTCGCCTCCGCCCAGGCCCAGATCGAGCGGCAGAACTTCGAGGCCCGCAAGGACCTCCTGAAGTACGACGAAGTCATGGACCGCCAGCGCAAGCTCGTCTACAGCGAACGCCGCCGCGTCCTCGAAGGCGAGGACCTCACCTCCCAGATCAGCCACTTCATGGACGACACCACCGACGCGTACATCGCGGCCGCGACCGCCGAGGGGTTCGCCGAGGAATGGGACCTGGACCGCCTCTGGACGGCGCTGCGCCAGCTCTACCCGTGCACCTTCACCGTCGCCGGGCTGCGCGAGAACCCCGACCTCACCCCCGAGACCCTCGCCGACGTCGTACGGCAGGACATCCACGAGCGGTACGCGGCCCGCGAGGCCGAGCTCGGCGCCGACACCCTGCGCGACCTGGAACGCCGCGTAGTCCTCGCCGTACTGGACCGCAAATGGCGTGAACACCTCTACGAGATGGACTACTTGAGGGAAGGGATCGGCCTGCGCTACATGCTCGGCCGCGAACCCGTCTTCGAGTATCAGCGCGAGGGGTTCGAGCTGTTCACCGCCATGATGGAAGCCATCAAGGAGGAGAGCGTCGGCTTCCTCTTCCACCTGGAGGTCGCGGCCACCGAGAACACTGAGCCCGCCGCGGACCTGGCGCCCCGCCAGGACGACCACCTCCGGTTCAGCGCCCCCAGCATGGACACCGAGGACGGCGTCGTCACCCGCGAGAACGACCGGTAACGGGCCTGCTGCGGTACGGAAGCGGGGGCGCGCTGTCCACCGGCCCCCGCGCGCGGGCCACAATGGGAGGATGACCGACAGTCCAGCCCCTCTCGCCGACCCGCACCTCCGCTTCGGAGCCGTGACCGAAGGGCCGCGCGACGTCGTCGTCCTCGGCTCCACCGGGTCGATCGGCACCCAGGCCATCGACCTGGTGCTGCGCAACCCCGACCGCTTCCGGATCACCGCGCTGTCCGCGGCGGGATCCCAGGTGGACCTGCTCGCCGACCAGGCGCGGCAGCTGAAGGTACGCACCGTGGCGGTCGCCCGCGAGGAGGCGGCGCCCGCCCTGCGCGAGGCACTGCGCGCGAGGTACGGCACGGAGCCGCTGCCCGAGATCCTGGCCGGACCCGACGCCGCCACCCACCTCGCCGCCTCCGACTGCCACACCGTCCTCAACGGCATCACGGGCTCCATCGGTCTCGCGCCCACCCTCGCCGCCCTCGAAGCGGGCCGCACCCTCGCGCTCGCCAACAAGGAATCGCTGATCGTCGGCGGCCCCCTGGTCAAGGCCCTCGCGAAGCCCGGCCAGATCATCCCCGTCGACTCCGAGCACGCCGCGCTCTTCCAGGCCCTGGCCGGCGGAAAGCGCAGCGACGTCCGCAAGCTCGTGGTCACCGCGTCGGGCGGCCCGTTCCGCGGACGTACGAGGGCGGAGCTGGCGGGCGTCACCCGCGAGGACGCACTCGCCCACCCCACCTGGGCGATGGGCCCCGTCATCACCGTCAACTCGGCGACCCTCGTCAACAAGGGCCTGGAAGTCATCGAGGCGCACCTCCTCTACGACATCCCCTTCGACCGCATCGAGGTCGTCGTCCACCCCCAGTCGTACGTGCACTCCATGGTGGAGTTCGTGGACGGCTCGACCCTCGCCCAGGCCACCCCGCCCGATATGCGCGGCCCCATCGCGCTCGGTATCGGCTGGCCCGAACGGGTTCCTGACGCGGCCCCCGCCTTCGACTGGTCCAAGGCCTCCACCTGGGAATTCTTCCCCCTGGACACCGAGGCGTTCCCCTCCGTGGGACTCGCCCGTCACGTCGGAACGCTCGCGGGCACGGCTCCGGCGGTGTTCAATGCCGCGAACGAGGAATGCGTGGACGCGTTCCTCGCGGGACGGCTGCCTTTCACAGGAATCGTGGATACGGTCGCGGAAGTCGTGGCCGAACACGGAACTCCGGTAGCGGGAACCTCCCTCACGGTCGCGGACGTCCTGGAAGCAGAAACCTGGGCGCGCACCCGCGCCCGTGAACTGGCAGCCCACAAGGCAACGAAGGCAACAGCGGAGGCCCGCGCATGACGTCCATCCTGTTGACGGTCCTCGGGATAGTCATCTTCTTCGTCGGGCTGCTCCTCTCGATCGCCCTGCACGAACTCGGCCACCTCTCGTTCGCGAAGCTCTTCGGCGTCCGGGTGCCCCAGTACATGGTCGGCTTCGGCCCCACCATCTGGTCGAAGAAGAAGGGCGAGACCGAGTACGGCATCAAGGCCATCCCGCTCGGCGGCTACATCCGCATGATCGGCATGTTCCCGCCCGGTGCCGACGGCCGCATCGAGGCCCGCTCCACCTCACCGTGGCGCGGCATGATCGAGGACGCCCGCTCGGCGGCGTACGAGGAGCTCCAGCCCGGCGACGAGACGCGGCTCCTCTACACGCGCAAGCCGTGGAAGCGCTTCGTCGTGATGTTCGCCGGACCCTTCATGAACCTGATCGTGGCCTTCGTGCTGTTCCTCGGCGTGTTCATGATCATCGGCCAGAACAAGTCGACCACCACCGTCGACAACGTCGTCCCGTGCGTGGTCTCGCAGAGCGAGAACCGCGAGTGCAGGGCGAGCGACCCGGCGTCGCCCGCCAAGGCGGCCGGACTCCAGAAGGGCGACCGGATCGTCGCCTTCCAGGGGCAGCCGGTGGCCGACTGGGCGGCCCTCTCCGACCGCATCCGCGAGTCCAGGGGCCAGGTCAGCGTCACCGTCGACCGCGGCGGCGAGCAGAAGGTCCTCACTACCAAGGTGCTGACCAACAAGGTCCTGGCCAAGGACGCCGACGGCAACCCGATCAAGGACAAGTACGTCGAGGCCGGCTACCTCGGCTTCGGCCCTTCCGCCGCCATCACCCCGCTCACCTTCGGCGAGTCCATCGACCAGATGGGCACCATGTTCCAGTCGGGCCTCGACTCCCTCGTCGCACTCCCGTCCAAGGTCCCCGACCTGTGGAACGCGGCGTTCAACGGCGAGGAGCGCAAGGCGGACTCCCCGATGGGCGTCGTCGGAGCGGCCCGCGTCGGCGGCGAGATCATGGGCCTCGGCCTGCCCACCGACACCACCATCGGCTTCATGCTGACGCTCGTCGCGGGCTTCAACCTGTCGCTCTTCCTGTTCAACATGCTGCCGCTGCTCCCGCTCGACGGCGGGCACATGGCGGGAGCCCTGTGGGAGTCCCTGCGCCGCAATCTGGCGAAGGTCTTCAAGCGGCCCGACCCGGGCCCCTTCGACGTCGCCAAGCTCATGCCGGTCGCGTACGTCGTCGCGGGACTGTTCATCTGCTTCACGGCACTGGTGCTGATCGCGGATGTGGTGAACCCCGTCCGCATCTCCTGAAGCCCCGGCACGCCCCCGTCACCGGCGCCCCTTCGGGGGCGCCGTTTTCTGGGTTCCATTGAGTGGATTTGTCGACGGGGTGCACTCCGGTCATTCGAGGTGACGTACGCTCGAAGACCTGTAAGTCCGGAGCCCGCCGATCGTCTCGGGACCTAGATCCACACTTGGGGTTGCACAGCAGATGACTGCAATTTCTCTCGGAATGCCCGCCGTTCCGACGAAGCTCGCCGACCGGAGGATCAGCCGCAAGATCCAGGTCGGTACCGTCGCGGTCGGCGGGGACGCACCCGTGTCGGTGCAGTCGATGACGACCACCCGTACGTCCGACATCGGCGCGACGCTGCAGCAGATCGCCGAGCTCACCGCGTCCGGCTGCCAGATCGTCCGCGTCGCCTGCCCGACGCAGGACGACGCCGACGCCCTCGCCACGATCGCGCGCAAGTCGCAGATCCCGGTGATCGCCGACATCCACTTCCAGCCGAAGTACGTCTTCGCCGCGATCGACGCGGGCTGCGCGGCGGTCCGCGTCAACCCGGGCAACATCAAGCAGTTCGACGACAAGGTGAAGGAGATCGCGCACGCCGCGAAGGACTCCGGCACCCCGATCCGCATCGGCGTCAACGCGGGCTCCCTCGACGCCCGGCTCCTCAAGAAGTACGGCAAGGCCACCCCGGAGGCCCTCGTCGAGTCCGCCCTCTGGGAGGCGTCCCTCTTCGAGGAGCACGGCTTCGGCGACATCAAGATCTCGGTCAAGCACAACGACCCGGTCGTGATGGTCAACGCCTACCGCCAGCTCGCCGCCCAGTGCGACTACCCGCTGCACCTCGGCGTCACCGAGGCGGGCCCCGCCTTCCAGGGCACCATCAAGTCGGCCGTCGCCTTCGGCGCCCTGCTCTCCGAGGGCATCGGCGACACCATCCGCGTCTCCCTCTCGGCTCCGCCGGTCGAGGAGATCAAGGTCGGCATCCAGATCCTGGAGTCCCTCAACCTCAAGCCGCGCCGCCTGGAGATCGTCTCCTGCCCGTCCTGCGGCCGCGCCCAGGTCGACGTGTACAAGCTCGCCGAGGAGGTCACGGCCGGGCTCGAAGGCATGGAGGTGCCGCTGCGCGTCGCCGTCATGGGCTGTGTCGTCAACGGCCCCGGCGAGGCCCGTGAGGCCGATCTCGGCGTCGCCTCCGGCAACGGCAAGGGCCAGATCTTCGTCAAGGGCGAGGTCATCAAGACCGTCCCCGAGTCGAAGATCGTCGAGACCCTCATCGAAGAGGCGATGAAGATCGCCGAGCAGATGGAGAGGGACGGCATCCCGTCCGGCGAGCCCGAGGTCTCCATCAGCTGACCCGTGTTTCTCCGCCTGCCGAAGCCCCGCCCCGATTCCTCGGGCGCGGGGCTTTTCGGTCCGGCTGGGCGCTTTCGAACCTGCCCGGTACAGTGCGGAGATCAGCGATCCGTACGGTGAGGCCCTCTACGTGTTGACGACGACCACCTGCCGCGTCCTCGCCCCCGGCGATCTGGGCGAGGCGCTCGCCCTGCTGGAGAGCGAGCCCGTCAACAACGCCTTCGTGGCCGCCCGGGTCCAGGTCGCGGGCCTCGACCCCTGGCGCCTCGGCGGCGAGATGTGGGGCTGGTACGAGGACGGGCGGCTGCGCAGCCTCTGCTACTCCGGCGCCAACCTCGTCCCGATCTGCGCCACCCAAGAGGCCGTCCGCGCCTTCGCCGAGCGAGCCCGCCGCACCGGCCGCCGCTGCTCCTCGATCGTCGGCCCCGCCGAGGCCACCGCCCCGCTGTGGCGCCTCCTCGAACCGAGCTGGGGCCCCGCCCGCGACGTCCGCGCCCACCAGCCCCTGATGGTCACGGAGACACTGCCCCCCGACATCACGCCCGACCCGCTCGTCCGCCGCATCCGCAAGGACGAAATGGAAGCGATCATGCCGGCGTGCGTGGCGATGTTCACCGAGGAGGTCGGCGTCTCCCCGATGGCGGGCGACGGCGGACTCCTCTACCAGGCCCGGGTCGCCGAACTCGTCGCCGCGGGGCGGTCGTTCGGGCGCATAGAGGACGGCAAGGTCGTCTTCAAGGCGGAGATCGGCGCGGCCACCTCCGCCGCCTGTCAGATCCAGGGCGTCTGGGTCGCCCCCGAGCACCGGGGCCGCGGGCTGTCCGTGAGCGGGATGACCGCTGTGCTGCGTTACGCCCTCGCGGACGTCGCCCCCGTCGTCAGCCTCTATGTCAACGACTTCAACACCCCGGCCAGGGCGTCGTACCGGCGGGTGGGCTTCCGCGAGGTGGGCGCCTTCATGAGCGTCCTGTTCTGAAGCGCTTTTCCGAAACGGGGGCGGCTAGGGTTTCGCCCATGACGGATGACGTACGGGTCGGCCCGCTCGACCTCGCCGCACACGTGGACGAGGCGCTCGCCGTACAGGCGGTCGCCTTCGGCCTCGGTCCGGACGAGGTGGGCGTACGGCGCCACATCGTCGTGCGGCACATGACCAGCCCGGGGGCGCGGGCCCTCGGCGCGACGACCGGGGACGGCCGGCTGGTCGGCTTCGTGTACGGCATGCCGAACGACCGTGCCCACTGGTGGTCCACCATCGTCGAGCCCTACCTCCGGCACACCGGGCGGGACGGATGGCTCGACGGCTCCTTCGTCATCACCGAACTCCACGTCCATCCGGACTTCCAGGCCCGCGGCATCGGCCGCGCCCTGATCACGTCCCTCACGGACACGGCCACCGAGCCCCGCTCGATCCTCTCCGCCATCGACATCGAAAGCCCGGCCCGCGGCCTCTACCGCTCCCTCGGCTACGTGGACCTGGCCGAACAGGTCCACTTCCCGAGCGCCCCCCGCCCCTACGCGGTAATGGGCGCACCACTCCCGCTGACGCGGGGCTAGGGCGGGGCGGATCGGTGGGCATCGTGCGGGTGCGTCGTGGCTGGTCGCGCAGTTCCCCGCGCCCCTAAAAGCCTGCCCCTTACCCCGCTGGCCCTCTTGGGCACGCCCGCGCCCCGTAACCGATTTCCGCCCGCCCCCACCCCCCGGCTAACCTCCTGACATCACCCTTCCGAGCAGGAGTTCACCATGGCCCAGGTCCAGCGCATGTCCCGTTTGATGGTCAAGACATTGCGTGACGACCCGGCGGACGCCGAGACACTCAGCCACAAGCTGCTGGTCCGCGCCGGTTACGTCCGTCGCAACGCCGCCGGTATCTGGACCTGGCTGCCGCTCGGCAAGAAGGTCCTCGACAACATCTCGCGCGTCGTGCGCGAGGAGATGGACGCCATCGGCGCCCAGGAGGTGCTGCTCCCCGCGCTCCTCCCCAAGGAGGCGTACGAGGCCTCCGGCCGCTGGGAGGAGTACGGCGATCTCCTCTTCCGCCTCCAGGACCGCAAGGGTGCCGACTACCTCCTCGGCCCCACGCACGAGGAGATCTTCACCCAGACGGTCAAGGACCAGTGCTCGTCCTACAAGGACCTGCCGGTGATGCTCTACCAGATCCAGACCAAGTACCGCGACGAGGCCCGTCCCCGTTCCGGCGTGCTCCGCGGCCGTGAGTTCCAGATGAAGGACTCGTACTCCTTCGACACGACCGACGAGGGCCTGGCGGAGTCCTACCGCCTGCACCGCGAGGCGTACATCAAGATCTTCAACCGTCTCGGCCTGGACCACCGCATCGTGTCCGCCGTCTCCGGCGCCATGGGCGGCTCCGCTTCCGAGGAGTTCCTCGCCCCGGCCGCCGCCGGCGAGGACACCTTCGCCGACTGCCCGAACTGCGACTACGCCGCGAACACCGAGGCCGTCACGTTCGCGCTCACCCCCGTCGAAGGCGCCGCGCACCCCGCCGCCGAGGACATCGCCACCCCCGACACCCCCACCATCGAGACCCTCGCCGCCCAGCTCGGCGTCGACGCCTCCGCGACCCTGAAGAACCTCCTGGTGAAGATCGACGGCGAGATCGTCGCGGTCGGCGTCCCGGGCAACCGCGAGGTCGACCTCGGCAAGCTGGGCGAGCACCTCGCCCCGGCCGTGGTCGAGCTGGTCACCGCCGAGGACTTTGAGGGCCGTGACGACCTCGTACGCGGCTACGTCGGACCGCAGGGCCTCGCCAAGGTCCGCTACATCGCCGACCCCCGCGTCGCTCCCGGCACCGCCTGGATCACCGGCGCCAACAAGGCCGACACGCACGCCAAGAACGTCGTCGCCGGCCGCGACTTCGAGGTCGACGACTACCTCGACGTCGTCGTCGTCGAAGAGGGCGACCCGTGCCCCAAGTGCGGCACCGGCCTCAAGCTGGACCGCGCCATCGAGATCGGCCACATCTTCCAGCTCGGCCGCAAGTACGCCGACACGTTCTCCCTCGACGTACTCGGCCAGCAGGGCAAGCCGGTCCGCGTGACCATGGGCTCGTACGGCATCGGCGTCTCGCGCGCCGTGGCCGCCCTCGCCGAGCAGTCCGCCGACGACAAGGGCCTGTGCTGGCCCGCCGAGATCGCCCCGGCCGACGTGCACGTCGTCGCGGCGGGCAAGGCGCTCCAGACGGAGCTGGCCGTCGAGGTCGCCGAGAAGCTGGGGCAGGCCGGTCTGCGCGTCCTGGTCGACGAGCGCCCCGGCGTCTCGCCGGGCGTGAAGTTCACCGACTCCGAGCTGATCGGCGTCCCGAAGATCCTGGTCGCCGGCCGCCGCGCCGCCGACGGCGTCCTGGAACTGAAGGACCGCCGCACCGGCGAGCGCGAGGAACTGACGGTCGACGAGGCCATCGCCCGTCTGACCGCATAGACGCACGCAGGAGGGGCCCGCACTCGTCACGAGTGCGGGCCCCTCCTGCGTCGCGGGAAGCCCGCCTACAGCCAGCTCGCGAACTCCAGCAGCATCTCGCCGTCCTGGGTCCGTCCCGCCGCCAGCGCCCGCGTCCCCGACTCGACCGCGCGGAACAGTGTCCAGCCGTGCAGCCGCTCCCGGTCCACGTCGAGGGAGTCGGCCAGCCGGTTGATCCGGCGGCGGGTGGCGGGGGATCCCGCCGCGGTCGCGATCTGGTCGTCGATACGGTCGCGGACGAGGCGTGCCAGGTCGTAGGCGCGCTCGCCCACCAGGGGATCGGGGCCGACCGCCAGCCACGGTGTGCGGTCGCCGCCGAGCACCTTTCCCTGCCTGAAGTTGCCGTGCAGGAGGAGGAGTTCGGGGGAGGCGGCCACCAACTCGTCGCGGGCCGCGAGGGCCGCGTCGACCAGCGGGGTCAGCTCCCCGGGAGCCTCGCGCATCGGTGCGCACTGACGGGCCGTGCGCTCCTCGACGGTCTCGAAGGGGTGCGCGTCGGCGGGCGCCACCCACAGCTTTCGTACGACTCCGGCGGCCTCCAGGAGCGCCTTCGCCTCCGGCAGCGAACGCAGCGACACCTCGCAGTGCAGCCGTTCGAGGAGGAGGGCGCCGTCGCCCGCGGCCGGGTCGTCGGCGAGCTGTACGGCGCCCCAGCCGTCCCAGTGGGCGAGCGCCGCCCGCTCCCGCTCCGGGTGGGCCGCCCCGGGCGCGAGCTTCAGCGCTCCGTGGCTTCCGTCGGCGCGCCGGACCAGCACCACCATGCTGCTCCGGCCGCCGGGCGCCTGTACGCGCTCGACCGTCAACTCCCGGGCGGCGACGGCCTCCTGAGCCAGCGTCGGCAGTTGCCCCAGCCAGTCGGCGGCGGCCGTTTCCCCCTGCGCCTCGCCCAGCGCCTTCACCAGGCGCCCAGACGGTTCGAAAGCCATAGGTGGGGTGTTCTCCTTCGATTCGGAGGACTCACACGCCTTCGCGTACCGAAGTGGTCAGTTCGGCGAGCCCAGGAAAGGCTACGCTGCCGCCCTGCCAGCGGACCGCCCGCACCGCCGCCTCGCGCAGCGCCCCGGCGGCCTCGCGCCGCAGCGGGCCCTCGGAGGCGCGCACCAGGTCCGCGTACACCCCGGCCACCCGGTCCTCCAGGACGGCGGCCAGCCTTGCCGCCGACGCGGTGTCCGCCGCCGGGAACGGCAGCGCGTACGCGGCCTCCGAGACCACCGGCTTCCCGCCCAGGTCGTGCACCGTGCGGGCCAGCGCGTCGCGCCTGGCGCGGTGCGCGTCGTACGCCTCGCGCGCCTCGGCCCGCCGCTTGTCGCCGATCCGGCCGCCCACGACCCCGTACCCGTACACCGCCGCGTGCTCGGCGGCGAGTGCGGCCTGCGCCGCGTCCAGGGTGCTCATGCGGAAGCTCCGTCCGTCAGCAGGTACACGTGGACCGCGCCCGCCGCCGCCACCGACGCCAGCAGCCGGGCCAGTTCGGGGGTGGCCCGGACCACCGCGGCCAGCTGCGCGTCGGAGGCCCGCTGCTCGGCATCGGCCAGCTCGCGCACGGCGGCCTTCGATTCGGCGGCCATGCTCACCGGCGCGGTCCCTGCGGACGCCCGGCCGCTGCCGCGCAGCACCTGCGCCTGCCGGGCGACCTCCGCGCGCAGCGGCTTCAGACGTGCGGCCTCGCCGGGGTGCTTCTTCAGCAGGGCGTCGTAGTGGGCGAGCAGGTCCGTGCTCGTACGGGCCGCTCTCTCGCGCAGGCGCAGCGCGGCCTTCCGTACGGTCGTACTCGTGTCCCGGCTCGTCTCCGTACCGGCGGAACCGGAAGAAGCACCGCCGTCCGAGCAGCCGGCCAGCAGGCCCGCCGCGGCGGCCCCGCTCCAGGCCAGCGCACGTCTGCGAGTGGTGGGCGTGCGCACTGTGTCCGTCTCCCTCGGTCCCGGGGTGATCACCGCAGGCGAGCGTACCTGCGGTGTGGGTCGGGCGGACGGCAACACCCCTCCGGACCGGATACCCTTTGACCTGACACACGACGAAACAGACAACAGCACACGCGGCCGAGGAGTCACCCGGATGAGCACCACCCAGAGCGACAGGCTGCGCGAACTGCTGGAACCGCTGGTCGCCGCGAAGGACCTGGATCTTGAAGAGATCGAGGTGTCCCGGGCGGGCCGGCGCCGCATGCTGAGGATCGTCGTGGACTCGGAGGAGGGCGTCGAGCTCGACGCGTGTGCCGAGGTCAGCCGCGCGATCTCCGAGAAGCTCGACGAGAGCGACGCGATGGGCGACGAGGAGTACGTCCTCGAAGTCAGCTCCCCGGGCGCGGACCGCCCGCTCACCGAGCACCGCCACTACGTACGGGCCGTCGGCCGCCTCGTGAAGCTCACGCTGACCGACGACGCCGAGCTGATCGCCCGCATCCTCGTCGTCGACGAGGCCGGGCTCGACCTGGAAGTGCCGGGCGTGAAGGGGCGCAAGCCCACCGCCCGCCGCGTGGAATTCGCCGACATCGCGAAGGCCCGCATCGAGGTCGAGTTCAACCGCAAGGACCAGAACGAAGAAGACGTGACCGACGAGAAGGAAGAGGAGGCGTAGCCGTGGACATCGACATGAGCGCCCTGCGGGGTCTGGTACGGGAGAAGGAGATCTCCTTCGAGGTACTGGTCGAGGCGATCGAGCAGGCCCTCCTCATCGCCTACCACCGCACCGACGGCAGTTTCCGCCGTGCCCGCGTGAAGCTCGACCGTGAGAGCGGCTCGATCAAGGTGTGGGCGAAGGAGGACCCGGCGGACCTCGAAGAGGGCCAGGAGCCCAAGGAGTTCGACGACACTCCGGACGACTTCGGCCGCATCGCCGCCAGCACCGCCAAGCAGGTCATCCTGCAGCGTCTGCGCGACGCCGAGGACGACCAGACCTTCGGCGAGTACGCCGGCATCGAGGGCGAGGTCGTCGTCGGCCTGGTCCAGCAGGGCAAGGACCCGAAGAACGTACTTGTCGACATCGGCAAGCTGGAGGCCATCCTGCCGGTGCAGGAGCAGGTCCCCGGCGAGGAGTACACGCACGGCCTGCGCCTGCGCACCTTCGTCGTCCGCGTCGCCAAGGGCGTCCGCGGCCCGTCCGTGACCCTGTCGCGCACGCACCCCAACCTGGTCAAGAAGCTCTTCGCGCTGGAGGTCCCGGAGATCGCCGACGGTTCGGTGGTCATCGAGGCCATCGCCCGCGAGGCCGGTCACCGCACCAAGATCGCGGTCCGCTCGACACGCTCCGGCATCAACCCCAAGGGCGCCTGCATCGGCCCGATGGGCAGCCGTGTGCGCAATGTCATGGCGGAGCTGCACGGCGAGAAGATCGACATCGTCGACTGGTCCGACGACCCGGCCGAGATGGTCGCCAACGCGCTGTCCCCGGCCCGGGTCTCCAAGGTCGAGGTCGTCGACATGTCGACGCGCTCCGCCCGGGTGACCGTGCCGGACTACCAGCTGTCGCTCGCCATCGGCAAGGAGGGCCAGAACGCCCGCCTCGCCGCCCGCCTCACCGGCTGGCGCATCGACATCCGCCCCGACACCGAGGAGCTCGGTGAGGGCGAGGAGCCGGGCGAGTACCGGCGTGACAGCGGTGAGGGACGGGACCGCCGGGACGACCGCGGCTGACCGTGCCGTACGTGACGAGGTGAGCCCGGGTGAGACCCGGGCCACATCGTTTTTTGGACCAATCTTGAGCGAGCAGGCTTTCGATTCTTGCCCCAAAGGGGTGAGGTCGGTGCGGGGAGGTAGACTTAGTCGTGTCTGGCCAAACGCATACCGGCGCATGCCCTGAGCGAACCTGTGTGGGTTGCAGGGAGCGAGCGGCCAAGAGCGATCTGCTGCGCATCGTGATGATCGAGGGTGAATGCGTCCCCGATCCTCGCGGTACGCTGCCCGGCCGGGGTGCTTACGTACACCCCGCCTCTGCCTGTTACGACCTGGCGGTCCGCCGCCGGTCGTTTCCCCGGGCCTTTCGGGGCCAGGGCCCGCTGGATACCGCGCCACTGGAGAAATACGTGGCGCGGTACGTCGAGCAGGCGACACCGTAAGACGTAACAAACGAACGGCACGGGTCCCCGTGCGGTCAGGTACCTCGCGAGTTGGAAGTAGGTCGAGATTGCGATGAGCACTCGATGAGTACGCGATGAGTACGCCCATGAAGTAGCGACGGTCCGGCGTTCAACCCGGACCTAAAAGGAGCGAAGTGGCTAAGGTCCGGGTATACGAACTCGCCAAGGAGTTCGGTGTTGAGAGCAAGGTCGTCATGGCCAAGCTCCAAGAACTTGGTGAATTCGTCCGTTCGGCGTCCTCGACGATCGAGGCGCCGGTTGTACGCAAGTTGACTGACGCACTGCAGGGTCCCGGCGGCAACGCCGGCAAGTCCGCAGCAAAGCCCGGCGCGCCCCGCAAGGCGACGCCTGCCAAGCCCGCGGCCCCGTCCGCGGCAACCCCGGCATCGGCGGCGGCTCCCCGCCCCGGCGCCCCCAAGCCCGGCGCACCGGCCCCCAAGCCGGCCGCCGCCGAGGCCCCCAAGAGCGAGCCCACGGCCCCCGCCGCGACGACCCCGGCCCCGGCCGCCGGTCCGCGTCCGGGCCCCAAGCCCGCAGTGGCCAAGCCGGCTCCGGTCACCCCGGTGCCGCAGGCCGAGTTCTCCGCGCCCGCCCCGGCTCAGAACGCCCCGGCCCAGGACGCTGCTCCGGCAGCGCCGCAGGCCGCGCGTCCCGCCGGTGCCACGCCCGGTCCGCGTCCGGCCCGTCCGGCCCCGGCCCAGCGTGAGAGCGCCCCCCGTGAGGGTGGCCAGCGCGACAACCGTGGTGGCGAGCGCGGCGGAGACCGCCCCGCACGTCCGGCCGGTCAGGGCGCCCCGCGCCCCGGCGGCGCCCGTCCCTCGGGTCCCCGCCCCGGCAACAACCCCTTCACCTCCGGCGGTTCCACCGGCATGGCGCGTCCGCAGACGCCCCGTCCGGGTGGCGCGCCCCGTCCCGGCGGTGCCGGTGCGCCCGGTGGCGCCCCGCGTCCGCAGGGCGGCCCCGGCGGCGCTCCGCGTCCGCAGGGTGGCCAGGGCGGCGCAGGCCGTCCGAGCCCCGGTGGCATGCCCCGCCCGCAGGGTGGTGCCCCGCGCCCCGGTGGCGCTCCCGCAGGTAACCGCCCGAACCCGGGCATGATGCCGCAGCGTCCGGCTGCCGGTACCCCCCGTCCTGGTGGCGGTCCCGGCGGTCGCGGTCCCGGTGGCGGCGCAGGCCGTCCCGGTGGCGGTGGCGGTGCTGGTCGTCCCGGTGGCGGCGGCGGCTTCGCCGGTCGTCCGGGTGGCGGCGGTGGCGGCTTCGCAGGCCGTCCGGCCGGTCCCGGCGGCGGTGGCGGCGGCTTCGCCGGTCGTCCCGGTGGCGGCGGCGGTGGACGTCCCGGCTTCGCCGGCCGTCCCGGTGGTCCCAACGCACGTGGTGGCACGCAGGGCGCCTTCGGCCGCCCCGGCGGTCCCGCGCGCCGTGGTCGCAAGTCGAAGCGTCAGAGGCGCCAGGAGTACGAGGCCATGCAGGCCCCGTCCGTGGGCGGCGTGATGCTGCCTCGCGGCAACGGACAGACCGTCCGCCTGTCGCGCGGTGCCTCGCTCACCGACTTCGCCGAGAAGATCAACGCCAACCCGGCGTCGCTCGTCGGCGTGATGATGAACCTCGGCGAGATGGTCACTGCCACGCAGTCCGTCTCCGACGAGACGCTCAAGCTGCTCGCGGACGAGATGAACTTCATCCTCGAGATCGTCAGCCCGGAGGAGGAGGACCGAGAGCTTCTCGAGTCCTTCGACATCGAGTTCGGCGAGGACGAGGGCGGCGAGGACATGCTCGTCTCCCGTCCGCCGGTCGTGACCGTCATGGGTCACGTCGACCACGGTAAGACCCGCCTTCTGGACGCGATCCGCAAGACGAACGTCGTTGCGGGCGAGGCCGGTGGCATTACGCAGCACATCGGTGCGTACCAGGTCGGCGCCGAGGTCAACGGCGAAGAGCGTCGCATCACCTTCATCGACACCCCCGGCCACGAGGCGTTCACCGCCATGCGTGCCCGTGGTGCGAAGTCCACCGACATCGCGATCCTCGTGGTCGCGGCCAACGACGGTGTGATGCCGCAGACGATCGAGGCGCTCAACCACGCCAAGGCCGCCGGTGTCCCGATCGTCGTCGCGGTCAACAAGATCGACGTCGAGGGCGCAGACCCGGTCAAGGTGCGCGGTCAGCTCACCGAATTCGGTCTGGTGGCGGAGGAGTACGGCGGCGACACGATGTTCGTCGACATCTCGGCCCGTCAGAGCCTCAACATCGAGGCCCTGCTGGAAGCGGTCATCCTGACCGCGGACGCTTCGCTCGACCTCCGGGCGAACGCCGAGATGGACGCACAGGGCATCGCGATCGAGGCCCACCTCGACAAGGGCCGCGGCGCTGTCGCCACCGTCCTCGTCCAGCGCGGTACGCTCCGCGTCGGCGACACGATGGTTGCGGGCGACGCCTACGGCCGAGTGCGCGCCATGCTCGACGACAAGGGCAACAACGTCCAGGAAGCGGGTCCCTCGACCCCCGTCCTGGTGCTGGGCCTCACCAACGTCCCCGGCGCCGGCGACAACTTCCTCGTCGTCGACGAGGACCGTACGGCTCGTCAGATCGCCGAGAAGCGTGCCGCTCGTGAGCGGAACGCGGCCTTCGCCCGCCGTGGCGTCCGGTTCTCCCTGGAGAACCTGGACGAGGCCCTCAAGGCCGGTCTGGTGCAGGACCTCAACATCATCATCAAGGGCGACGCGTCCGGTTCGGTGGAGGCTCTCGAGTCCTCGCTGCTCCAGCTCGAAGTCTCCGACGAGGTCTCCATCCGCGTCCTGCACCGTGGTGTGGGTGCGGTCACCGAGTCCGACATCGACCTGGCGACGGGTTCCGACGCCATCGTCATCGGATTCAACGTCCGTGCGGCCGGCCGTGCTCAGCAGATGGCCGAGCGCGAGGGCGTCGACGTCCGCTACTACTCGGTGATCTATCAGGCCATCGAGGAGATCGAAGCAGCGCTCAAGGGCATGCTCAAGCCGGAGTACGAGGAGGTCGAGCTCGGTACCGCGGAGATCCGCGAGATCTACCGCTCGTCCAAGCTCGGCAACATCGCGGGTGTTCTCATCCGCTCCGGCGAGGTCAAGCGCAACACCAAGGCGCGCCTCATCCGCGACGGCAAGGTCGTCGCGGAGGACCTCAACATCCAGGGTCTGCGCCGCTTCAAGGACGACGTCACCGAGATCCGCGAAGGGTTCGAGGGCGGTATCAACCTCGGCAACTTCAACGACATCAAGATCGACGACGTCATCGCGACGTACGAGATGCGGGAGAAGCCGCGCGGCTGAGCACCGTGTAGCGAGAACCGTGAGTCCGGGGCTGAGCCCCTGATGTCAGCGCGGTCGGGGCCGCTCGGCGGAGATTATTTCCGTCGAGCGGCCCCGGCCGTTGCGTGTACGGTTCTTGTGTCCCTGCCAAGCAGTGGCAGTGGTACACGAACCCGAACCGGCGGGACATCCGGACACACATGTATGTGGGGACTCTGTCCTTCGACCTCCTGCTCGGCGACGTACGGTCGCTGAAGGAGAAACGCTCCATCGTCCGGCCGATCGTCGCCGAGCTGCACCGCAGGTTCGCGGTCAGCGTGGCGGAGGTGGGCGACCAGGACCTCCACCGCAGGACCGAGATCGGGCTCGCGGTGGTGGCGGGTGACACGGGGCACCTCACAGACGTACTGGACCGGTGCGAGCGCATGGTGGCCGCCCGGCCCGAGGTGGAGTTGCTGTCGGTACGGCGGCGGCTCCACAGTGACGAAGACTGAGCACGTCAAGCGTGTAATAAACAAGGAGAAGGACCAGTGGCCGACAACGCTCGGGCGAAGAAGCTGGCGGACCTCATTCAGCAGGTCGTCGCCGAAAAGCTGCTGCGCGGGGTCAAGGACCCGCGTCTGGGGACGCACGTGACGATCACGGACACCCGCGTCACCGGTGACCTGCGGGAGGCCACGGTCTTCTACACGGTGTACGGCGACGACGAGGACCGCGCCAGCGCGGCGGCCGGACTCCAGAGTGCGAAGGGCGTCCTGCGCTCGGCGGTCGGGGCGGCGGCCGGCACCAAGTTCACGCCGACCCTGACGTTCGTCGCGGACGCGCTCCCGGAGAACGCCAAGACGATCGAGAGCCTGCTCGACAAGGCGCGGGCCTCCGACGCCAAGGTGCGCGAGGTGTCCTCCGACGCCACGTTCGCCGGCGACCCGGACCCGTACAAGAAGCCCGGTGACGACGACGAGGACGACGCCACCGCATGAGCAACGCAGTAGTGAGCAAGACGCCGGACGGACTTGTCATTGTCGACAAGCCGTCCGGCTTCACTTCGCACGACGTCGTCGCGAAGATGCGCGGGATCGCCAAGACCCGCCGGGTCGGCCACGCCGGCACACTCGACCCGATGGCGACCGGGGTTCTGGTGCTGGGTGTCGAGAAGGCGACCAAGCTGCTCGGCCACCTCGCGCTGACCGAGAAGGAGTACCTGGGCACCATCCGGCTCGGCCAGGACACCCTCACGGACGACGCCGAGGGCGACATCATCTCGTCCACCGACGCTTCCGGCGTCACCCGCGAGGGCATCGACGCAGGCGTCGCGGAGCTGTCCGGCGCCATCATGCAGGTGCCGTCCAAGGTCAGCGCCATCAAGATCGACGGCAAGCGTTCGTACAAGCGGGCCCGCGAGGGCGAGGACTTCGAGATCCCGGCACGTCCGGTGACCGTCTCCTCCTTCCAGGTGTACGACGTGCGCCCGGCGGTCGCGGAGAACGGCACGCCCGTCGTGGACCTGGTCGTCTCGGTGGTCTGCTCGTCCGGCACGTACATCCGCGCCCTCGCACGCGACCTGGGCGCCGGACTCGGCGTCGGCGGCCACCTCACGGCGCTGCGGCGCACCCGGGTCGGTCCCTACGGTCTGGACGGGGCGCGCACCCTGGAGGCGCACCAGGAGGAGCTGACCGTCATGCCGATCGCGGACGCGGCGGCAGCGGCGTTTCCGAGGTGGGACGTCGACGAGAAGCGGGCCGCGCTGATCATGAACGGTGTGCGGATCGACATGCCGGCGCACGAGCGCAACCCGGTGGCCGTTTACGGGCCCGACGGGCGCTTTCTTGCGTTGGTCGAGGAGCAGCGGGGCAAGGCGAAGAGTTTGGCTGTCTTCGGCTGAGGGGTTTTCGGGGCGTTGTCCGGTGCGGGTTCGGGCTGGGCGCGCAGTTCCCCGCGCCCCTATGGGGCGCCTCTGAGGGGCGCTCCCTGAGGGGCGTCGGCGAAACCGTGGAGCGGGTGGCCCGCTCCACGGTTTCCTCCCGCTCCCCCCCCATTCCCCCTGCCTTGGGTCTGTCCGTTTCCGGTGCTCGATTCACCCCTTCGGGCGGGCGCTCGGAGTGAATACGGGGAGTGACGGGGGGCGCTTTCGCCAGGCGTTCTTCTGCAACTGATCATCCTCTGCCTACGGTCGTGGGCAGGGGGTGATCCTTTATGGCGGACGACGGGACCCGGCCGGTTCCGCCGGTCGTGCTGGTGCGGATCTGCGACCTTGCCGGGCGGCCGCGCGGCACCGGCTTCGTCGCGGACGACCTGGGCACCGTCGTCACCAGTCACGAGAGCGTCGACGGGCTGAGCCGTCTCGTCCTGCACGCCCCGGGCGACCGTACCTGTCTCGCCGAGGCCGACGCCATCACCCCGCTGCCGGAGCAGGGCCTCGCGCTCGTACACACCGACGGGCTCGGTGTGCGCCCGCTGCCGGTGAGCGGGCGGACGGAGACCGCGGTCGGGACGTACGTACGGCTGGTGGCCGGGGGGTGGCGGGAGGCGCGGGTGCTGGGGGCGGCGCCCGTGACGTACACGGCGACCGACCGCTTCCATCTCCTGGACTCCGCAATGGAGTTGGCGATGGGGACGGCGGGGAGCGACGCGCTGCGGCTGGGCGGGGCGGCGGTCGGCGGGCCCGTGCTCGACGCGGAGACCGGGGCGGTGCTCGCCGTGGTCGGGACCTCGCTGCTTCCCCAAGCTCTCCACTTCGTTCGAGCAGGGGAGACCCCACACGCGCACGCGGCGGCCGGTTACGCCGTACCTCTCGCAGGCAGGGCGGACGGCCCGCTGGGGGAGTTGCTGCGGCGGAACGCGGCGAGCGTGCCCGCGTACGGGGAGGACCTGAATCTGGCGGGCGCGCTGCAGCTGACGGCCGCGTCGGTGGGGTCCGTGGGCGGGCCGGGCGTCTGGCGGGAGTCCGTCGAACGGGACTGGCTGGTAAGGGAGTTCGCGGACTTCGCGGCCGGTGGGGCAGGTGGTTCGGGAGGTGCGGCGGTGCTCGGTCTTGTGGGTGCGCCCGGGACCGGACGTACCACCGAGCTCGCGGCACTCGCCGCGCGGCGGGCCTGCGGGGCCGGGCCCGCGCCGACCGTATGGCTGCGCGGGGCCGACCTGCGGGACGGGGACGCGTCGGTCGCGGCCGCGATCGGGCGGACGCTGGCGCAGGCGGGGCGGATCGTCGCCGCGTCCGGGACGCCGGGGGACATGGGCGTGGCCACGCCGGAGCGGGTGGCGCGGCTGGCGCGGGACGCCGGCCGGCCCCTGCTCGTACTCCTGGACGGGCCCGAGGAGATGCCGCCCGTACTCGCCCACCGGCTCGCCGAGTGGACGGCGGGGACGGCGGGCTGGCTGAGGGAGTGCGGGGCGCGCCTGGTGATCGCGTGCAGGCCGGAGCACTGGGAGCAGGCCGGGGCGCTGTTTCCCCCGGAGATCCTGCACCCGGTACAGGCGGAACGGCTGCCTCCGGCGGTCCTTGTGGGTGATTTCGACGAAGCGGAGGCGGCCCGCGCACGGGAACGGTACGGGATCGAGGACGGGGCGCTCGAGGAGTCCGACGCCCGGCATCCGCTGACCCTGCGGCTGCTGTCGGAGGTGCGGGCGGCTCTGCCGGGAGGCGCGGCGCAGGGGTGCCCGACGCGGGAGGAGGTCTTCGAGGCGTACCTGGGTCTGGTGTGTCTACGGGTGGCGGTACGAGTGGCTGCCGGCCGGCGTCCGGCGCTGCGGGGCAGCGCCGTGAGGCGACTGGCGGCGGAGGTGTCCGGCCGGGTGCACGAGGCGGCACGGCGGTGCTTGGGTCCCGGGCAGGGGGAGTTGGACAGGGAGTCCTTCGAGGAGATCTTCCCGTGGCGTACGGGCTGGGCGTCGGCGGTGCTGACGGAAGGGGTACTGGTGCCGGCGGGCACCGGGTACCGGTTCGCCCACGAGGAGGTGGGGGACTGGGTGCAGGGGGCGCACCTGGACTTGGGGGAGGCGGTGGAGGGGCTGGTGCATCGGGGGACGGGTGCGGGGGCCGTGGTGCGGAGCGGCCCCCTCCCCGCCCCTTCCCGAACCTGGGGGCGCTGCGAAGTACCGGCCCGTCCGGCGTGTGAGGACGCGCGGCCGCAGGCCGTGCACGGGGCGCAGCCCCGGACCTCGGCCCCCACAGTGCAGGCGGTGCACCCGCCCTGTGGTGAGGGGGTCGCGCGGGTGTTGCCCGTGCCTCGGCATCGGATTGGGCCCGTGGTGGAGGCCATGCTTCTGCTGGAGCGGAATGTCGGTACCGCCGAACTCGTCCTGTGCATGAGCGAGTTGATCGCGTCACTGGAGGTTCTGGAGGGCGAGGAGAGCGCCGACGCCCAGTGGTGGGGCGCCCAGCTTCTCGCGGAGACCCTGTTGCGGGTGCCCGACGTCGGGCCGTACAGCACCGTGCTGAAGGAGCTCGCCGCCGCGGTCACCGCGCGCTCGCTGCGCGCGGGCGGGCCGCAGGGGCTCGGTGGGCTCGGCCGGTTCGGGCCCTGGTTCTGGGAGCGGGTCGAGGTCGACCTGGCCGAACGGGTCGACCTGCTGAGGGTGTTGGTGCTCGCGGACGGGGTGCCGGTGCCGGAGGAGCAGCACTCGCCCCCCGGCGTGCCGCTGCCCGCCCCCCGCCCCCGGTATCTCGACGCGCTCGTGCGTCTGCTCGTCGCCGACGTGCGGCGGGTGCAGGTGCTGCTGTGCGGGTGGTTCGGGGACGGTCGGGTGCTGCCGGGCGGGGCCGGGCTCACCGTCGCCGAGGTCGCGCAGGTGGTGCTGCACACGCACCGCGGCCTCGCGATCGACGATCTCGTCGAGACGCTGGTGGAGGCGGGACGTCCGAGAGCCGATGAGTTGCTGCGCGCCCTCGCCGCCGACGAGCCCGCCGCGCTGTGCCGGGCCGTCGGCCGGTGGGCGCACGACGGGCGGGCCGAGCGGCGGGTGGCCGCCGCCTTCTACGGGGGCGTGGTGGCCCCGCATGCGGCCGGGGCCGCGGACCGGGAGCTGCTGCGGTTCGCCGCGCTCGCGCTGCTGGCACGGGGGGAGGACCTGAGCCTGCACGGGGCGGCGCTGGCACTTCTCGTACGGGATCCCGCTTCGCGGTCGCGGTTTCTGCCGCGTGCCGTGGCCGCGTTCGTCGTCGGGGAGCCGCGGGTGCCCGCGGACGCGCTCGTCGCCGCGCTGGGCACGCACCCGGAGCCCGCCCTCGCCGCCCTCAGGACCGGGCTGCACGCCGCCGACTCCCGGGCGGGGGAAGTGCTGGCCGCCCTCGCGGGTGTGGACACGCCCGCTCTCGCACCGCGCGTCGCGGCCCTCGTCGCCGAGTACGTGGCGCGGTGCCCGGACGGGGCCGGGTACGTGGCCGCTTACGTCGAGGCGCGGCTGGAGAGAGGCCCCGATGCGCGGGCCGTGCTGTTTCCGCTGGTGAGCGGGGCGCTGCGGGGGAGGGCGTGGCAGGTGAGGAGTGCGCTGGCGCCGGTGCTGGCCGCACCGGGGACGGCCGTGTCCCGGGCGCTGCGGGCCGAGCTCCTCGACGTACTCATGGAGTACGAGGAGTACCAGCAGTGGGAACGGTTCCAGGAGCAGTTTCAGGAGCGGGAGGAGTGGGAGGGGCGGGAACAGGCTGTGCTGGACGCCGTGCTCGGGGCCGCCGCGCGCGGGGCGGGGGCCCGGGACGAGGAGCGGACCCGGGAGCTGGTGCGGCGGGCCGGGGTGCTGCTCGTCCGGACGCCTGAGGGGGCGACGCGCTTTGACCGGCGGCTCGTGGCGCTGGCCCGCGAGGTGCCCGGATTCGCCCGGTTGGTCGCCGAGTGGCTGGCCGGGGCGCCGCAGCAGTGGGCGGCCCTGGTCGGCCCCAGCGCGCGGCGGACGGTGCAGGCACTGGCCGAGGCGTCGCCGCCCGCGAGGGAGGGCGGGGGCGAGGACGGGGCACCGATGCGGGGTGCCGGGCGTGGGCATGGCAGTCTTAGACCTGCGTAAGAGCAGGCTTCGGGGTCCGTCCGGACCTCCGGGCAGCCCACATCACGTACAAGAGACGTACAAGGAGCGGTCACAGTGCAGCGCTGGCGTGGCTTGGAGGACATCCCCCAGGACTGGGGACGCAGCGTCGTCACCATCGGCTCCTACGACGGCGTGCACCGAGGGCACCAGCTGATCATCGGGCGGGCGGTGGAGCGCGCCCGCGAACTGGGCGTGCAGTCCGTCGTGGTGACCTTCGACCCGCACCCGAGCGAGGTCGTGCGTCCCGGCAGCCACCCGCCGCTGCTGGCCCCGCACCACCGGCGCGCCGAGCTGATGGCGGAGCTGGGGGTCGACGCCCTGCTGATCCTGCCGTTCACCGCCGAGTTCTCGAAGCTGTCGCCCGCCGACTTCGTGGTGAAGGTGCTGGTCGACAAGTTGCACGCGCGGCTCGTGGTGGAGGGGCCGAACTTCCGGTTCGGGCACAAGGCCGCCGGTAACGTCGCGTTCCTCTCCGAGCTGGGTCCGACGTACGACTACGGCGTCGAGGTCATCGACCTGTACGTGAGCGGTGCGGCGGGCGGCGGCGAGCCGTTCTCGTCCACGCTCACCCGGCGCCTCGTCGCCGAGGGCGACGTCGCGGGCGCCGCCGAGATCCTGGGCCGCCCGCACAGCGTCGAAGGCGTGGTCGTACGGGGCGAGCAGCGCGGCCGCGAGCTGGGCTACCCGACCGCCAACGTGGAGACCCTGCCGCACACCGCGATCCCCGCCGACGGGGTGTACGCGGGCTGGCTGACCGCCGACGGCGAGCGGATGCCGGCGGCGATCTCGGTGGGCACGAACCCGCAGTTCGAGGGGAAGAAGCGGACCGTCGAGGCGTACGCCATCGACCGCGTCGGCCTTGATCTGTACGGGCTGCACGTGGCCGTGGAATTCCTGGCGTACGTGCGCGGAATGGCGAAGTTCGAATCGATCGACGCGCTGCTCGAAGCGATCGCGGACGACGTGAAGCAGTCGCGGTCGCTGATCGCGGACGCGGACGCCGCCGCCGACGCGAAGTAGAAGCAGCAAGGGCAGGCAAGGGGCAGGAAGGGAAGGGGGCGGTCCGGTCCGGAGGCCGCCCCCTCGGCGGTCCGGTCCGAAAGCCGCCCCCGCCGCTCACCCCGTGTGCACCTCCAGCGCCGTCCGTACCGCCGACTCCAGCGCCCCCTCGATCCAGGCCGGTTTGACCGAGGTGTGGCAGCCCGCGAAGTGCAGCCGTCCCTCGGCCGCCGGGATGTCCGGGAAAAGCTCCGTGTGCTGGCCGGGCAGCAGCACCGACGCCTCCCCGTACGCATACGGGTCGCGCATCCACGACTGGGTCCTGCCGACCCCCGTGTAGAACACCTCGATCCGCTGCCCGTACACGTCCTGCACCCCGCCCAGCGCACGCGGGTAGCGCTCCTCGTCGTCGAAGGCGTCCCACTTCAGGGCGTCGTCGGCCCAGCTGTACGAGGCGAGCAGCACTCCGCCCGCACTGCCGGGCACCGGGTACGACGGCTCGAACATGAACCGGTTGGGGTTGTCGGTCGTCGACCCGCCGCCGATCACCCGCGCCGCTTCCGGCTGTTCGTGCAGGGTGGCCCGGTGCGCCGCGTAGTGCACCCGCTGGCTCCGCGAGATGTGCCCGTCCGGTACGGAGGGGTGGGCGCCGAGCAGCGTGCCGTCGGCGGGGGCCCTGCCGCGCCGGTAGGCGTCGTACAGGCCGGGCCGCACCGCAGCCAGCTCCCGCTTCCAGTCCGCCTCGTCGAACTCCCACCAGCGGCGCGAGAATTCCAGCAGCACCTTGGTCGCCGAGTCGTAGTGCACCTCGGTCACCGCGCGCCGCTTCCCGTACGAGAGGGCGGGCGTGAAGGTGACGTGGCGCAGCCCGCTGAACGGCACGGTGAGGATCACCTCGTCGCCGTGGAAGGTCTCCTGCACGGTCTCCTCGCCGCCGCGGCCCTCGGAGACAGTGTGCACGTCGACCCCGCGCGGCCCGTGCTCGACGCGCACCGCCCGCCGGTCGAGCCGTACGGCGTCCCGCACCCGGTCGTAGAGCGCGTCGGCGAACGTCGCGGTGCCGCCGGGCAGTTCGTAGAACACGGTGTCGGGGCTGATCAGGGCCGCGGACAGGAAGCTGTGCACGAAGCCGAGGTGGAGCCGGGACGTCATGTTCTGGACCGTGCCGATCAGGTCGATCGTCGCGTCGTCGAGCCTGGCCCGCTCCGTCAGGTACCGGTACATCGACCAGTGGCCGTACGTTTCGAGGACCGTCGCCCAGCCCTCGACCAGCGCGTCGCCGCTCTTCCCGTCGATCAGCGCGCGGGCGGGCGCGAGCGCGGTGCGCACGATGTCGGAGGCGGGCACGGTTTCGTACTGTGCGGGAACACCGAAGGAGCGATTCACCGCACGCGGGTCGCGCTGGTAGTCGGCGCGGCGGGCCCGGACGCCGTTGACCAGGATCCAGGTCCGGAGGGCGGGATTGCCGAGCGAGTCCACGTCGGACAGGTGGAAGCGGCGGCGCTTGAGCCCGAGGGAGTCCAGCAGCCCTGTGACCAGCGGATGGCTGTCGGGGATGCGCATCGCACCGGCCTCGGCGTACTGCAGGGGGTCGGCGAACGGCTGCTCGGCGTTCTCGTGGCCGCCGGTGCGGAAGGTCTTGATCCGGCCGCCGACCCGGTTGCCGTTGGCCTCGATGACGGTGACCTGGTGACCGGCCTGGAGAAGGAGGTGCGCGGCGGCCATCCCCGCCGGCCCCGCACCGACGATCAGGACCTTCTTGGGGGCGCGGCGGCTGCGCGGCAGGCCCTCTTCGAGGAGGATGCGCGCGTAGCCGGGGACCAGGGGCCGGTGGTGCCGGTCGAGTACGAGGATGGCGCGGGCCACGGCACGGCAGACGTCGCGGGGCACGGGGGCCTGGGCAGCGGCGTGCGCGGGGGCCTGCCCGGGGGAGTGGGGCGGGGACGCGGCGGTGGCGGCCGAGGTGCCGGGGAGAACGAGGGCGGCGGCGCCGGTCGCGGCGATGACCGTACGCCTGGACGGCCGTGCACGTGGGTGGTCTTCGTAACCGTTCATAGTCATTTGGCCTACGTTCGGGCCCGGAGGGACGCAGGCGGCAGGAAACACTCGCACGAGTGGAGTGATTCACCCGTTCCGACCACCGGGCCCGGGTGCTCTCCACATGCGGAAGGCGGCCTGTTGCGGCAACGTGGTCGGGGTCCGTACTTCTGTACCTCTGTACCTCTGTGAAAGGCAGGACCCGTGGCTGACGGCGAGAACACCATCGACAAGATCAAGGGCAAGGCCAAGGAGATGGGCGGCAAGGCCACCGGTAACGACCGGATGAAGGCCGAGGGGAAGACCGACCAGCTCAAGGCGAAGGCCGGGGAGATGCGCGACAAGGCCAAGGACAAGGCCGAGGGCGTCAAGGACTCCTTCGGCCGCAAGAAGGACGACAACGCCTGACGATGGCTGCGCGTCACAGCGACGCGGCGGGCCCGGACACACCCCTCGGTGCGTCCGGGCCCGCCGCGTCGTCCGGCTGCCGCTCTGCTACGTCACTCTGTGACGCGCCTCTTCTACGCCCCCCGGGTCGCCGCCGCCCAGTGGCAGGCGACCTGGGGGGAGTCGCTGTGCGCGGGAAGCACAGGCAGCGCTTCCGTACGGCACTGGTCGGCCACGCCCGCCGCCTCCGCCTCGCCCGAGGCGAGGATCTGGCAGCGGGCGTGGAAGCGGCAGCCCGACGGGATGCGGGAGGGGTCCGGGGGCTCGCCGGTGAGCACGACCGGCGCGCCGTCCGCCTCCGGCAAGACCGACAACAGGGCCTGTGTGTACGGGTGTTGGGGCGAGGTCAGGACGTCCTCCACCGGTCCGCTCTCCACGATCCGGCCCAGGTACATGACGGCCACCCGGTCCGCGATGTTCCAGGCGAGGCCGAGGTCATGGGTGACGACGAGCGCGGACAGACCGAGTTCGTCCCGGAGTTGGAGGAGCAGGGCGAGGATCTCGCCGCGCACGGAGGCGTCGAGGGAGGCCACCGGCTCGTCGGCGACGAGGAGTTCGGGGCCGAGGACGAGGGCGCCCGCGATGACGACGCGCTGGCGCTGGCCGCCGGAGAGCTCGTGCGGGTAGCGCAGGAAGAACCGCTCGGGCGGCCGGAGACCGGCCCGGGACAGGGCCTCGCCGACGGCCGCGCGTTCGTCCCCGTCGTAGCCGTGGATACGGAGGCCCTCGGCGACGGCGTCGTACACGGTGTGCCGGGGGTTGAGGGAGCCGCTGGGGTCCTGGAGGACGAGCTGGACGCGCTTGCGGTACGCCTTGAGGGCGCGCGAGCGGTAGTCGAGCGCGGCCCCGCCGAACGCCACCTGGCCGGAGGTGGGGCGGGCCAGGCCGAGGAGGGTGCGGGCGAGGGTGGTCTTGCCGCAGCCGGACTCGCCGACGAGGGCGAGGATCTCGCCGGGCGCGAGAGCGAGGTCGACGCCGTCGACGGCTCGGGCGGGGGGTGCGCCGTGGCGGCCGGGGAAGGTCAGATGGACTGCGTCGGCGGAGAGGAGGGGGGTGGGGGCGGTGGTCATCGGTGGCTCCCTGGGGGCTAGCGGGATCAGGAGGCTCGGGGCTAGGGGGCTAGCTTTTAGGGGCGCGGGGAACTGCGCGATCAGCCACGACGCACCCGCACCGTTCAGGGCCCCGGCCCTGCCGGGACCGTCGTCCCCACATGCACGCACGCCGCCCAATGCAAAGGCCCCGCGTTCCGCAGCAACTGGTCGTCCGTGGCACACGCCTCCAGCGCCACCCCGCACCGCGGGTGGAACGTACACCCCGACGGCAGGTCCGCCGGGTCCGGCGGATCGCCCGGCAGCCCGCGCGGCGCGCGCCGCGACGCGAGATCGCCGACGCGCGGGAAGGCCGCGGACAGGGCGCGCCCGTAGGGGTGCTGGGCCCGCTTGTAGACGTCCATGGCCGGCCCCTCCTCCACCACCCGCCCCGCGTACATCACCGCCAGCCGGTCGCAGGTGTCCGCGAGGACCGCCAGATCGTGGCTGATCATCAGCAGGGAGATGCCCTGGTCGGCGACCAACTGCTCGATCAGGCGCAGGATCTGGGCCTGGATCATGACGTCCAGGGCCGTGGTCGGCTCGTCGGCGACGATCAGGTGCGGGTCGCAGGCCAGCGACATGGCGATCATGACGCGCTGGCGCTGGCCGCCGGAGAGCTCGTGCGGGTAGGCGTCCGCGCGGGCGGCGGGCAGCCCGACCTGTTCGAGGAGTGCACGGGCGCGCTTGCGGGCCGCCGCCGGGGTCGCCTGCCGGTGGATCAGGACCGGTTCGGCGATCTGGTCGCCGATGCGGTGCACCGCGTTGAGCGAGTGCATCGCACCCTGGAAGACGATCGACGCCCCCGCCCACCGGACCGCCCGCAGCCGCCCCCACTTCATGGTGAGGACGTCCTCCCCGTCGAGGAGGATCTCCCCGGTCAGCTTCGCGCTCATCGGCAGCAGCCGCAGCAGGGCCAGCGCGAGGGTCGACTTGCCGCAGCCGGACTCGCCCGCGACGCCGAGCTTCTGCCCGGCCGCGAGGGTGAGGTCCACGCCTCGTACCGCATGCACGTCCTTGCCGTACGTGACGTGCAGGTTCTTCAGTTCCAGCACCGGCGCCGCACCCGGCGTCTTCAGTGTGCTCAACGGGACACCCCCAGCTTCGGGTTGAGTACGGACTCGACGGCGCGCCCGCACAGGGTGAAGGCCAGGGCGACGAGCGCGATGGCGAGTCCTGGCGGCGCCAGGTACCACCAGTGCCCCGACGACACCGCGCCCGCCTGGCGCGCGTCCTGGAGCATGCCGCCCCAGGAGACGACGTCCGGGTCGCCGAGGCCGAGGAACGCGAGGGTGGCCTCGGTGAGGATGGCGCTGGAGATGCCGAGGGTGGTCTGGGCGAGGACGAGCGGCATCACGTTGGGCAGCACGTGCCGGGTCATGATGTGGGTGTGGCCGCCGCCGAGCGCACGGGCGCGCTCGATGTAGGGGCGCGACTCGACGGCCAGGGTCTGCGCACGTACGAGACGGGCCGTCGTCGGCCAGGCGGTGACGCCGATCGCCAGCACCACCGTCCAGATGCTGTGCGACAGCACGGTGGCCAGGACGATCGCCAGCACCAGGGCCGGCATCACCAGGAGCCAGTCGGTGACCCGCATTGCGACCGTGGCGAACCAGCCGCCGAAGTGCCCCGCCAGGATCCCGACCAGCGTGCCGATCGCCACCGACAGGGCCGCCGCCATCAGCCCGACGGCGAGCGAGACCCGCGCCCCGTACAGCAGCAGCCCGAACAGGGAACGACCGAACTGGTCGGTCCCCAGCGGGAATTGACCGCTGGGCGATTCGAGGGCCTCGCCGGGGGCGTTCGTCACGTTCTGTACGTCACTGCCGACGAGGAGCGGCGCCGCCAGGGCGATCGCGGCGATCAGGAGCAGCCCGGCGAGGCCGATCAGCCCGGCCCGCTGGGCCCGGTACTGCTTCCAGAAGCGGGCGGCGGACCTGCGGCGGCGGGCCCGTGCGAGGGACTTGGCGGTGGCGGGGCGTACGGGCTTGGCTTCGGGGGAATCGGTGGCCCCGGGGGAATCGTTCGTCCCGGTGGGCCCGCTCGCCCCGGTGGGTTCGCTCGTCCCGGTGGGCTCGCTCGCCCCGGTGGATTCGGTCGTCATCGGCCCACCCTGGGGTCGAGCAGCGGATACAGCAGGTCGGCGAGGAGGTTCATCAGGATCATCGCGCCCGCGAAGACCACGAACAGGCCCTGCACCAGGGGAAGATCGGGCACGCTCAGCGCCTGGTAGAAGAGCCCGCCCAGGCCCGGCCAGGAGAAGACCGTCTCGACGAGGATCGAACCGGCCGCCACATGGCCCAGGTTGATGAAGATCATGGTGACGGTGGGCAGCAGTGCGTTCGGCACGGCGTGTCTGCGGCGTACGAGGGAGTCCCGCAGGCCCTTCGCCCGCGCTGTCGTCAGGTAGTCGCTGCCCATCTCGTCGAGCAGCGAGGAGCGCATGACCAGGAGCGTCTGCGCGTATCCGACCGCGACCAGGGTGAGGACGGGCAGCACCATGTGGTGCGCGACGTCCAGGACGTGCGCGAATCCCGTCTCGTTGCCGGACTCCATGCCGCCGGTGGGGAACATGCCCGGGATCGGCCCGATGCCCACCGAGAACACGATGATCAGGAGCAGGCCGAGCCAGAACCCCGGGATCGACCAGAGGGTCAGTGCGATCCCGGTGTTCAGCCGGTCGCCGAGCCCGCCGTGCCGCCATGCGGACCGCGTGCCGAGCAGCAGCCCGAGCGTCGAGTACACGAGGACGGCGACGCCCGTCAGCAGCAGCGTCGCCGGGAACTTCTCGGCGATCAACTCCCCTACCGGCGCGTGGAATTGGTAGGAGATGCCGAGGTCGCCGGATAGTGCCTTGCCGCAGTAGTCGGTGAACTGCTGCCAGATCGGCTGGTCGAGCCCGAACTGCTTGCGCAGCGACGCCAGTTGCTCGTCGGTGACCCGCCGGCCGTGCGTCATCGCCCGCACCGGGTCCCCGGGGATGATCCGGAACAGGAAGAAGCTGGTGACGAGCACGGCGAACAGCGAGACGGCGGCGCCGCCCAGCTTCCCCGCGACGTACAGCAGATAGGCGGTCCTGGGCCCGGCGGCGCGCGCGAAGGCGCGGCGCGGCGGCCCGGACTTCACCGGGCCGCCGCCGGGCTCCCGCACCACGGCGGGGGTGCTTGCGGTGCTCATGGTGGGGTGGGGTCCCTCCGGATCGATCGCGGGCCCGTTTTCGGTACGGGACAGGCCGTTGGTGGCGGTACTGGACGGGCCGTTGGCGTACGTGGACTACTCGCGGTCCTCTGCGGTCGAGCGGCGGCGCACGGCGGTGACGACGGCGATCGCGGCGACCAGCAGGACGGCGATGCCGGAGATGATCCAGACGGTGGGCGAGGTGCCGCCGTCCCCGTCGCCGCCGCTGTCACCGGCGGCCGGCTCCGCCGACCACCAGCTCCAGTAGCCGTCCTGGCCCCAGATGTTGCCCGCCGCCTGAGGCATCGTCAGGATCGACTTGATCTGGTCGGTGCGGTACGCCTCCACCGCGTTCGGATAGACCATCACGTTCATGAACCCGGTGTCGTACAGCCGTGACTGCATCTGCTTGACGAGGTCGACGCGCTTGGCCTTGTCGTACTCGACGGCCTGCTTGCCGTAGAGGTCGTCGAACTGCTTGTCGCAGATGAAGTTGTCGGTCTGGCCGCTGACGTCCGCCGAGGTGGGCAGCGCTCCGCAGGTGTGGATCGACAGGACGTAGTCCGGGTCCGGGTTGACCGAGTAGCCGTCGAAGGCGAGGTCGTAATTGCCCTTCTGCCAGGGGTCGGTGACATCGTCCAGGCATTCGACCTTCAGGCCGATGCCGAGCGCGCCCCACCACTCCTGGAGGTACTTGCCGATCGCCTTGTCGTTGGGGTCGATGGCGTGGCACAGGATGCGGAAGTCGAGCGGCTTGCCGTCCTTGCCGACACGCTTGCCCGCCGCGTTCTTCTTGTAGCCGGCGTCGTCGAGGGTCTTGGCCGCGGCGGCCGGATCGTAGGTGATCTTCTGCTCGGGGGACGGCTGCCAGTGGTAGTCGGCGAAGCGCGGCGGGAGGTAGCCCTGCCCCTCGACGGCGTGCCCCTGGTAGACCTTGTCGACGATCGTCTTGCGGTCGACGGCCTGGAAGAGCGCCTTGCGGACGGCCGGGTCGAGCAGGGCCGGGTGCCCGTCGCCGAACTTCCGCCCGGACTTGTCCTTGGCGCCCGGGTTGGTGGCGAGGGCGAAGAAGCGGCGGCCGGGTGCGTCGTTGACCTTGATGTCCGGCTCGGACTTCAGGGACGCGGCCTGCGCGGGCGTCAGGTTCTGTACGAAGCCGACCTCGCCGCGGCGCAGTGCGGCGACCGCCGCGTCACCGTCCTTGTAGTACTTCAGGGTCAGCTCTTCGAACTTGGGGGCGCCGCGCCAGAAGTTCTTGTTGGCCTTGAGCTTCACGTACTGGTCGGTCTTGTAGTCGGTGATGATGTACGGCCCGTTGCCGACGATCGGGAACTTGTCGTCGTTGTTGAACTTCGAGAAGTCTCCGACCTTCTCCCACACGTGCTTCGGCACGATCGGCACGTCCAGCGCCGTCATCGTCGCCTGTGGCTTCTTGAGCGTGACGACGAGGGTCTCGGGGTCGGGGGCCGTGACCGTCTTGAAGTTGGAGGTGAAGCTGCCGTTGGCGGTGGCGGCGCCCTCGTCCGTCATCATCTTGTTGAAGGTCCACGCGGCGTCGGCGGCGGTGGCCTGCTGCCCGTCCGACCACTTGGAGTCCTTGCGGATCTTGTACGTCCACGTGAGCTTGTCCGCAGAGGGCTTCCACTCGGTGGCGAGGGCGGGGACGGTGTGCGCGTCCTTGACGTCGTAGTTCGTCAGGTAGTCGTAGACGAGCCGCAGGAGCGTCGTGCTGGAGAGCCTGGTCGCCAGGAAGGGGCTGAGCGAATCGACGCTCTGGGCGATGGCGACGGTGAGGTTCTGGCCGTCGGCCTTGACCTGGGCGGGAGGGGCTGCTGGGGCCTTGGCCGGAGGTGCGGCTTGGGTTGCTGCTTGGGTTGCTGCTCGGGTTGCTGCTTGGGCCTGCGACGGCGCCGGGCTCAGCGGGGTGGCGGCTCCGGCCAGCAGGGCGAAGGCGGCGGCCCCGGTCGCCAGGAGGCGGCGGGCGGGGCGGCGGCGGGTGGTGGGGATGGCGCCGTTCGTGGAGCCGTTCGTGGAGCCGTGGGTGGAGCCGTGGGTGGAGCCGTTCGTAGTGCCCTTTGTGTCCATGGACGGAGACCTCACGTCGTCACTTGCGCGTCACTTGCTCGTACGTGCCCGGGAGGCGGGTGGATCATGGGTCGGCAGACGGGTGTGGCGAAGGTCTACCAGCGCTCTTCCGGACATGTCAACGGCGTGCGGGCGCGGCGTCGACGGTACGTCAAGTGCCGTTTGTGCTGCGGGAATACGGGGCAGGGCGGCGTGGCGTACGGGGTCCGGGACGCACGGAGGGCCCGCTCCGCGGCCACGTCACGGGGACGTGCGGGTCACGGAGCGGGCCCTCATTGGTCTCGACCTCTGAAGCCCTACTGCTGAGGGGCTGGCGGCGCCGCCGGAGGCTGCTGCTGCGGCGGCCAGTTGGCGGGCGGGAGGGGGGCGGCCTGGGGGTCGGGTTGGCCGGGCTGACCTGGCTGGCCCGGCTGGGGGGCTTCCGGTGTGCCGGGCTGTGCGGGCAGGGGCTGTGCGGGCAGGGGTTGTGCGGGCAGGGGTTGTGCGGTGGGCCCGCCGGTGAACAGCACCTCGGAGAACGGGGATTGGCCGGGGAAGCCCTGGGGTGCGGGCTGCCCCTGGGGAGCGGGGGCCTGCTGCCAGCTGCCGGGGGACTGGGGCTGCTGGGGGTAGGGCTGGGGTTGGGGCTGAGGGTAGGGCTGGGCCTGGCCCGGGGCTTGCGGCTGGGGGAACTGGCCCGGCTGCGGTCCGGGTTCACCGGGCTGGGCGTGGGCCTGGGGCTGGCCCGGGGGATGGGGCTGCGGGTGCGGCTGCTGCCAGTGCTGGTCGGGTCGACCCTGCTGCTGCGGTGCGTACGGCTGATCGGACTGGGCCGGCTGTGGGGGCGCGTACTGCGGGACCGGCTGTCCCGGCTGGCCGTGCTGGCCCTGCTGCTGAGGTGCGTACGGCTGCTGGTACTGCCCCGGCGCCTGCGGCTGGCCGGGGATGTGCTGGCCCGGTACCTGCCCGGGGCCCTGCGGCTGGCCTTGGCCCTGGCCATGGCCCGGCATCGGCGGGGCCAGGTGCGGCGGCGGGTTGCCGTCCGCCGTCCACAGTCCCTGCACCTGCTGCGCCCGTACGAAGTCCTCGGCGACCAGCGACGAGAGGTGGAAGTACGCCTCGCGGGTCTTTGGCCGCATCATGTCGAGGTTGACCTCGGCGCCCGCCGACAGGTGCTCGTCGAACGGCACGACCACCACACCACGGCAGCGCGTCTCGAAGTGCTGCACGATGTCGTCGACCTTGACCATCTTGCCGGTCTCGCGCACCCCGGAGATGACGGTCAGCGAACGCTGCACCAGCTCCCCGTACCCGTGCGCCGACAGCCAGTCCAGCGTCGTCGACGCACTGCTCGCACCGTCCACCGACGGCGTCGAGACGATGATCAACTGGTCGGCCAGGTCGAGGACTCCGCGCATCGCGCTGTAGAGGAGGCCGGTGCCAGAGTCGGTGAGGATGATCGGGTACTGCTTGCCGAGCACGTCGATCGCGCGCCGGTAGTCCTCGTCGTTGAAGGCCGTGGAGACGGCCGGGTCGACGTCGTTGGCGATGATCTCCAGGCCGGAGGGGGCCTGGGAGGTGAACCGCCGGATGTCCATGTAGCTGTTGAGGTACGGGATCGCCTGCACGAGGTCACGGATCGTCGCCCCGGTCTCGCGCCGCACGCGGCGGCCGAGTGTACCGGCGTCCGGGTTGGCGTCGATGGCGAGGATCTTGTCCTGCCGCTCGGAGGCGAGGGTCGCGCCGAGGGCGGTGGTCGTCGTGGTCTTGCCGACGCCGCCCTTGAGGGAGATCACCGCGATGCGGTAGCAGGAGAGGACGGGGGTCCGGATGAGTTCGAGCTTGCGCAGCCGCTCGGCCTCCTCCTTCTTCCCGCCGAACTTGAAGCGGGAGCCGGCGGACGGATTACGGCTGCTCTTGGGCTTCTGCTTGTTGTTGCGCAGCAGGCGCTCGGAGGACAGCTCGACGGCGGCGGTGTACCCGAGGGGAGCTCCGGGGTGCGACGCCTGCCGCTGGTCGGCCGCCACGGGGGAGGGCCAGGCGGCACCGGTCCGGGGGTCGACGGGGTTGCCGGAGGTGACGGGGGTTTCCGGCTGGGGCTGTTGTTGCTGCGGCGGCTGCTGCGGTTGGTGCTGCTGAGGTACGGGCTGCTGGGCAGGGATACCGGGGGCACCGGGAGCCGTGGCTTCCGGCTGGGCGGCGGAGGAACTGGGCTGCGCCGCATGGGAGTTGTCCGGTGCGGCGGGGGCCTGCGGGAATCCGTAGCCGTTCTGCGGGGCCCCGGGTGCCGAAGGCTGCGGGAAGCCGGTCTGCGATGCGGGTGCGGGGGCCGGGAGCGGTGCTGTGCCGGGCTGCGGGAATCCGTAGCCGCTGTCCGGGGCCGGTGCCGGATTCGGTGCGGGGGCGGGTGCCGGCGCGGGCGTGGGGGCCGGGAGCGGTGCCGTGCCGGGCTGCGGGAAGCCGTAGCTGCTCTGCGGTGCTGCGGGGGCCTGCGGCTGCGGGAACGGGGACCCGGCGTCCTGTCCCGGGGCACCGGGCATCGGGGCCGGAGGCTGGGTCTGGGCGCCGTCGTGCTGTGGGAATCCGTAGCCGCTGTTCGGGGCCGGTGCCGGGGCCGGATTCGGTGCGGGGGCGGGTGCGGGTGCGGGTGCCGGCGTGGGGGCCGGGAGCGGTGCTGTGCCGGGCTGCGGGAAGCCGTAGCCGCTCTGCGGTGCTGCGGGGGCCTGCGGCTGCGGGAATCCGTAACCGCCATCCGGAGTCGGGGCGGGGGCCGGTGCCGAGGGCTGCGCGGGGCCGGGCTGCGGGAATCCGTAACCCTGAGGCTGCGGGCCGGGGACCGGCGGCTGCGGGGCGGTGGGGCTGCCCTGCGGCGCTTCCGGCTGCTGCGGGAAGCCGGGGGAGCCCTGCGGCTGTTGGCCGGAGGTCTCGCTCGACGGTGCGGGTGCGGGCCAGGACGACGGGGCGGCGGGAGGCGCGGGCCACTGCGGTGCGGTCGAGGGCGCCGCAGGCTGGAAGGAAGGGGGCAGCGGCGGCAGGCTGCCCTGCGGCGGCGCCGGGGGAGTCCAGGCCTGGGGCGCGGGTGCGGGCGCACCGGCGGGCGGAGTGTCCTGCGGCTCCTCGGCGAAGGGGGCGGCGGGGGCAACGGGGGCTACCGAGGCGTCCGGGGCGTCCGGGGCGTCCGTGGGAGCGTCCTCGGGAACGGCGTCGTTCACGGGGACGTCGGCGAGCGGCGCGGCTGCGACGGGCGCGTCCATGAGGAAGTCGCCGGGTACGGAGTCGCTCGGCGCGAGGTCGTCCGTAGCGAGACCGTCCGGTACGGAATCGCTCGGTACTGAGTCGTTCGGTACCGAGTCGTTCGGCTCGGCGGCATCACGGTCGTCGGGGTACGAAAGTCCTGACGGGCCATCAAGAGGGTTATCTGCATGGCCGGTTGCCGCTATCGAGGCCGCAACGACGTCCGAGGTCGAGTCGGATTCAGAGCCCGAGTCCGAGTCCGAAGGGCGCCCCTCGGCGGGCACGTCCACCGCAGCCGGTGCAGGGGAATCGAGGCCGGAGTCCGGCTCCGAGGCGGAATCGGTACCCGTATCGGCAGAGGCAGAGGCGGTCACGTCCGCGTCCTGGCTCTCGACCTCGTCGGTGTCCGTGTCGGCGCCGAGACCCTCCGGCTCCGGCTCCGTACCCGCGTCAGCCCCGGCCACGGAGTCGTCCTCCGCCCGAGCGGTCTCGCTCGCCGAAGCATCCGGCGTCGCCGTCGAGCCGTCGCCCGTACCGTCGTCCGCCACAGCGGCAGCGGTGGATGCCGCAGCCTCCTCGGCCGCCGCGAGTTCCGCGAGTTCCCGCTTCAGCGCGGCGGGGGAGAAGCGCATGGTCGCCCCGCTCTCCAGGTCCCCGCCCCCGAACGCCTCCGGCTCGCCGGCCGAAGTTCCCACGGAACCCGATGCTCCGACGGAACCCGAAGCTCCCACGGAGGCGGAATCCGATGCTCCGACAGCGGCGGAACCCGGCGCTCCGACGGAAGCGGAACCCGAAGAACTCGCATTCTGCGTGTACCAAGCGGGCGGCGTGTAGTCGATCGTGAACTCGCCCGTCTGGTCGGCCTCCGAGTCGGGCGACTCCGGGTCGGGCGCGCTGACGGGCACGTTCCAGCCCTCGCGGATCTCGTCCCGCTCGCTGTTCACATTGCCTCCTGCTGTGGTCGAGCACCCTGGTGCCGTGCGTGGTGGGTGGGGTGACCGCTTCCGTCGTCCGATCCGCTCGGCTCTTCCCCGTGTTCTGCCGGGGCGGTCGGCGTGCCCTGCCTGCTGCTCGCAAGCCCGCCTGTCGCGCCCGTGCGTCAGCCTAGTCGTCAGCACTGCCCGTACGGCAGGCCCGATCGCCCGACGAACCGTGCCTCCGGCGTCACTTGACGCCCAGAAGTGACCTCCTGGCATCACTCCGTAACGACCAAAACGGTCACCACTTGACATCTCCACACGGAATGCAGCCCGCCCACCCCGCCGCCCGCACGCTTCCCAACAATCAGGTGTCAACACCTGTGGCATGTGTCATGGCAGCGTGCACACACCCTGCACAACCCGCGAGCAGCAGCCCCACCGCGCACAGCCCACCGCGCACAGCCCGCCCTGCCCGCACAGCGAAAAGCGGTCACCGGGCAGACATCCCAGTGACCGCTCTCCGACGCCGGCCCGGCTACGTCAGGTCGAACTCCCCGTCCCGCGCCCCCAGCACGAACGCCGTCCACTCCGCCTCGGTGTACCGGAGCACGGTCTCGGGGTCCGCCGACGACCGCATCGCCACGGCGCCCTCGGGCAGGTACGCGATCTCCACGCGCTCCTCGGCGTCCTCGGTGCCCGGCGCACCGAGCCACTCCACGTCCGAGATGTCGAGGGCGTAGAGGGCGTCCTTCTCCTGCTGCGTTCCCATTCCGGTGTCCTTCCGCTTCCACTCGGCCCGACTCAACGGCCAACGGTCAACAGCGGCTCTCGCAAGCGCCGTTCGTTCCTCAGGACATGTTGCCCGATGCGCAGGCGGGGGGTTCCGCCATCGTGCCGATCGTGCTATCAGGCCGTTCGTGCTGTCGAGCCGACAGCGACAGCTCGCCGCCCGCGCTGCCCGACGCGTCAGTCCATCCGGCGCGCAGGCCCGAGCAGCGTCCCCTCGACCGGAGTGGGCATCGTCGTGACCCAGTGCCTCTCCCGCCCCGCGCACCACAGGGTGACTCCGTCGCCGAGGCCCGGCAGGGCCGCGACCTCCTCCGGGGTCAGTCCCAGCAGCCGGCCGATCTGCTGTGCCTCGTCGGGCGACACCCGCTGTACGCCGACGAGTGCCGAGTCACGGATCAGCCGAGGCGCCACCGGACTGAGATACGGCAGCAGCGTCAGCACCGACTGCCACGGCGAGGACACGATCCGCCCGCGCGGCGGCCGCATCCCGCAGTCCCGTACGACCAGCACGGGCGAGCCCGGGGTCGCGCCGCTGGGCGGCACGCGCCCGACCTCGTACAGCGTGATGCAGTCAGGACCCGAAGCCGGTCCTGCCCCCGGACCTGCCCCGTGACCCGCTCCCTGTCCTGCCCCGTGACCCGCCCCCTGGCCGGTCCCCGTACCCCCGCCCGCCGCCTGGGCGAGCTGTGTCCACACCTGGGCGCGGCCGGTTTCGACGCTCACCCGCGCGCCCGTGCCCGCGGTGCGCAGCGCCAGTGCCTGCGCCGTCCAGAGGCCGCCGATGAGCAGGACTTCGTACGGAGTCGGACGGTGCAGCCCGAGTATCCGCGGATGCCCGCCGGTGTCGCTGCCGAGCAGGATGCCGTCGTCGCCGACCGGCAGGGCGAGCGCGCCGAGGTCGTCCGTCAGGATGCTGTGCCCGGGGTGGCGGGGGCCGCGCAGCCCGTGCGGCACGACGTCCCTGATCCTGGTGGCGACCCTGCCGCCCGCCGCCCTGTTGCCGCGCCTCACCGGGCACCGCCCAGCGGCAGAGTGGCCAGCACGCCCGGCAGCTGCTCCCGGTCCAGACGTACCAGAGTGACCTTCGCGGAACCCGCCATGCGCTCCAACTCTTTTCGTACGGACACCAGTTGGGTGTCGGAGTCGCCGGTGACGCGGATGTGCCCGGCCACCGTCGACGAGCCCCGGTGCGGACCGCGCCGCACGGTGAGGCTGACGGTGGTCGCGTACGAGGGGACGTCGGCCAGCGCCGAGACCACCCGGGGCAGCGGGGTCGCGGCCCGCCCCAGCTCGGGCCAGCGGCCCACCGCGTACGTGGTGTGCAGCCGGTCGTCGCACTGCCAGACGCGGGACGTCTCGGCGGTCCGCCGGACCGCGCCCGCGTCGGCACTCGCCCCACCGGAAGGCCCACCGGAAGGCCCACCGGAAGGCCCACCGGAAAGCCCACCGGACGGCCCACCGGAAGGTCCGCCGGCAGGGCCGCCCGCGGGGCCGCCGGTCCGGGCGCAGACGGTCGTGGCCACCGCCGAGTTCAGCTCCTCCTGGTTGAGCACCACGGCCCGGAACCCCGCCCCGGTGACCCGGCTCGCCACATGGTCGGCGACCCGCACCAGACAGCGCTGGGCGCCGGCCACACCGCCGCCGCGCGCCTCGACCGCCTCGTGGGCGAGCTCGGGGTCCAGCTTCAGCGCGATCCAGGTCATCCGCAGGGCGGGCGTCGGGGTCTGCTGCTGGAGGGTGGCGTGCGAGACGCGGGCCGCCGACCGCTCGGGCAGGTGCGGGGCGGGAGCGGACCGCACCTGCTGGAGCAGCTGGGCCGACTCCAGCACGATGTCGTCCACCGCGAGACAGTCGCCGAGCAGCGACAGCGGCAGCGCCCGCGCACCGGACGCGGGCCGCAGCGCCTCGCCGCTCGCCTCGACGCGTACGACCGCGGTGAGGAACGTACCGTCGCCGAGCATGCCGACGGTGCGCCGGTCCCGGTCCACGTAGGTGTACGGGCCAAACCCGGGCACGTTCTCCGCGACCGGCACCAGCGCGGCGTCGAGGGCGGGATCGAGCACCGCGGTGCCCCGCCGGCTGCGCGCCCGCAGGGCGAACACCGCGGACAGCCAGTCCTGCACCGCACGCCCACGGCGGCGTACCACCGCGAACAGCAGCAGCACCACGGCCACCACCAGCCCGGGAACCAGCCAGATGCCACCGGCGAGCCAGCCGAGACCGCCCGCGGACACCGCGAGCTCCACCAGAACGAGCTGGCGCAGCGGCAGCGAGGCCGGACGGCCGGTGCGGGACAGCGGCCGCAGACCGGTCTTCGCGGGAGGATCCCCAGGTCGGGCAGCAGTGGCCGTGCCCCCGGGTGCGGCGGCCGAACCGGTGCGCCCGGCGGTCGAACCGGCCGAATTGTTCGATTCGTTGCTACGTTGCCGACGGGAAGTGGTACGTCGGTTTCCGGGTGGTTGCGGTGTGTTCCGCCCCCCGCGTTCGCGCGTTGTCGTCGCCACCGCAGCCTTCCCGTCGGTTCTACAACCAGCGCCCCCGTGTCAGGGGTTGACCGGTCGATCACAGTACCGGAGCAGCGGAGCAGGGGCACCGGCAGGCATAGTGAGGGGCAGCAGGACAGCAGGACCCGCCCGGAGGAGCGCAGCGAACTGGGGGACCTGTGCGGCCCAGCCGGGAGAGGGAACAGCGGACAGATGGCATCACGTCGGGACGAACTCAACGCCTACACATTTGCGAAGCGGAGACTGATTGCGCAGTTCCTCCAACCCAGTTCGACGGGTTCGGAAGAAGGTGCGCCCCGGCCGTTGAGGGCGGTGATCCCGGGCGCGATCGTGGGTGTGGTGATCCTCGCGGGCTTCGGTGCTTGGGGAATGTTCAAGCCGGTCGCACCCAAGGAATGGGACAAGCCGGGCGAGAACGTGATCATCGCGAGCAAGTCGACCACCCGTTATGTGGTGTTGAAGACGGACGGGAAGACACAGCTCCACCCCGTCCTCAACATGTCATCTGCACGACTTCTCCTCGACCCGGACAAGGGCAAGGTCGTCAACATCGACGAGAAGGTGCTGGACAGCGGCAAGATTCCGCACGGCGCGACGCTCGGCATACCGTACGGCCCCGACCGGCTGCCGGACGCCAAGGAGGCGGGCGGCGCGAAGCGGTGGGCGGTCTGCGAGCGGCAGGGCGAGGGTGGCAGGGCGATCCAGAAGGCGGCGTTCGTCCTCGCCGAGCGCGAGGTCGCCAAGACCGACGGGCGCGAGCGCCTCACCGGCGGCGAACTGCTGTACGTCGAGGGCCCCGGCCCGCAGCGCACCCGCTACCTGGTGGACGCGAGCGGGACCGCGTATCCCGTGGGCAAGGAAGAACTGCTGCTGCGCCAGCTGGTCGGCCAGGGCAGGGTCCCGCAGCGCGTCTCGGCGGGCTGGCTGGCGACGCTGCACCACGGCGACCGGATCGCCTTCCCCGCCATATCCCCGGCCGACGGGACACCGGGCGACCCGGCGGGCGCACCCGGCGGCCTGGGGGCCGGCGAGAACAAGGTGGGCATGGTGCTGCGGGCCACCGACGGCACGAAGAACCAGCAGTACGTGGTCCTCAAGGGCCGCGTCGCCCCGATCTCCGACTTCACGGCGAAGCTGCTCATCAACAGCCGCCCGCTGATCAAGCTCGGCCAGGCGGGCCGTCCCACGGCGGTGAGCGCGGCGGCGATCGAGCCGGGGGCGGGTTTCGGCCAGGACCGCAAGTGGCCGCTGGCGGAGCCGAAGCCGGTGAACGACTCGGCGGCGGGGGCATCGGCGGCAGGTGCTTCCGCCGATTCGTCCGCCGATGCGTCAGCCGGCACATCGGCTGGCACATCGGCCGGCACATCGGGTGGCACGCCGGCTGGCACATCGGCTGGCACGCCGGCCCAGGGCTCCGCCCGCAACACCGTCTGCAACGTCCTGCGTGGCGTCGATAAGTCGACCGGCCGGACCTCCCTCAGTACCTGGGCGGGCCCCGCCTTCCCCGCCCCGCTGCCGACGGGCGCGAGCAGCGCGTACGTCACGCCCGGTTCGGGGCAGTTGTTCCGCCAGTTCAAGGGCTCGGCGACCGGCACGGGCTTCGTCTTCCTGGTGACCGACACGGGACTGCGGTACGCGATGCAGTCCAACGGCGACAGCGCGACGGGCGACCCGGGCGGCGGCATCGGCGCCGGCACGAAGGCGGAGAAGCAGGCCCGCGCCCAGGAGGAGGCCCAGGCGCAGAACCGCCTCGGCTACAAGGCGGTCCAGCCCGCCCCGATACCGGTCGAGTGGTCGGAGTTCCTGCCCACGGGTCCGCGCCTGTCGACGGGTGCGGCCCGCCAGCCGCAGGGCTCGTGAGGGGCGGCACGGACATGACACAGGTCTCGTTTCTTTCCTGTCCACGCCGGTTGTTGGCGGGAGCCGTCCCGGTGCTGGGGCTGTTGGGGCTGCTCGCCGTACCGGCACCGCCCGCGATCGCGGCTCCGGCCCCGGGTACGGAGCCGGCCGGGCAGTGCACGTACCCCTCGAAGCCGTACGAAGGGCGCCCCTGGGCCCTCCAACGGGTCCTGCTTGACGAGGTGTGGAAGCAGTCCACCGGCAAGGGTGTCCGCGTCGCCGTCATCGACAGCGGCGTCGACGTGAAGAACAAGCAGCTCACGGCCGCCGTGGACGTCAAGAGCGGCCGCAATGTGCTGCCCAACCCCCTCAAGGACGAACAGGGCGACGTGATCGAGCGAGGCAAGGAGGACGGCACGTCGGACACCGTCGGCCACGGCACGAAGGTCGCCGGCATCATCGCCGCCCGCCCGGCGAAGGGCACCGGCTTCGTCGGCCTGGCGCCCGGCGCGACGATCATCCCGATCCAGCAGAACGACGCGGAGGGCCACGGCAACGCCCTCACCCTGGCGACCGCGATCAACCACGCCATCGCCAAGGACGCCGGCATCATCAACATCTCGCAGGACACGGCGAACGCGACGGAACCGACGCCCGTACTCAGACAGGCCGTCAATCTCGCCCTGTCCAAGAACATCCTGATCATCGCCTCCGCCGGCAACGACGGCCTCGGCGGCAACATCAAACCCACCTACCCGGCGTCCTATCCGGGCGTCCTGGCCGTTGCCGCCTCCGACCGCAACAACGAACGGGCGGCGTTCTCCCAGTCCGGCGAATTCGTCGGCGTCGCGGCCCCGGGGGTGGACATGATCTCGACGGTCCCCGGCGGCGGCCACTGCGCGGACAGCGGTACGAGCTTCTCCGCGCCGTACGTGACCGGGGTCGCCGCCCTGATCAGGGCCAAGCACCCCAAGTGGACCAACGCGCAGGTCACCACCCAGATCAAGCAGACCGCCGAACGCTCCATCCCCGGCCACGACCGCCTGGTCGGCTGGGGCGTGGTCGACCCGGTCCGCGCCCTCACCGAGGACGAACACACCCCGGCAGGCGCACCGGTCCCGGGCGGCGGCCTGACCGGCGTCCACGCCCCGACCGCGGTCGAACTCCCGGTGGGAGAAACCCCGGAGGAGCGCAACGCCCGCCTCGGCACGTACGTGGTGGTGGGCGGCGGCGTGCTGGTAGCGGCGATCGCGGGGGCGGCGGTGGCGGTACGGGACGGGCGTCGGCGGCGGGGTGGTCGCAGTAGCGAACGGGGATCGACTCAAGTCGGGACGCGAGGGACAAGTGCGTACCAACGGTCCTGAAGCGGTCGATGGCCTGTGATTACCCTCTCTGGTATAGGGGTTGGCTGTGCCGGAGACTTGGATAGAGTGGTTCCCCTGTGACGGCTGGGACTCGCGCGCACTGCGATAGCAACCGGTGGGGACAGAGCAAACGGGGACGGGGAGGGATCGAATCATGGGAGACCCGGGCACGGGGGATCTGTCGAAGGGCGTGGGAGCGCTTCGGCAGTTCCAGAAGCGGGTGAACACCCTGCTGCACGAGCTGGAGGGCGGCGACGCGGGCCGCACGAAGATCGCGGCGCAGAGAGTGTCACGCGCGTCGCTGAGCGGGGGCAACGCGACGTTCGCGGAGGCGGACGGGCTGTACGCGCAGTACAACCGGGTGCATCAGCAACTCACTTCGCTGTCGAAGACGTTGGGGTATCAGATCGAGGCGCTGAGTATCGGTGTGCACGCGTCGGAGGTCGGTTACAACAACGTCGAAGAGGACCTTCGGCAGCGGTACGCGGAGATCCGGGACGGGCTTCAGACAGAGCAGGACGCCCAGCAGAAGCGGGACGATGCCTATCTGAAAGCGCAGCAGCAACGGGCCGGTCAGTCTGGGCCGAAGGCCCCCGACACGACCAATCCGGAGTACTGACCCATGGCTGACGAGAACACGCAGGCACCCGCCGCCAAGGCCGAAAAGGCGCAGCTGGCGCAGGACCGCGCGGAAGTCCGGGAACAGCTCCACTCCGCCGAGGTCCGCCAGGGATACTCGGAGTCGAAGGCCCTGATGACCCCTGCGGGGGCCAAGGAAGAGCCGCTGCCGGTCCCCTACATCCGTGACCCGGGCATTCCCGGCTTCTCGACCAGGACCAGCTTTGAGGGCCATGACCTCAACGCCATGATCGACATGGTGGAGAACGCGAACCCGGCGGAGCTGGAAAGCGCGGGGGAGGCTCTCTGGAAGGCCAGGGACGCACTCAAGGCGGCGGCCAGGGAACTTGAGCTCCAGGTCAAGGGCGTGGACTGGCAGGGCGAGGGTGCCACCAGCTTCCGTAAATTTGGGGAAGGGCTCGTGGCGCATGCCCGAGGGCTGGGTGACTTTGCCGACACGGCCGGTACGCAGATCACGGTCGCGGGCACCGGCCTGGCCTCCGTGCACAAGGCGATGCCGCCGAGGGATGGCCGACTCGACAAGCGCAAGCCCGAAGACGTACCGATAGTTGGCCGCGTCGAGGGCAATGCGACGTACGACATGGCGGTGAAGGTCGAGAAGGACCGCCAGGAGGCCATCAACCAGCTGCAACGCTTGTCGTCGTTCTACGCGGTCTCACAAGACACTCTGGCAGCCCAGGAGCCGCCGAAGTTTGACCAGGTCCTCAAGGCGAACGTACCTCCGCCCACCGGCGGTGGCGACGGAGCTGGTGGAGCAGACGGCGGCGCCGCAGGAGGGGCCGCCGGAGGAGGCGCTGCGGGTCTCGGAGCGGCCAGGGCCGTCGCGCCTGCCGATACGTCCGGCCCTGGTGCGGCAGCCGGACGGGCGGACGGTCTCGGTCCTGCCGGTTCGGCGGGCGGCGACACGGCCCGGCCCGGTGCTGCGGTCGGCGGGGTTTCGCCCGCGCCGGGCGGCGACCAGTCGATGGAACTCGCGCGGGTCGCCGCACCACCGGCCCCCGCACCCGCTCCGAGTGTCGCTCCGCCGCCTGCCCCGACGGCCACGGGGCCGGCCCTGGGCACGACACCGCCTCCCATGGGCCCTGGCTATGCGCCTCCGGTCCAGGGCGGAACGGCTCGGAAGCCGGGCATGCCTCCAATGGGGCGCGGTACGGCGGGTCAGCCTCCGTTGGGGCGTTCCGGTACGGCGGGTCAGCCTCCGATGGGTCGCTCGGGTACTGCCGGTCAGCCTCCGATGGGTCGGGGTACGGCGGGTCAGCCTCCGATGGGTCGCTCGGGTACTGCCGGTCAGCCTCCGATGGGTCGGGGTACGGCGGGTCAGCCTCCGATGGGGCGTTCGGGTAGTGCCGGTCAGCCTCCGATGGGTCGCGGTACGGCGGGTCAGCCCCCGTTGGGGCGTTCCGGTACTGCCGGTCAGCCTCCGATGGGACGCACCACCGGCGGCCGTACGGACGGGATCATGGGCGGCAACCCGCAACGCACCACCCCTGGTTCGTCCGGCTCCCGCATTCCGCGCGGCACGGTTGTCGGCAGCGAGCCCGGCACCTCGGGCCGCGGCTCCACCGGCCGTATCCCCACCGGCGGAGCCGTCGGAGCGAACCCCGTGTCCGGTACGGCCGCCCGTCCGACCGGCCGACCCACCTCCGGCACGAATGGTGTGGTGGGCGCTCCCCGAACCGGCACGGCTCCCTCCGGCCGCCCCGGTACCGGCGGTTTCACCCAGGGCGGAGCCGGTCTCGTACGAGGCCCGGCCGGTCAGCGCAATGCGAACGAGCGCGAGGAACAAGAGGGTTCGAAGCGCCCCGACTACCTGACCGAGGACGAAGAGACCTGGACGGCCGGCCGCCGTAGCGCCGTTCCTCCGGTGATCGACTGAGCACGGCCGAGCACGACCTCGTACGACCAAGCACAGCGAAAGGCCCGGAAGCCAGGATGACGGCAGGAATCAGCCAGACCCGAAGGCGTCGGCAACGCATGCACGGTGTGCTTGCGGCAGCGGTGGCGTGGAGCATCGGCGCCGCTGCCGTAGCACCGGCCGCAGTCGCCGCCGAGGCGTCGCCGGAGCAGTGGTACCTGGGCCCGATGAAGGCGGAGGAGATATGGAAGGTCTCCACCGGAAAAGGCATCAAGGTTGCCGTCATCGACTCCGGTGTCCATGAGTCCACGCCCTCGCTGAAGGGGCAGGTCCTGCCGGGCAAGCACTTCACCAGGAAGGGCACGGACACCCAGACCGACGACACCAATGGCCAAGGCACCACCACGGCCGAGCTGATCGTCGGCACGGGGGAAGGCGGTGGTATCCGGGGCCTGGCGCCGGGCGCGAAGGTCATTCCGTTCAAGGTGCCCCTCCACAAGCACAATGCGCTTCCGGAGGTCATGGAGGATTCCCTCTACCGGGCGGTGAAGGCTGCAGCGGACAGCGACGCGCAGATCATCAACATCTCGGTAGGCAGTGAGTGGGCCATCGGCATGAGCAGGTTTGGGGAGACCGACGCCTTCAAATACGCCGCCAGCAAGGGAAAATTGGTGTTTGCCGGTACTGGCGACAACGCCAAGGAAGGGAACAAGCCGCAGAGGCCGGCCGACAGCCCTGACGTTGTCGGGGTGGCCTCTACCGGCCGCGACGGCAAGGTGACGGACTTCTCCCAGCACGGGGAGGACGTCGATCTCGCGGCTCCCGGTGCCGAGATTCCCCGTTGGTGCGATGCGAAATTCCAGCGGTACTGCACCGGGGGCGGGTTCGTTGCTTCCACGGCAATAACTTCTGCCTCGGCTGCCTTGATCTGGTCCAAGCACCCGGATTGGACGCCCAACCAAGTTCTCCGCGTCTTGTACGACACTGCGAGCCGGAACTGGGTGACGGGCAAGCGTGACGCCTACAGGGGGCATGGCCTCGTTCGACCGCGGGACCACCTCCTTGAAGGCAAGGGCAGTCCCGGCAACCCGGACGTGGAACTCAGCGCGCACGGGGTGGATCCCAACCCCCCTGCCCCCGCCACTCCCAACACCCCCCCAATCAAACCCGCCAAGCCCACCGGCACCCCCGCCCTGGCCTCCTCCTCCAAGGACTCTGCAGCCACCGGCCCCTCTCCCCTCCTCATCGGCGGGATAGCCGCAGCCGCGCTGATCCTCGCCGCCGGCGCCTTCGCGCTCGTCCGCAGGCGCCGCGCGGCCCACTGAACCGCACCACCCGACGGCCCCGGGAATTCCCGACTCCGTCAACTCGTCCACACCACACGGATCCGAAGGGAAGCCACTCGCATGGTTGCCAGGCAAGCCAATGACGAAGTAACTCTCAAGAAGACGCAGGAGACGCTCACCAGGAACTTCGGTGGTGTCAAGCAGACCCTGCACAACCTGAACGGCGCCCTCGACGACCTCGAAGGCAAGTGGGTCGGCATCGGTGCCGGCGCCTTCAACAAGAAGCAGACCGAGATCAACCACCGGATCGTGGCGATAGGCAAGCTCCTCCTGAAGTTCCAGGAGGGCATCGAGGCGGCCCGGACGATCAAGGACAACAACGAGGACGAGATCCTCCAGTCGATCAACGGCGTCGACGTCGTCGACGGCTACAGCGGTGATGCTCGGGCCGAGGCCAACACCTCGAACCTCAACAAGTTCTGAGCCTCTCCCGCCCCTGCTCCACAACCTTTCCCTGCACACCACTCCGGAGGACTCCATGCCCGCCCCGCAAGACGGTTCGATGATCGTCACCTACGCCTCTCTCGACCTGGCCGCAGAGCATGTCAGGGCGCAGTCGGGCAAGTTGGAAGCGCAGCTCAGGGAAATCCAGACGATGGTCGCCAGCCACTCCAACCTCTGGGAGGGCGAGGCGCAGACGGCCTACAAGGCTCGTCAGGACGACTGGAACAACCAGGCCTCCGCGATCCACGACGCACTGAAGAAGATTTCCCAGCAGATCAGCGACGCAGTCGGCAAGTACAAGTCCGCCGACCTGAAGGCCGCAGGCAACTTCTAGCACTCTGCAGCCAGACAGCACGTACGACCGGGGTGGGCACGCGCGGGAGGTGCCCACCCCGAGTCATGCGCCGATACGTTTCACAGCCCCGGCGTCCGTCATCGGGTGGCAGCGAACCCCCGGGAGCGGAGGACCGCCTCGGGAGTCTCGCCACTCACACGGTGCACCGCAGTTCCCTCTTGACCGCGAGGGTGTACGTCTTGCCGAACGCGAGGATGATCGAGCAGCGTCTTGAGCTGCTTCTCCCACCGCTCCTGTACGTGATCCAGCCCGCCACCCAGCGCGAAGCCCTGCGTGGTCAGGTCCCTGGCCGCGCCCTGGCTGCTGGACCAGGCGTCCCGCCCGCGGTTTCCCAGCCCTTCGAACAGCTTGTACGCGCTGGCGCCGACCTCGGCGAGGTCGGTGTGCGTGGCCGCCAGGTCACCCTGCCCGCCCCCGCCCCCACGACCCGCCTCCGGGCCCGCGTTGAGCTGCATGCGGTGGCTGTGCCGCCGCCTCGGAATTCAGCTGCTGCCCCTCGTCCCATGCCATGCGCCTGGCCCCTCGCCCAGTTCCCTCTCCAAGCCTGACCAGTCCCAAGAGGGTCCGTTGATCAACAGTTCTCCGGGACGGGCTTCGAGCGAGGGCAACGCGAAGTCCGCGCAGGCGGGCGGTTGTACGCGCAGTACGGCCGGGTCCGCCACCCACCCGCCTCTCCGTGCGCGGCATTGGGGTAGGTCCGGAAGCCAGGATGACGGCAGAACCCGGCCCGACCCGAAGGCGCTGGCGCCGCTGACGCCGCTGACGCCGCTGACGGCGCCGACGGCGCATGCATTGCGCGCCGGCCGCGGTAGCGGCGTGGAGCATCGGCGCCGCTGTCGTGTGTGCACGCGTTCACACCGTCGCTTCAGGGACAGGTCCTGCCGGGGAAGCGCTTCACGAGGGAAGACGCCGGCGAGGTGCGCGCTCCCGGCCCGTACCGGAAGGTCATGATTCCACGCTGATATGTCTGGTTATGCTGGGAACTCTTGTACGTCTGTGACGGGGGTCCCTGCCTAAATGAGCCGATCAGTGGTGCGTGTCATGGTGGTGGACGACGAGATCCTGATCAGGGAGGGGCTGCGGCGGATCCTCGAAACCTTCGAAGGATCCGAGGTCGTCGCCGTCTGCTCCGGCGATGGCGCCGCGGCGCAGGCGCGCCGCCACCGCCCCGACGTGGTGCTACTCGACTTGAGGATGCCCGACCGCGACGGCCTTACCGTGCTGGCCGATCTGCGGGCGCTGCCCGAGCCCCCTGTGGTCGCCATGCTGACCACGTTCGACGCCGACGAACACCTCTCCGCCGCCCTGCACGGCGGTGCGGCCGGATTCCTGCTCAAGGACACGCCTCCGGCCCAACTGGAGTATGCCGTCCTGGAGTTGGCGGCGGGTGGCAGTGTGATCGCGCCCAAGCTGGCTCGGACGGTGGTACGCCACTTCGTCGAGGGGCCCGCGAGCGGGGTGCGGGCGGGGTCCACCGAGCAGGGGCGAACCGCCGTCGAACTGACCGACCGGGAACGGGACGTTCTGGCCCTGGTCACGGAAGGGATGTCGAACGTCGAGATCGGGCGGCGGCTGTTCATCGGCACCACCACCGTCAAGGACCATGTGAGCACCCTCCTGGTGAAGCTCCGGGTGACCAACCGGGTTCAGGCCGCGGTCCACGCCCAGCGGCTCGGACTCGTCGACCCGCCCGCCCCTCCGGCACCCGTGCCCGGCGGCGCCGGGCGATGAGAATCGACTGGTACTGAGAATCGACCGGCATTGAGGTCGACCGGCATTGAGGTCGACCGGCATTCAGAATCGACCCGCATTCACAATCGACCCGCATTGAGAATCGACCGGCATTGAGAATCGACCGGCATACCGCGGAACGCGGCGTGGCGGTGCTGGCGTGCGCCGAGTTGCTCACCGTCGCGGACTCCTTCGGCCCGCTGTACGTCTCCGTCTGCGCGGTGGCTCTCCTCGCGCTCCCGCTGCGCGCTCGCCACCCGCTGCCCACCCTGCTGGCGACGCTGCCCGCCATCGTCACCGAGCATCTGTGGCTGCCCGCCATGCTCGCCATGTTCATGGTCGCCTGCCGGTACTCGCGCGGCGTGATCTCCGTCTGCGGCGTCCTGCTGTTCCTGGCCGCGCTCTGCCCCTGGCCGCCGGGCGCGCTCGTCGAGTACTCGACGGCGGAGATCCTGACGATGATCGAGGGTGCGGGGCTGCTCTGCCTCGGGCCGACCGTGCTGGGGCTGTTGATCAGGACGCGGGGCGAACTCAGGGACAGGCTGGCGGACCTGGCCGCCACCCAGCACCGCGAACGACGGCTGGAAGCGCAGCGGGCCGTGATCGGGGAACGGGCCCGGCTGGCCCGTGAGATGCACGACGTCGTCTCGCACCACGTGGGGATCATCGCGGTCCAGACGGGGGTGCTGTCCGCGACCGAGCCGGACGAGCAGCGGCGTACGGACATCGAAGTCGCCCGCAGACACAGTGTGCGGGCCCTGGAGGAACTGCGGGACATGGTCGGGGTGCTGCGCGGCTCCGACCCGGCCGAGGCCGCGGCGGTCGGCAGGACCGGGCTTGCCGACCTGCACGCGCTGGCGGCGGAGAGCCTCCTCGATGTCGGGGTCGAGGTGGCGGTGGCACCGGGGGTCGGGTGGGATCCGGCGGTTGAGGCAGCTGCGTACCGGATCGTCCAGGAGGGCCTGAACAATGTGCGCAAGCACGCCCCGGGGGCGGCGGTCGAGGTCTCGGTTCTGACGTCCGACGGCCGGGACTCGCTCGTCGTGGAGGTCCGCAACGGTCCGCCGGGCGAGGAGCGCGGCGCGCTGGAACTTCCCACGAGCGGGTACGGGCTGGCCGGCCTGCGGGAGCGCGCGGGGCTGATCGGTGGGCGCGTCGCGGCCGGGGTCACGCCGGACGGGGGCTTCTCGGTGCGCGCGGTGCTCCCGCTGTAGGGCAGGCGTCCCCGGCCACTTGGAGGGGGCCGATGGGCGGTTACGCCCGCCCGGGCGCTCCGAGCAGCATGGGTCCGGGCCACAGCGGACCGCCACCGGCGGCGTTCGCCCTCCAGGCGGCGGACCGGGACCGGGCACCGCCGCGACGATCGCGACCATTCTGCCGACCGTACCGACGGCGCGGCAGGGGGAGACACACAGTGAACTCGACACGCCAGCACCGCCCCTTCATCCGCCGCGCCTCGATCGCGGGCGTCGCCGCGCTCACCGCCGGTGCCCTGTTCGCGGGCGCTGCTCCCGCGCTGGCCGCGCACACCACCGACTCCCGCGCCACCGGGGCGGCGGTCTCGGCCGTCGGGGAGTTCCCCGAGCTGACCGCCGAGCAGCTCCGCTTCATCGAGGAGGGCATGGGCCCTGAGGCGCTGGCCGAGATCTCGGACGCCATGAGCCGTGCGGGCGACGACGGGGAGATCCGCCCCAGAGCGTTCCCGATCGCCGCCGTGGCCATCGGCGCGGCCGCCTGGTGCGCCAAGGGCGCCGTGGCCAGCATCCCCACGTCGGTACTGAGTGACGTCGCCGACGGAAAGTTCTCCGGCAAGGGGACGTACGTCAAGAATGCGATCATTGGCTGCCTGGGCGGCGAGATCGGCGGCGTCGTCTGGAAGTTCCTGCCGGGCTGGGTCAAGAACAAGGCCGTCGCGATGGTGGCGGCCTTCATCATCAAGTACATCCGCTGACACCAGGCACTTGGGGCGCTGCTTCCATGGCGTACGTCTTCGTCTTCTGCTGCTTCGTCGTGCTGGGGGCGGTCACCGCGCTGGCCGCCCGCACCGGATACCGCGGGCAGGTCTGCGACCGGACGGTCGGGTACGAAGTGCCGGACGAGGTGAAGCGCGACCCCGCGCTGCGGCAGCGGGCCAACGGCCTCGTCGCGCACTGGTGCACCGGGGCCGCGATCCTCAGCCTGGCACCGTTGGTGCCGGTGGGGCGGGTCCTGCTGAGTGACGGCAGCCGGGGGATCGGCACGGTGGGGCTGGCGTTCGTCGCGGGTTACGCGTTCGTCGTCATCGTCATCGCCGGCTACCCGTTCGAGAAGATCAAACACTTGGCGCGCTGAGTCGGCCCCCCTGCTCCTGCCCGTTTCCGGCCAGGAGCAGGGGTAAGTCGTGACCGCGCAGTCCACGGACCCCCCCGACGGACCGGCCGTCAGTCATCCATGCCGCTCGGCCGACAGAGCCGTCCGAGGGCGCGAGCCCGATACGGCTCCCCGCCCGCGCCATTCGCATAGCCATTAACTCGGCAGCGCCCCCCACGACTTGACGCCCCGGCGCGGAGGCAGTGCCTCACTCACCCCCACTCCCCGCCGCAGTCGTCCACGACCTCCGCGAGCAGCCACAGCGCTCGCCTGCGCCGTACGAAACACAGCGAAGCCGCCTCCACCACCGCGTCACAGGTCAACCTCCCTGCAACAGCGATGAGTTCGGTGACGGTTAGTGCGGCCGCCGCCCCGTACCGGCCCGTCCCATTCGCATGCAGCGCGCCGTTCACCGCGTTCCGTACGATTCCCACATGGCGCGGCTCCCCGGGAACGGTCAGGCTGAGCGCGAGCCCACCCTGCTCTTCGTACGAGGAGGGGGGCTGACTCCTGCGCGGTGACGGGGCAGAGTACGAGATCCGACAGGGCAGGCTCGCGTCAGGGAGACAGGCCACTGCTCATCTGCGTATCGGGCGTCCAGCCACCAGACTGGCACACCTGTGCAACGGCAGACTGGCCGCAGAATCCGCCCGTGAAGGGGCAGCATGCCGACGCGACCCACACCGTCAAAGCGCCAAATGCGGCTGGGGGCCGAACTCCGTAAATCGCGCGGCGCCGCGGGCGCGACCACCGAGTACGCCGCCGGGCTGCTCGGGCTCGACCGCACCAAGATCTCCCACATGGAGTCCGGAGTGCGTCCGATCGCCCCGGAGCGCGTGCGCACGTTGGCCGGCAATTACGAGTGTGCCGACGGCGAGTACGTCGATGCTCTTGCCGAGATGGCGGCCGGCGCGGACGCGTCTGGTGGGACAAGTACCGGGGCGAACTTCCCCAAGGGCTGTTGGACATCGCCGAGTTGGAGCGCAGCCAGGTCCTCGTCCGCGAGCAGCCGATGCCGTACGTCGGATACGTACACGAGGCGGCCCTACGGATGCGGTTCGGCGGCCGGCACACCATGCGCGAACAGCTCAACCACCTGGACGACATGTCCGAGCGTGACAACATCACGCTCCGCGTACTCCCGTCCGAGGCCGGTGCCTTCCCGGGAGCCGGCCATGCCCTGCTCTACGCACACGGAGCCGTTCCCCAACTGGACACGGTCCAGCTCGACTCCGCCCACGGCTCCGAGTTCATGCACTCCGAGGCGCAACTCCGCAAGTACCAGTCCCACTTGAACTGGATGGACAACAACACCCTGTCCGCCGAAGAATCGGGGGACTTCATCCACGCAGTCGCACGCCAGCTCTGAGGAGAACCCACCATGACCGACATCCACTGGGAAGACGCCTTCTGCGGCGAAGGCAACAATTGTTTCCGCATAGGCACGGACGACCACGGCAACGGGTACGTAGCCCTCCTCGGCCAGGAGGACAACCCCCTCACCGACACCCACGAAGCCCTGCGCAACCTCATCCGCGACATCAAGTCCGGCAAGGCCGACCATCTCCTCTGACCCACAGGCGGTCGACCTGGCCGCGGGCCCGACCGGCGGTGGAGTTTCGAGTCCGGGGTGGGCGCGGAATGTGGTCAGCAGGGTGGGGTGGTGCTGGATGCGGCGGGGCCCTGCTCGAATGGCGCGGGTCAGCTTGTCGAGGGTGAGCGGGGCGAGATTGGACAGATGGGTGCGCTTGAGGCGGGACCAGACCCCGCCCGCAGGGCAGGCCCGGCAATCCGAGCCCCGTACGCCTGGTAGACGGGGATGACCCTGTCGTCGAAGCTTGCGCGGATTTGGCGTGAGAGTGGTGCGTCGCTCGTGCTCGGGGCGTTGCTCGTACGGTGGGCGTCAGTCAGGGCCGTGGGTCGTGTCACCGGTCAAAGAGCGTGTCGTGTCGTCTCTCGTACCGGCTGTTCCGCCGCCCACGCCTGGACGTCGACCACCGCCGGCTTGGCGACCGACCGCGCTCCGGAAACGTACAGGAGCCAGCGCAGTTCCTCCCTTCGACGGAAACTACCCACGGGTGTTTGCCGCCCAAGGGGGCGGTGATGAGCTCACGCGTAGCGGTGGCGGCTTCCATTCGTGACGGAAAACGCTCACCTGTACCAGTCCTCGCCGTCGCTTTCTAGAAAGCTCCGTAGGAAGCCTTCCAGGGAAGCGGAAATCCAGCTTCGGCTGTCCGTCTCGTGGTCCCACACAAACACGTCGTCGCGTTCAGGGGTGCGGACGAATGCAAAATTATCGCCGCCTCCGTTGTCCCCGAAGAAGATGAGGGGGTCGAAGGGCATATACAGGGACCGAAACTGTTCGTCGCTGCGGAACATGACATTTTCGGCCAGGATTCTTTCGGCCTTCCAGATGGTATCCACGCCATACTTGGTCACCATTCCGTCAGACTCGAGAAGGAATTCCTGAAGGGATTGAGGAATCGACTGTCCAAGTTGCTTCCCGATGTCCATGAGGGAGTCCAAAGTTGTTGGCTCACACAGCCCGGCTCCTGGAAATTGTTCGGCGATTTCCCGCCACATTGCTGTCTCGTCTCTTGTAATTGTCGTTGCGGGCTTTACGCGTTTCGTCGATTACTTCTGGTAGGGCACTCCATAGGAGTTTTGCGGTGCCCGCGAACGAGCAGGTACCCCGGGGCGTCCTCACGGGATCCGGCCCGGCTCGACTCCTCCTACGGCCCCGAGTTCATGCATGCCGAGGCTCAACTGCGCGAGTCCCAGTGTCACTTGAACTGCCTGATACGTTCCCCTACCGGCCACCGTCACAGAGCTCGCCACGGCCGCCGCCACCGCCCCGGAGGAACCACCGGCATGCACATACCGGCCGACTACCTCGCACTGGCGCGTACGTACGACGGAACCTACGCCCCGTCCCTCCTGCACAAACTCACGCACTGCCCGTACCCCTTCGTCTGGCAGGCCCTGGCCGCCAACCCCCTCACTCCGCCCACCACCCTGCTGGACCTGACCAAGGCCCAGGACAGCGCATGGAACGACAACAGGCTCCTGCACCTCTTGGCCGACCACCCCCGCGCAGACCTCTACGTTCTGCGAGCCGTCCTCACCGCCACCGCCACGAAACTTGCGGCAGGCCAACGCCCGTACGCAGCAGCCCTGGCCCTCACGGCCCGTCCCGAACTCGCCCCCGACGCATTTCGGCACCTCGGCGCCCTCCCAGGCGCCTCCCGCCGCTTCCGCCACGGACTCACCCGCCGCCTGAACCACTCATCAGTCCTGTGGATTCGGGCTCAACCGTGAAGTACTCGCTCTCCAGGTACTTGAGGTGACCCAGCTCCGAGCCCTTCAGGTCGGCACCTCTGATCTTTCGCAGCGGAGAAATGTCCTCTGCCTGAATGAACCCGGTGGTCGTCAACTCGCATACAGCGAAGAGTGCGCTCTCAAGGATGTCCGGATCGTTCTCCAGTACCGCCGCAGAAGCGAGCAGGTACGCGATCAAAGCTGCTTCCCGCTGGTCGAAGGTATGAAGCCAGTCGCGCACCACATTGCAAGCCTCTTCCCTCCCTTCAGGAGAGTCAGAGGTCAGCTCATGGACCAACTCAATGAGACTTCTCTCGCCGACAGACATGTCCCGCCCCATTCGTACGATCCCGCCTGTCGCAAGGCCCCCACCCGCACCGCTACGCGCGCCAAGCTTCCACCGCCCGTACGGCCTGGCTCAGTTCATCCTCGGACAGATCCTCCCGCTCTCTGAAGGTCGGGTCGATCGAATAGTCCTCCAACAGCCAGAAGACCTGGTCAAGGGCCGTCTCGCCATTCGCCTGCGCGAGGCCGCGAGCGCGGAGCCAGCCGCGAGCGAACCCCGCTCCGGTGCACCGACCGGCGACGAAGGCGCTCAGCCACTCCAGCGGCTGCGCAGTTGCGGTTCCCGGCGGGACGTCGTTGTTTCGGGACCAGTCGATGTGCCGGGGTGGGAGAGAGCTCGCCACGTTGAGCAGGGCCGGCCACCGATGACCGGCGGCTCGCGCGTAGCGCGCAAACCGGGCGCGGATTTCGTCGATTCTCTCCGGTACGGCACCCGCCAGGAATGCCGCCGTGCCTGCAATCAAAGCGTACCCGGGGGTAGGAAAGAGGACGGCCCCCTGCATATCCAGCTCGGCGAAGAGTATCGGCGGCTCCACCCCGACCAGCTCGGCCCCGCCCTGCTCGGTCCGGCCGGCACCGAGCTCTGCACGCTGCTTGGCCCGATTGCGTACCCCCGGTCGCGCGTCAATGACCCACGTACTCGTCGCACCCGCCGATATCGCGCGAGCCCCCGCCCGGACACGCGTGACGAGGGACCTCTCCACACGGCTGCCTGCGGGGAGCGGTACGACGTTCTTGGATCCGAACGAGAGCCATCGGCTGTCGAATTCTCCACAAGGGGAGACCACACCAAAAGCTCCGGCTCCTCCTGCTCCTGCCTGTCCGTTCATTCAACCCAACTTGCGAGGAATGACCGAACTCGGGTCACGGAGCAGGACGACGCCTCGAAGGACAGCGAAGAACTTGAAGACAGCGAAGAGGCTGGAGCATCCGCGGACACCACGACGCACCCCTGCGCCATCTCCTCCAGCCGCACCTGCTTGTACCCCGGGTACCCCCAACCGCGAACCATGAGGTTTCGTATGTCCGTGAATACGAGAGAGAACTCAATCGCGTTGTGGCCCTCGTCGGTCCTGAACATCGCAATGAGATCGGATCGGCTCTCTCCGTCCTGAATGCCGAACCCGAGGACAACTGTGCGCTGCCGCTCATCAATCTGGACGTAGGAGAGATCGCAGGCGCTGAGCACAGTCGAGTTGGCGAGGACGGCCCAAGGAGAACCCGACACCGGCATTCCCTCGTCAGCGCTCATGGAAGACCCTTACATGAGGTTCCGGAACGGTGGCGTAAAGCCGCCTGTCGATCCCGCCCTTGAAAAGATGCGGGCCGCTGTCTGTGCCGTCTGGACGCCGGCGGAACCCACTCAGGTGGTGCGCGAGCACGTCAGAGGAGCTGCTGAACTCCAAGAGGACACCGTTTTCTGAAGTCTCGAGAACCATCTTGATTCTGCTCTTGGCGTCCAGTGGAGAGACAGACAGCCGGGCTGTGACGGGCGGGTTCCAGTCACTGAGCGAGAGGTCCTCCACCCCTAGGAACACCAGGTGGCACTGGACCGTATCGACCCCGGCCTCGGCCCATGCCTGTGGCAGCGGCAGGGGGGGTTCAGGAAGGTCCAGACGCAAAGTCACGGTCGGTCCGCGCCAGTTGAGTTGGATTGAGCGGACTCGTACGCGCTCCAGGGCGGGCAGCTCGGTGCCGTACAGCGGGGCCAGATACTGCATGTTCCGCACGGGGAAGCCAGTGGTCATATCGGTCTCCTCCTCCTTCACATTCCAGGGAGTCCGGTGCCGAGATGCTCACGACCAGAGCACACAGTCCTTGAGGGAGATCTCGGCAACGGCTGAGTTCTCCACACTCTCAAGATCCGAGATGTACGGGTGCACGTCAGGAAGCGGCGTACAGAAGGTGACGTTTGACGTGAGGAGTGCGTCCTCGGTATCGGCGAAGGACAAGGAGACGTACGCTTTCACCAGGGAGTCACCGAACTCTTCCTGCGCTTTGTCCAGACAGGCACAGACGTAAGCCAGGCACCTTCGAAGGAGGAGAGGCGGGCGCTCATCTGCTGCGGCGGGGAGGTCGTAGTCGGTCATCCCTCTACCGTTGACCGTGGTCTCTTCCTCGAGCCGGTCGTAGTAGGCGCGGGCAGGCAGACGCAGGTCGGTCAATATCCGCGCTCCACTGGGCGAGGTGGACCACCCGCGCTCCGCAACCTCGCGGAACATGGGAGGGATGTCCTCAGCGTTCAGACCTTTGACGTCGGCTTCTTCCAGCAGCGCCCGCATCTGAGGACTGCTTCGCAGGGCTACTCCTTGCTAGTCAAGACGTCGATCACGCTGTCCTGCGCCGGTTGTGCAATTCCCCGGCGATCTCAGTACCGCTCGGCAGCGCGCTCGGGCGGACCGGAGCCCTGGCGTCATCCAGAACCACCACGTGCACACGGATACCAACGCGGAGCAGAGGCACGTTCTGTGACCGTCAGGAACGGAAGCCAGGTCCTACTCCAGTTCCGCCGCGCGCCTCTTGAGGTCCCAGGCGAATGTGTCCCAGTCGGGCCCGAAGGACAGCAGGTCTGCGGCCGCCTCCCGGAGCAAATGCGGGTCGTCGGGACGTTGCAGGCAGGCCAGACGGTAAGCGAGGTTCCGGGCCCAGGGCGGCAAGGCCATCCAGTCCTCGGTGAGGACGTCCTCGAGCATGGCCAGGATCTCGTTGGCCGTCGCGAAGGTGAGCTTCTCGACGAATTCGCGGGCCGCTTCGTTGACCTGCTGGTTGTCACCGCCGTCGATCGCCTGGCTGAGAGTCCTGGCCGCAGGGGTCGGATCGGGCATGTTGCGTTTCTCCTGACGGACTTCTTCCGGCGCCCCGGAGCGCCCCGGTGGTCGTGACGGTACGGGCGCCCAGACCCTAGCAGTCGATCCCGGCACAGCCTGGGCAGGCGCTGTGGTGCCGGGTCCAGGGGACCAGTCACTACGCATTCAGCCAATAGGTGGACAGTTGGTAGGCGCCGTCGGGCCGCTGAATGACCCGGTAGCCGACGTCGTGCCCGTCGATCTTTACCGACCCGTCGAGAGGTCCGGTGAACTCGGGGGTCCTGGTGCGGGGAACGACGCCGCCGTCTCTCATGTACGAGTACACGTCGGAGACGATGGCCTGTTCGATCTGGTCAGGCTTCAAGCTGGTGGTGCGCAGATCGTTCGTGGTTCCGTCCGGCCCAGTGTGGGCTCGGTCATAGCCGTGGCCAGTGTTGAAGTGCCACTGGTCGTCGCCCACCATGGCGGAGCGTTTGAGGTCCTTCCCCTCGCCCTTGGAGGTGTATTCACCGATGGCCGGGCCGTCGCCGTTCGCGTACGGCGACAGGCCGAAGGGGTCACAAACAGTGTGCGGGTCGGTCACGTAGGCGACCGGGTTCGGTGCCGGTGGTAGCCCCAAGGGGTCCGGAGACGTGTACCTGCCGGTCTCCGGGTCGTAGTACCGGTGGAAGTTGTAGTGCAGTCCCGTCTCGGGATCGAAGTACTGGCCCGGGAAGCGCAGAGGAGTGTACGCCGTGCTGTCAGTAGGCCAAGTCGTGGCGCCCCACAAGGAGCTACGGGCCCGCCAGGCGATGTTCCCCAGTTCGTCGACGAGCTCGCGCGGGGTTCCGATGAGGTCAGTGACGATGCTGAAGAAGCGTTCGTCGACCTCGGTCTGCGAGGCATCAGCGGCGGTGATGCGCTCCGTCTGAGTGAGGGGATGGAGGCCCTGGTGGTCCCAGGTAAGGGTGACTGGGTTCGGGAGGGCGGGGGAGGTAGTGGTCTGTTCGCAGAGGGTCGTGCCGTCCCAGGTGAAGTCGGTTTGTTCCAGGACGGTTTGGTTGTCGCGGGCGAGGCGTTGCTTGGAGGTGCGGCGACCGAGAGGGTCGTAGTGGTAGCGCCAGCGGGTGCCGTCGGGGGTGGTGACGGCGGTGAGGTGGTTCTCCGCGTCCCAGGTGTAGTGCCAGGTGTCCGGCTTGCGGGACAGACGGGGTTTCTGGCGGAGGGTGGTGCGGCCGAGGGCGTCGTGTTCGTAGCGGACGGTGCCGGCACGGGTGAGGGTGGTGCCGGTGTAGTCGCGGGTGCCGGTGGATTCCTGGCCGGGGTGGGTGGTGGGCCAGGAGGCCGAGGACTGGTTTCCGGCCGCGTCGTAGGCGTAACTTTCCGACCAGGAGGGGGCGCTGACAGAGGTGACCCGGCCGACCCTGTCGAGGGTGAAGGTGCTGGGGCCGGAGAGTTGGTCGTCGATGCCGGTGAGGTTGCCGTCGGCACGGTAGTTGTAGGCGCGGCGTTGGACGCTGCGGCCCGTACTCGTGACGTGCTGATCGGTGAGGCGGCCCAATGCGTCGTAGGCGGAGGTGAGAGTGACTGTCTCGCCGATGTGGCGGGCCAGTTCGCGACCTGCGTCGTCGTGCTCGAAGGTGAGGGTGCGGCCCGACGTGGTGAGGGTGTCGCGGCGGCCTGCCGCGTCGTACGTCCAGGTGCTGGCCGCGCCCGAGGGCGTACGACGGGAGGTGCGGCGGCCCAGTGAATCGTGGCTGAAGGTGAGCGTGCGGCCGTTCACCGTTTCGGACTTGAGGCGGCCGTGCCGGTCGCGGAGAAGCGTGACCGTGGCGTCTGGGCCTGCGGCCTCTGCCAGTTGATCGAAGAGGTCGTAGGCGTAGGTGGTGACTGCACCGGCGGCGTCCTTGGAGAGGATGCGGCCGAGGTCGTCGCGGGTGTAGCGGACGGTTTGGTTCAGGGCGTCCGTGCGGGTGGTGAGGCGGCCCGCCGCGTCGTGGGTGTAGGTGAGGGTGCGGTCGTCGAAGTCCGTTTCGGTGACCAGGTGGCCGGCCGCGTCGTACGTGTAGTCCCAGGTCAGGCCCTGGGGGTTACGTACCTGGGTCAGCCGGAGTTCCTTGTCGTGCTGGAACTCGTAGCGCACGCCGTCAGGGCCCGTACGAGCCGTCATCAGGTCGAAGTGGGTGTACTCGAAGACGGAAACGGCCCCCATCGGGTCCGTGTGGCTGGTGCAGTTGCCCTCCCCGTCGTACGACCACGTACTCGCGGATCCATCCGGGGAGATGCGACCGGCGAGCAGTCCTTCGACCGTCCAGTCGAGGCGGGTCGTCGCGCCGAGGGCGTCCGTGATCGTCGTCGGGCGGCCGAAGGCGTCGCGGGTGTAGCGGGTGACCGCGCCCAGAGGGTTGGTGATCTCCAGTGGCAGGCCGGCCGCATCCGTACGTACCCGGCTCGAATTGCCGAGGGGGTCGGTGACGGAGCGGAGGCGGCCCGCCGTGTCGAACGAGAAGCGGGTGGAGGAGCCGGACGGGTCGGTCACCGTCGTGCGGTTGCCCCGCTCGTCGTACTCCTGGCGGGTCGTCAGGCGATCCGGACCTGTCACCCGCATCGGCAACCCGAGCGCGTTGTACTCGGCGGTGGCCTCCCGGCCGTCCGGCCGGACCGCTCGGATCACGCCGCCCGTCTCCGAGTCGTACTCGAAGCGGGTCGTGCGGCCTAGCGGATCGGTCCGGGACAGGAGCCGGTGGCGCCGGTCGCGCTCGTAGCGGGTGACCGCGCCCAGCGGGTCGATCTCGGCGACGATCTGGTGCGATTCGTTGACCAGGTAGCGATGGACGGCGCCCGAGCCGGTGGTGGCCGTGGTGACGCGCAGACCGGTGTCCGGGTCGATGTCGTCGTACGTGACGCGCAGCGCGACGTGGCCCTCGGTGCCGCCCTCGGCTATGCAGCGGTCCTGGTCGTCGTACGCGTACTCGTAGCGACTGTCGTTGGTGTCGGTCCAGGAAGTGACGCGGGCGCGGTCGTCGTACGTGAAGACGAGGGGGAGACCGGAGGAGTTGGTGACCGAGGTGAGGTGGCCTTCGGTGTAGCCGTACCGGACGATCTCCTGGTCCGAGCCGTCGGACGCCGCACCAGCCAGGTGCAGGGCGGTGATGCGGCCCTGCTCGGTGGTCAGCTTCAGATGGCGGCCCGCGCTGTCGACGATGGCGGTCGGTACGGACTCCTCCGTGTACTCGAAGGTGATCCAGTTGCCGTTGCGGTCGTCGATCTGGGTGAGGAGGGCGAGGTGGGGGCCGGTGGTGGTGAAGTGCTGGACCCGGCCGGTGTCCGGGTCGGTGATCGTGTAGTTGCCGGCGGCATCTGTGTCCAGGGGGCGGGCCGGGCCGTGGGTGGGGAGGACCGGCACGCCGGGGGCGGGGTGCGGGTAGGGGAGGAGGAGGCCGTCCTCGCAGACGAGGACGATGCCCTCGGAGTCGATCTCCAGGCGTTGGTCGGCTGTTGACGACCAGGAGGGGCCGAACCAGCGGCCCGACCGGTAGTCGGAGGCGACGCGGCGGGTGAAGGCGAGTGGGAGCGTGCCCGGCAGCGCGACGTCCTTTTGGGGGAGGTACATCACGCCCGTGGCGAGGTCGATGGGGTCCGAAGGGCCCTTCTCGACGGCCGCTTCGGGACGGGACGGCTTGAACGGGTCCTCGGCGAGGGATTCGCGCGCCCGGGCGAAGAGTTCCGCCTTTTCCGGGTCGACGGGCAGGTTGGGCCCGTCGACGTCGGCCTCGGCGAGCTTCCTCGCGTTCGGCGCAGCCCCGTCGAGTTCCGTGCCCGGAACCTTGCCCCCGCCATGCTCCGCCGCCCGCCCCGCGGCCGCCGCCTCCTGACCCGCCCTCCGCGCCGTATTCGCCCCCTTCAGCCCCATCCCCGCGCCCTTGGTCCCGATCAGCTCCGGCACCAGCGTGCCCAGGAATTCGCTCGGGTCGGCCTTTGCCGTGTCCCACATGTTCTTCAGGGCGCGGTCCGGGTGGGCCGCGGTGGTGGCCAGGCCGGCCAGGGTCATGTTGGTGGCTTTGTAGTACTCGGCGGGGTGGGAGAGGTTGTACGGGTCGGTCGGGTTGACGCTGCGGACGAAGTTCGTCAGGCCGATGACGCCCTTGGTGACGCCGCCCGCGAAGTGCGTCGCCTCGACGTTCATCCCCATCATCGCGTCGGTGCCGTCCAGCTTGAACCGGTCCATGCCGGTCGGCTCTTTCGGCGCGTGGGCGAGGGCCGCGGTGACCGTCGACCTGGCCGTTTCGGCGGCGGTGTCTCGCTGGGTGCGGGCGGCGGTGAGGATTTCCTGCGCGCGAGTGAGCTTCGCCGTGCCCGGGTCGACGAAGGGTTCCGGGCGGGGCGGCGGGGTGGGTTCGTTGCGGGCCGCGTTGTAGGCCTCGCGTTTTTCGTCGTGGGCGGCGAGGGCCGTCCGGGACGCCTCCTGACCCTCCTTGTAGAGGATGATCGCCTCCCGCGCCTGCCCCTGCGCCCAGGTGATCGTGGTGACGTACGACTCCAGGGCCTTCGCCGCGTCCCCGCAGGCGTCCGCCGCGTGCAGCCAGTCGGTCGGCAGCGGTGCGAACTTCTGCCGGAACGTATCGGCCGCCACCCCCTTCCAGTGGCTGGAGTCCAGCTGCTTCATGCCCGCGCCGACCCGGCCGAACGCGGCGGCGAAGTCCCGCAGGTTCTTCGCCGTCGCCCGGATCTCGGCAGGCTTCCCGTGGATCAGCTCGGTGGGGTCCATGGTCTGGCCCAGCTGCCGCTCGCGGATCTCGGCGCCCAGGTCGGAGGCGGCGCCGTCGCCCCAGTCCCTGATGGCGTCGCCCACCACTCCCTGGCCGATGTGATCCAGACCGTCACCGGCCTTGTCCGTCGCCCAGTCGACGCCCTCGCCGAGCTTCTCCTTGCCCCAGTCGACGCCCTCGCGGACCTTGTCGTAGGCGCCGCCGACGACCTTGTCGAACGTGTCCCCGAAGTCCGGCATCAGCGACTGCCCCCACCCTGTTGGTCCGTACTCGGCTCCGCAGCGCCCTGCTGCTCCGGTGCGTCACCGCGCTGCTGGGCCACCCCGGCCTCGGACGGTTCGAACAGGTCGCGGGCCTTCTCCTGCGCCACGTCCCGCTGTCCCTCGTCGATCAGCCCGGTCCTTTCCATCCAGTCCGCGTTGGTGGCCGTCACGTCGTACCCGGTGTTCTGCCAGGTCTCCTGCACCTCGGAGTTCGCCTTGAGGAAGGACTCCGGGCTCCAGTCGGCGCCGCTGAACTGGTTCTGGGAGCTGATCTCGTCCCAGCTCTTCTCCCTGACCTGGTCCTCGGTCAAGTGCGGATTGCCGTTCATGCCGTTCACGGCGAACTTGAACGTGTCCTTGACGTACCGCTCCTGCTCATGGAAGGAGCCCGCCGAAAGACCGACACCGAGCGCGAAGTTGTTGCCGCGCATCATCAGCGCCCGTACGCCCCACTCCCAGCGCTCGCAGAAGGTCTTGAACTCCGCCGTCAGCCCGGCGTGCCCCAACTCCAGTCCCGACAGGGCGAGTTCGGTGAAACCCCGGCCCATGGTCGCCTCGCCGACCATGCCCTGTTCGTGCAGCTCGGCGAGTGCCGCGTTGATCCCGGACGCGATCCGCGCGAGTGCGGGCTGTGCCGCATCCAGGTCGGGCTGTTCCCCGCTCATCCGGCACCCCCGAGATCCACCACGGCTTCCTCCGGTACGACGCCGGCCACCGGCGGGAACAGCGCCCCGTCCTCGCTGCCCGCGTCCAGCGCCACCCCCGCGGGCACCCCCAGCGCGGGCACCATCACATCCAGCAGCCGCGCACCGTAGACCGTCCGGTACGGCCACTCCCGCCCGGCGTCGCCCTGCGCGAACGCGAACCGGGCGAGTGCCGCCTCGTCGGAGAACGCACAGATCCACCGCACACCGCCCCACTCGGCGGTCCACAGGCTGTCGTGCGCGTCCAAGGGGACGAGGACGGTGTGGCGGCGGAACTCACCGAGGAGAGCGGCGAACTCCCGTTCCGCGGCCCGGATTTCCTCCCGGCCCGTCATCCGTTCACTCCCCGTAATCCATTCACTCCCTGTAATCCATTCACCGGGCCCGTCACCCGTCCACCAACCCCGTCTGCACCAACGGCTTCCCCCGCCTCCGCGAGACGAAGAATCCGCGCCCCGTCGGCATCGGCCGCGGGCGGACGCCCGGCATGACGTCGCCTTCCTGTGGGTCGCCGGAGAGGACGACGCCCTGGGCGCCCAGTTCCTGCATGCGCTGCATGAAGGGTTCGTACGCGGAGCGGCTCGCGCCCGCCGTGTTGCGGGCGATGATGAAGCGGACGCCGACGTCCCTGGCGAAGGGGAGGAGTTCGGCGAGCCGGCCGAGCGGGTTGCCGCTCGACGTGGAGACCAGGTCCCAGTCGTCGACGACCACGTACACGTTCGGCCCCTGCCACCAGCTGCGGTCGCGCAACTGCTGCGCGGTGACGTCGGCGGACGGGGTGCGCCGTTTCATCAGGCCCTCCAGCGCGTCCACGTGGTGCTCCATGTTGTTGGACATGGGCACGTACTCGGCGAGGTGGGCGGGCGGGGTGACGTCGAGCAGGCCGCGCCGGTTGTCGATGACGAAGAACTGGCACGCGGACGGGTCGTAGCGCTCCGTCAGCTGCTTGATCACCAGCCGCAGCAGGTTCGTCTTGCCCGTCTCGCTCTCGCCGAAGACCAGGAAGAACGGGTCCTGGTCGAAGTCGACGAAGACCGGCTCCAGGAGGTTCTCGTCGATGCCGAAGGCGATGCCGCGCTCGGGGTGCGCGTTGCCGTGCGGGAGGGTGGAGGCGGGGAGCTCGCGCGGCAGGAGGCGTACGGCGGGGGCGCCGGGCGCCGTCCAGTGCCGGGCCACCTCGCGGTTCATCGCGGCCGACGCGTCGGAGAGCTCACTGTCGGAGTTGATGCCGTCGATGCGCGGTACCGCCGCCATGAAGTGCAGTTTCTCCGGGGCGATACCGCGACCGGGCACGCCCGGCGGCACGTTCACGGCCACCTTGCGGTCGATCTCGGAGTCCATCACGTCGCCGAGCCGCAGCTCCAGGCGGTTCATCAGGAGGTCCTTGAGGTTGGCTCGCACCTCCATCGAGCGGGAAGCGGTGAGGACGAGGTGGATTCCGTAGCCGAGTCCACGTGCCGCGATCTCCAGGACGAGCTGCTCAAGACCCTCGTACTCCGTACGGAAGTTGCCCCAGCCGTCGAGGATCAGGAAGACGTCGCCCCAGGGCTGGTCGGCCACCGATATCTCGCCGCGCGCCCGCATCCTGCGGTACGTGGCGATGGAGTCGATGCCCGACGAGCGGAAGTACTCCTCGCGGCGCGCCATGATCCCGTACACCTCGGAGACCGTACGGCGCACCTTCTCCGGGTCGAGCCGCGAGGCCACCCCGCCGACGTGCGGCAGCCCGGCGACCGCCGAGAGGCCGCCGCCGCCGAAGTCGAGGCCGTAGAACTGGACCTCCTGCGGGGTGTGGGTCAGGGCGAACGCCGTGACCAGGGTCCGCAGGAGCGTGGACTTGCCGGACTGGGGGCCGCCGACTATCTGCATGTGGCCCGCCGCGCCGGAGAAGTCCCGGTAGAGCGTGTCGCGCCGCTGCTCGAACGGCTTGTCCAGGACGCCGAGCGGTACGACGAGACGTCCCGCGCCCTCGTAACCGGGCTGGGTGAGCCCGCGCCCGGGTACGCCGGCGAGGCCCGGCAGCAGTTCGTCCAGCGTCGGCGGGTTGTCCAGCGGCGGCAGCCACACCCGGTGCGCCTCCGCGCCGCGCCCCTCCAGGCGCCGCACGATCACGTCCAGGACGGTGTCTGCGAGCGCGTCGTCCTGGGCGGGACCGCCCTCGCCGGTACGGGAACCGGCGGCGGGCGCCAGGTAGCGCACCGGCACCGGGGCCGCGGTGAACAGCGCGGGCGCGCGGTCCACCCGGAGCTCCCCGCCCGCGGCGGGCCGCTCGGGACCCGTCCGGTAGACCCCCGACACGTACGCGGCCTTGAAGCGGACCATCTCGTCCGTGCCGAACTTCAGATAGCCCGAGCCGGGCACGTTGGGCAGCTGGTAGGCGTCCGGGACGCCGATCGCCGCCCGCGACTCCGCGGCGGAGAAGGTGCGCAGACCGACCCGGTAGGAGAGATACGTCTCCAGGCCGCGCAGCCGCCCCTCCTCCAGACGCTGTGAGGCGAGCAGGAGGTGGACGCCCAGCGAGCGGCCGATGCGGCCGATCTGCACGAACATCTCGATGAAGTCCGGCATCGCGGTGAGCAGCTCGCTGAACTCGTCGATGACCAGGACGAGGGAAGGGATGGGCTGCAGCGGGGCGCCGGCCGCGCGGGCCTTCTCGTAGTCGTGGATGTTGGCGTAGTTGCCCGCGTCGCGCAGCATTTCCTGCCGGCGGTTGAGCTCGCCGCGGATCGAGTCGCCCATCCGGTCGACCAGGGTCAGGTCGTCGGCCAGGTTGGTGATCACCGCTGCGACGTGCGGCATCTGCGACATTCCGGCGAAGGTCGCGCCGCCCTTGAAGTCCGCGAGGACGAAGTTGAGGGTTTCGGACGAATGCGTGACGGCGAGACCGAGCACGAGGGTGCGCAGCAGCTCCGACTTGCCGGAACCGGTCGCTCCTACACAGAGACCGTGCGGGCCCATGCCCTCCTGCGCCGCCTCCTTGAGGTCGAGCATCACGGGCGTGCCGTCCTCGCCGACACCGATCGGCACCCGCAGCCGCTCCGCCTGGGAGCGCGGCCGCCAGGTGCGTGCGACGTCGACGCCCGCCGCGTCGCCGAGGCCCAGCAGGTCCGTGAACTCCAGATTGGCGAGCAGCGGTTCGTCGTCGTCCCCGCCGGACGCCATCCGCAGCGGGGCCAGCTGCCGGGCCAGCGCCTCGGCGGCCTCCCGGCTCAGACCGTCGGGCGCACCGTCGTACACCATGCCGTGCCCGGACTCCAGACGCAGCGCGTCCGGCCGTACGACGACGGAGAGGCCGCCCCGCGCACCGTTCATCTCACCCGGTACGACCTCGACGACGGTGACTCCCTGCAGCCCCTCGGGGGAGGCCAGCCGCGACATCGGCGGAACGGACAGGCCGTCGATCACCACGACGACGTGCGGCGACTCGAGCAGCGGCTGCCCGCCCGGCTGGAACCGGGGACGCCCGTCGAGCCGTCCGGCCAGCAGGTCCTCCAGCTCCAGGACACCGGTGGCGACCAGCCGACGGCTGCCCGCACCGTCCCCGTCGCCCGGGACCTGTGCGTGCGGCAGCCACTTCGCCCACTCCCACTCGGCGGCGTGGAGCCGGTCCGTGGCGACGGCGATCACCAGGTCCTCGGGGGAGTGCAGCGCGGCGAGCGAACCCACCACGGCGCGCGCGGTGGACCGTACGCACTCCGGGTCGCCGCTCACCGTCAGGTGGTAGAACGCCCGCAGCGAGACCGCCATCGGCAGCCCGTCCAGCGTGCTGTGCACGTCCAGGAACTGCTGCATCGCCCCGGCGGTGAGCGGCTCCAGCTCGTCGACGGGCGCGGTCTCCGGCGGGACCAGCTCGGTGGCGAGCTGCTGGCTGCCGAGACCGACGCGCACCTGCCCGAAGTCCGGATCGGCCGGCCGCCGCTCCCAGACCCGGCTGCCCTCGGCGACCAGCGCCCAGAGCTGCTCGGGGGAGGGGTGCAGGTAGTACTGCGCGTCGCGCTGGAGCCGGGCGGTCTCCAGGACCGTACGCCGGGTTCTGGTGAGGTACTTGAGGTAGTCGCGCCGCAGGTCGGCGAGCGCGCCCTGGGTGCCGCGCCGGTAGCGCACCAGCATGGCGACCGCCATGCCGACGGTCGCCGCGACCATCAGCATGCCCATGATCTTCATGATCGGATTCGGGGTCATGAAGAAGAACACGACCGATCCACCCATGCCCAGCATGGGGAGGATCTGCATCAGCGCGCCCTCCTGCTGACCGCGCGGCAATTCCGGCGGCGGTTGCAACTGCACCTGCTCGCCGGGAATTTCGGATGGCAGCGCACGAGGCGGGCGCTTGACGACTATCTGGCTCACAACTCCCCAATTCCCCTACCGGGCCGGAGTCGTTCCTCCTGGCAGCTCATGACGGACGACTCTGCCCGCGGGGATCCTAACTTGCGCACCGGTGGCTCGGTCGGCGGTAGGGTGGCGCCCGGCGAGTACGCACCCGCGAACAGCGGGAGCAAACAGTGCGGTTGAGGACAACTGGGAATTCGTCGGTCGATTCGGCGCCGTGGGTGGTCATTTCGGACACCTGGTGCGCAACTGGTGCGCAGCTTGTGTGCGACTGGTGCGCGCGCTGCCCTGCGGCTGCCGCCTAGCCGGCTTGCGGTCGGCGTGCGTCGGGCTTGCGGTCGGCGTGTGTCCGGCGTGTGTCCGGCGTGCGGTCGGCGTGCGTTCGGCGTGCGCGCACGGGCCGGGCCCGACCACCTCGTGTCCCGACCACATCGTGAAAACCTGCGACGGGAGCAGAAGTTGAGTACGACGGTCTCAGCGCCGACGGCCACAGGCGGCCACCCGGGTGCCGCGAACGGCCGGTCGGCCCCCGCGATCACCACCACCGCCGCGAGCGGCACCGGCTTCTGCCGCGTCACGGTCGTCGCCCCCGACGGCCGCATCGACGTGGCCCTCCCCGACGACATCCCCGTCGCCGACCTCCACCCCGAGATACTCCGGCTGTCCGGCCAGAGCCCCGCCGCGAGCGCCCCCGTCGGCTACCACCTGGTCCGCCGGGACGGCACCGTCCTGGACGGCGCCCGCACCCTGGCCGCACAGCGCATCCTGGACGGCGAGCTCCTGTCGCTGCGCCCCTTCTCGGAGTCCCTCCCGCCGGCCGTCTTCGACGACGTCTCCGACGCCGTCGCCACCGCCGTCGCCCGCGACCGCACCCTGTGGAACGACCGGCTGACGCGCGCCGCGGGCCTCTCCGGCGGCGCCGTACTCCTCGTCCTCCTGGCCTTCGTCCTCTGGAACGCCGACCCCCGCCACGACATGCACGGCCTGCCCGGCATCCTGGCCGCCGTCACCGGCACCCTCCTGCTGGCCCTGGCGTGCGTACGCGCCCGGGTGTACGACGACCGCGCCTCGGCCGTCGCGCTGGGCACCGGTGCACTGGTGCACGCGGCCGTCGCCGGAGCCGGACTGCTGCCGCTCGCCGCCGGTCAGGGCATCGGCCGGCTCCAATTCCTGCTCGCCTGCGCCGCGGTGCTGATCGCCGCCGTCGTCCTGGTGATCGTCTCCCCGTACGGCGACGGGCCCTTCGTCGCGTTCGCCGTCGCCTCCGCGCTCGGTCTCCTCGCCACCTTCACCGCGATCCTGACCGGCCTCAGGACCGTCGAGACGGCCGCGATGCTGCCGCCTCTCGCGGTCGGCGGACTCGCCTTCCTGCCCGGCCTCTCCACCCGGTTCGCCCGCCTGCCCATCGGCTTCGAACCGCCCCGCACCACCGTCGGCGACTACAGCACCGGCGCCGAACCGGCCCCGCAGGGCCCCGTCGACGCCGACCGCATCGCCGCCCAGGCCCGCCGCGGCCACGAACTCCTGGTCGGCCTGGTGGGCGGCTTCTCGCTCACCACCGCGGGCGCCGCCGCCGTACTCGGCTTCTCCGGCGACACCTGGGCACAGGCACTCGCCTTCGCCACCGGCCTCGCCATGCTGATGCGCGCCCACCTCTTCCGCTACACCACCCAGGTCGGCTGCGCGCTGGCCGCGGGCCTCGCCGCCCTGGTCCTGCTCGGCCTCGGCCTGTGCCTGAACCCGCCGCACACCCTGATCCTCGAAGCCCTCACGGGCGACACCACGGGCCTCGACATCCGTACGATCTGGCTCACGGCGGCGATCGCCGCGACGGCCGCACTGATCACGGCGACGGGCCTGATCGTCTCGGGCAAGGGCGTCACCCCGTTCTGGGGCCGCTTCCTGGAAATCGCCGAAACCTTCGTCCTGCTGACACTGCTGCCGCTCTGCCTCGCGGTCTTCGACGTCTACCACTCGATCCGCGCGCTGACTTCCTGAGGGGGAGGAGCGGGGACGCAGTGCGGGGGTGAGCGGCCGGGGTGCGAAGGCGCGGGGCGAGGAGGGGACGGCGCGGGGGAACGGCGGGGGCGAGGCAGGCGCACCGCAGGGGTACTGCGCCGCGCCCCGCGGCCTTGGTGCCCCCGCGCCCGCCGCCCGTGCCTGGTCCTGTGCTCCTCAGTCCATCCTGCGCGCAGGCCCGAGCAGCGTCCCCTCGTCCGGGGTCGGCACCATTGTCACCCAGTGCCTCTCCCGACCCGCGCTCCACAGCGTGACCCCGTCCCCGAGCCCCGGCAGCGCGTCGGCCTCTTCAGGCGTCAGGCCGAGGAGCCGGCCGGTCTGTTGTGCCTCGTCGGGCGACACCCGCTGTACGCCGACGAGCGCCGAGTCCCGGATCAGCCGGGGTGCCACCGGGCTCAGATACGGCAGCAGCGTCAGCACCGACTGCCACGCCGCGCGCACCACCCGTCCGCGCGGCGGCCGCATCCCACAGTCCCGTACGACCAGCACCGGCCGCCCCTCGGCAGCCCCCAGCACCGGCACCCGACCCACATCAAAAAGATCCACGCCACCCTCCGTGCCCACCACCTCCCACACCTGCGCCCGCGCCGTCTCGACGGCCACCCGAACACCGGCCGCCGCCGCCCGAAGCGCCAGGACCTGAGCAGTCCAGAGCCCGCCGATCAGCAGTACGTCGTAAGGGGCGGCGCGGTGCACCCCGAGCAACAGGGCCCGCCCTTCGGCATCGTCCCCGACGGGCACCCCGTCGTCCCCGACGGGCAGGGCCGACGTGCCGCCGAGGTTCTCCCGCTCTCCCGTACGCCGCCCCCAGAACAGGCTCCTCACCGCGTACCTCCCAGCGGCAGCGTCGCGAGCACGCCGGGCAGCTGCTCCCGGTCCAGCCGTACGAGCCCCACCCCCGCCTCCCGAGCCACCTGCTCCAACTCACGCCTTGCTGCGACGAGTTCACCCTCGTTCCGGCAGCTCACCCGGACGTGCCCGGACACCTCCAGCGCCCGCCACGACGCACCCCGCCGTACGGACAGCCCGACGGTGGTCGTTCGACCGGCCGACGCCGAGAGCAGCCGGACGGCTCGGACGGCGCGTTCCAGTGCGCCACTGTCTGCTGCTGCGCCTGCGACCGCATAGGCGGTGTGCAGCAGTCCGCCCCCGCGCCACACCCGCGACGACTCGGCGCTCCCGCCCCCGGAGTCGCCAACAACCGCACCAACACCCGCCGCACCCACAACCGCACCAGCACCCGCCGCACCAATATTCGCCGTAGCAACACCCGCAGCACCCGCCGCAGCCGCCGCCGAGCCGATCCCCTCCTGATCCAGCACCTCCGCCCGCAGTCCCGCCCCCGCGATCCGGCTCGCCACCTGGTCCGCGGCCCGTACCAGGCACCGCTGCGCCCCGCCGAGTCCACCGCCACGCGCCGCCACCGCCTCCGCGCAACGCTCCGGCTCGAGCCGCAACGCCACCCAGGTCTGCCGCAGCGCGGGCGACACCTCGCCGGGAGATGCCACTCCCCGCACCTGCTGCACCCGCTGCACCAACTGCGCCGAAGCCAGCACGACCCCGTCCACCTCCAGCGCGTCCGCCAGCAGCGACAGCGGCAACTCCCGCGCCCCGCCGGCCGGCCGCAGCCCCGTACCGGCCGGCCGCAGCCCCGCCCCGTCCGCCTCGACCCGTACGACCGCCGTCAGGAACGTCCCGTCGCCCACCATGCCGACGACCCGCCGCCCCCGGTCCTCATACGCGTACGCACGCATCCCGCGCATCCCGAAGAGGTCATGAACGCCGTAACCGGAATCCCGCCGCCGCACCCGCGACCGGAACGAGACAGCCGCCGCGAGCCACTCGCAGGCCCCCCGCCCACGCCGTCGCAGCAAGCCCAACGCCAATCCCGCGAAAGCGAGCAGAGCCGCCGGCACCAGCCACGGGGACCCACCCACAACTCCCGCCGCCACCACCGCGAGTGACAACTCGCAGAGCACCAACTCCCGTACTCCCAAAGGCCCGTTGGCCCCGCGCACCGTCGCCCCCATCACCGTCCCGCCTCCCGTCGCCCGCCGCGGCCGTAACTCCCGCTTCCACAAGGGAGTTGACGGAGCGTTCACCCTATCCGAGCTGTGAGTGACGAAATCCGCAGCCGGAACGGGGGTCCCACAGCTACGACGGCTACGACTGGGGAGAGCGGCGGCGGTCCGATGGCATCACGACGAGACGAACTCAACGCATACACCTTCGCGAAACGGAGGCTGGTCGCACAGTTCCTGCGCCCCAGCCCGACCGGCTCGGAAGAGAACGCTCCACGCCCGCTGCGCGCGGTACTGCCGGGGGTGCTCGTCGGCGCGGTCGGGCTGGCGGCCTTCGGGGCGTGGGGGCTGTTCAAGCCGGTGGCGCCGAGAGACTGGGCGGTCCCGTACAAGAACATCATCGTCGCGAGCGAATCCACCACCCGCTACGTCGTCCTGACGACGAACGGTACGTCCAAGCTCCACCCCGTCCTCAACATGGCCTCAGCCCGGCTCCTTGTCGCGGACGGGCAGCAGAAGATCGTCAAGGTCGACGACGCGGTCCTCGACCGCAGCACCCTCCCGCGCGGAGCCACTGTCGGAATTCCGTACGCCCCTGACCGGCTGCCCGCCCCCAAAGAGGCCAGGCGGCCCAAGCTCTGGGCGGTCTGCGAACGGGCGGAGCAGGGCGGCCGGTCCGTGCAGAGCGCCGCGTTCGTCCTCGCGGGGCGGGACCGGGCGGGCATCGAGGGCCGGAACCTGCTGCGGGGCGGTCAACTCCTGTACGTGGAAAGCCCCGACAAGGGCCACACCCGGTACGTGGTGGACGCGACGGGGACGGCCTACCCCGTCCGCCCGGGGAATCCTGCGCTCCTCAACCAACTGGTCGGCCCCGGGCAAGTGCCGCAACGCGTGTCCGAGGCGTGGCTGGCCACGCTCCACAAGGGGGACCCGATCGCCTTCCCCAGGGTGCCGGGAAAGCTCGGCGCACGCGTCTCTGTCCGTGATCTCCAGGCCGCGGACAGCCGGGTGGGGAGCGTCCTCGTGTCTTCGGGGCCTGGCAGGACCTCGTACTACGTGGTCCTGCCGGACGGTGTGGCACCCGTTTCGCACTTCCTGGCGCGGCTGCTGCTCAACAGCCCACAGCTGCTCGGCCTCGGCCAGCACGGCAGCGCGCGGCCGGTCAGCGCCGCCTTCGCGCCGAGGCCGCAGTGGCGTCCGTACGAGAAGTGGCCGCAGTACGCACCCGAGCCGGAACCCGCGAACTCCGCCCACCCCACCCTCTCCGCCGCCGACCTCTCCACGCCCGCCGACCTCTCCACGCCCGCCGACCTGTCCACACCTGCCACGAATCGCCCTCGTACCACCGTCTGCACCGTTCTGCGCTCCGTCGACCGCGCCACCGGTGCCACCGTGCTCGGCACGTGGGCCGGGACAAAATTCCCCCGCCCGCTCCCGACCGGCACCACCTCCGCGTACGTGACGCCGGGGTCCGGCCAGCTGATCCGCCAGTTCACGGGTACCGGTACGCACCTGGGCCCGGTCTTTCTGGTCACCGACTCGGGTCTGCGCCACACCCTCCAGATGAAGGGCAGCAGCGAACCGGGCGACGCGGGCCACCGCGACGGCCCGGATCCGGTAGCGCAGCAGGGCCAGGGCCAGGGGCAGGGCCGAGATCCGGGCCAGGTGAAGAGTGCCTTCGAGCTCCTCGGCTACTCCGCCGCTTCGCTCGCCCCCGTACCCGCCGCCTGGACCTCCCTCGTACCGACTGGGCCGCGCCTGTCGACCGGTGCGGCCGTGCAGCTGCAGGGCTCATGACCGGGCTCCCGCGCAGGACGGCTGCGTGCCGCGGGCTCGTCCGATCCATCGTCCGAGGCTTCGTCCGCGGCACAGCGACGGTCGCGCTCGCCACGCTCTGCCTGCCCGCCGCACAGGCCAGGGGTCAGTCGGAGGAACCTGTCGACCCGGGCCCGTGCACCTTCCCCGCGAAGCCGTACGCGGGCCGCCCCTGGCCACTGCAACGAGTCCCGCTCGACGAGGTGTGGGCGCAGTCCCGTGGCAAGAACGGGTCCCGCGGCAAGAACGTCCGGGTGGCTGTCGTCGACACCGGAGTGGACACCCGGAATCCGCAGCTCACCGACGCGGTGGACACCCGGGCGGGAGCCAACTTCCTGCCCCGTAAAGGTGCTCCGGCCGACCCCGGCGCACGCGGCGCAGGCAACGGCACCTCCGACGAGGTCGGTCACGGCACCAAGGTCGCCGGCCTCGTCGCGGCCCGCCCCCACCCCGACACGGGCTTCGTCGGCCTGGCCCCCGAAGCCACGATCATTCCCATCGACCAGAACGACGCCGAGGGCAACGGCACCGCCGAACTGCTCGCGAACGCCATCGACCACGCCGTCCGTCAGCGCGCCGACATCATCAACATCTCCCAGGACACGGCGAAGGCGGTGAAACCGACCCGCCTGCTGGAACGCGCGGTCGAGAAGGCGCTCGCGGCGGACACGATCGTCATCGCCTCGGCGGGCAACAACGGCACCGACGGGAACAGGGACCGCACCTACCCGGCTTCCTACGAAGGCGTCCTGGCCGTCGCCTCCTCCGACCGCGACAACGAGCGGGCGTACTTCTCCCAGTCCGGATCCTTCGTCGGTATCGCCGCCCCCGGCACCGACATCGTGTCGACGGTGCCCGGCGGCGGTCACTGCACCGACAGCGGTACGAGCTTCTCCGCGCCGTACGTGGCCGGTCTCGCCGCCCTCATCAAGGGCGCGCACGACGACTGGACCGGCCCGCAGATCGTCGCCCGGATCAAACAGACCGCCGAACGCTCCGGACCCGGCCCCGACCCCTTCGTCGGCTGGGGCGTCGCCGACCCGCTGCGCGCTCTGACGCGGGACGCACAGGGCATCGACCACCCCGTTGCGGACGGGGGCCCGTCCCGGGGGCAGGCCCCCGCCCCGCTGGCGGCCCCGGCGGGCGAGACACCGCAGGAACGCTCCGTACGCCTGTCGGTCTACGTCCTCACCGGAAGCGCGGTGGCCCTCGCCGTACTGACCGGATCGGCGGTGGCAGTACGCGACGCGAGGCGGCGCGGACGGCGGACGGCGGGGGAGCGGACGAGCTGACGTCACCCGCTGAACGGGTGTCCCCATACCGGCCCGCCGATGCGGTAATCCCGGGCAACAACCCTGTCTGACCAGCGACTTGGCCGGATTTTGCTGTGCGGTCCGATGGCACGCTCAGCTGATCAACAGTCACGCACGAAGACGTGACGACGCGAAGAAAGGAGCGCCGTGCTCGACGGAGGCAGCGCGACCGGAGGCAGCGCGACCGGCGGAAGAGCGACCGGCGGCAGCAGCGACCTCGAACGCGGGGTGGGCGCACTGAAGCGCTTCCGCTCCCGAGTGCACGCGATACTGGCTGCCTTCGAGGACAGCGCGGCCGGCCCGGAAAAGGTGGCCGCCCACCCGCTCGCGCGCGCCCACTTCGGCGCCCCCGGCACGACTTTCCCCGAGGCCGACGAACTCCACGCGCAGTACCGCCGTGTCCACACCGGCCTGGTGAAGCTCTCCCGTTCCCTCACCGAACAGATCGACTGCCTGAGCATCGGCGTGCACGGCGCGGAAGTCGGCTTCGATAACGTGGAGGAGGAACTGCGCCGCCGCTTCTGGGAGATCCGTTCCCGCACGGAGCAGCAGGGCCGGGGGACCGGCTCATGACGCGCTTCGAGTCGTACGCGCTGAACACGATGATCGACCTGGTCGAGGCGGGAAACCCGCAGGCCCTGGCGGGTGCGGCGGAGGCCCTGGGAGGTGTGCGGAAGGCGTTCCAGGAGGCGGCGAGGGAACTGCGCGGCCACCTCGGGGCGGTGGAGTGGAAGGGTGAGTCCGGCACGGAGTTCCGCAGGTTCGGCGGACGCCTCGCGGAGCACGCCGACGACTTGGGTACGTACGCGAGCCTGGTCGGCGCACACCTGACGGAGGCGGCGACGGGCCTGACGGTGGTACGCAGCGCGATGCCGCCCAGGGCCCCGGCGGCCGGCACCGGGCTGCCCCCGTCGGAACCGCACCGCCAGGAGGCGATCAACCAGCTGAACCGGCTGGCTTCGTACTACGCGGTGACGGGCGCGAACCTGGCTGCGGAGGAGCCGCCCCGGTTCGAGGAGAAGCTGGACGCGGCGGTACCGAGGCCGGCGGCCGGCGGGGGAGCGGCGGCTGCCGGAGGCTCCCAGGGACCCACCGCGACAGCGGGCAACCACGGCGGAACCGGATACGAGGGCACCGGATGGCCCACGCCCGCGCCCACCCCCACTCCGACCACGTACGCCCCGCACGTCACGTACGACACCGCAGGCGACCCGGCGGGCACCTCATCCAGCCCGCGTACAGGCCACGCCCCGACACCGCCCCCGGCGGCCGTATCGCCAAACCCCCCGACAACCACCATGGAACTCAACAGCGTTACACCCCCCACCCTCGCCACCACCACCGTCGCCGCCGCCTCCTCCGGCATCCCCACTCCCGCGGTGCCCCAGCTCACCCCGCCTCTCCAGCCCCTTCCCCCGGTAGCCGCCTTCCCCGGCCCGCTCGGCGGGATCTCCGGCGGAATGCCACTCACTACCCCCGCCAACACCGCACCGCACACGCCCGCTTCCGGAATCACCGGCCGCGCCGCCACCGGTGGGACCGCCACCGGCCGCAACGGCCCGCGCCAGCCCTTCACCGCCGGCATGCCGGGCGTGGTCGGCGGCTCCCCCGTGCGAGGAGTCCCGACCCCGAGAACAGGCACGGGCGGCGGCCCCTTCACCCAGGGCGGTGCAGGACTCCTGCGCCCCGCGCCACCGGCCATGGCCCCCGCGCCACGAACCCCCCAAGGTTCAAAGCCATCCCCGTCCCGCCCCCGCCCCCGTCACCTGACGGAGGACGAGGAGACCTGGACAGCAGGCCGGCAGACCCCCGTACCTCCCGTCGTCCACCATCCGCCCCACTGAGGAGCCCCCACCCATGGCAGTCCAGAAGGTCAATGACGTAGCCCTCGCCAAACTCCAGACCGAACTCACCAGGAACTTCGACAACGTCAAGGGCCAACTCCAGCGCCTGCACGCCACGATCGACGGCCTGGAGGGCCAGTGGCAGGGCATCGGAGCAGGCGCCTTCAACTCGAAGCAGGCCCAGATCAACCAGAACATGGTCCGCATCGGACGGCTTCTCCTGAAGTTCCAGGCGGCGATCGAGGCGGCGCGCACGATCTCCGGCAATACGGAGGACGAGGTACGCACCGCCATGAGAGGCATCGACGTCACCCCGGGCCACGCGGGCTCGCCCCCGCCCCCCGCCTCCACCCCCACCTCACCCCTCAGCAGCTACTGAACGGAACAGGAGCCCCATGTCTCACCACGACGGCACCATGCTGGTCACTTACGCAGCCCTGGACGATGCGGCACGCACGATCAAGGCCCAGGCGAACAGGCTCGACGAGAGCCTGGAAGCGATCAAGGCAAAGATCGCCTCGGTCTCCCCACTCTGGTCAGGCGAAGCCCGAGAGGCCTACAACGCAGCGCAGGCGGACTGGGACCGCGAAGCAAAGTCCATCCACACGTCGCTCCTCCAGATCTCCCGCGCGGTCAAGGACGCGGCCCCGGCCTACCAGGCAGGAGACAGAAAGGCAGCACAGGGCTTCATGTAACCCCCGCGAACCGGTGCGGCCACCCCTCGGATCCGGCCGCACCGGTCCGTGCTCCCCTACCCCGACCCGCAACGCCCGGCACTGACCCGCACTGACCCGCATTGACCCGCACCGGCCTGTGCCGCCCCGCACTGACCCGTGCGCCCGGCACCGGCCCGTGCTGACCCACACTGCCCGGCACCGGTTCGCACTGCCCGGCACTACCCCGTGTTGCCCGGTGGCGCCCCGCACTGAAGCGTGCTGACGCGCACCGGCCCGCACTGCCCGGTACCGGCGGCCCGCAGTGCCCGGCACCGCCGCGAACCAGCCCGCAGTGCCCGGCACCGCCGCGAACCAGCCCGCAGTGCCCGGCACCGCCGGCCGCGAACCAGCCCGCGCTGCCCGGCACTGACCCGTGCGCCCCGCACCGGTCTGTGCCGCCCCGCACTGACGCGTGCTGACGCGCACCGAACCGTGGCGCCCGGCCCCCCGCACAGACCCGCCCGCCCCCGCACACACCCGTGCCACCCCGCCCCGCCCCCCACACCAACGCGGCCCCCGCCCCCACTAAATCCCGCCCCGCCCCTCCCCACCCGCAAGCTCCCCAGAGTCCCCAGAGTCCCCCGAGTTCCCAACCCCCACCCACCCCGTCTGCACCAGCGAAGCCCCCCGTCTCCGCGACACCGCCACCCCTCGCCCCGCCGGCATCGCCCGTGGTCGGACGCCTCCGAAGACGTCCCCTTCGTTCGGGTCGCCGGACAGCACGATCCCCTGTGCTCCCAGCTCCACCATCCGCTGCACGAACGGCTCGTACGCCGCCCTGCTCGCCCCCGCCGTGTTCCGCGCCACCACGAACCGAACCCCCACGTCCCGTGCGAACGGCAGCAGTTCCGCCAGCGGGGCCAGTGGGTTGCCGCTGGACGTCGACACCAGGTCGTAGTCGTCGACCACCACGAACACCGTCGGCCCCTGCCACCAGCTCCGCTCCCGCAATTCCCGCGCCGTGACGTCCGCCGACGGTGCCCGCCGCCGCATCAGTTCCACCAGTGCCTCCACGTGGTGGTCCATGGAGTGCGACATGGGTACGTACTCGGCGAGGTGCGACGGCGGCGTCACGTCCAGCAGTCCGCGCCGGTTGTCGATGACGAAGATCTTGCAGTCCTCGCCCGCGTACCGCTCGCTCAACTGCCCGATCAGCAACCGCAGCAGATTCGTCTTGCCGGACTCGCCCTCCCCGAACACCAGGAAGAACGGATCCCGCTCGAAGTCGACGAACACCGGCTCCAGCCGGTCCTCGTCGATCCCGAAAGCGATCCCCTCCGCCGGCCGCGCACCGCCCGCAGGCAGCTCCCCTACCGGCAACTCCCTTGGCAGCAACCGCACGTGAGGAGCGGCGGCCACTCCCGCCCACCGCTCCGACACCTCCCGCACCAGCGCCGCCGTCGCCTCCGCGAGATCGTCCCCCGACCCCACCCCGTCAACCGCACAGCTCCTCGGCACCGCCGCCATGAAGTGCAGCTTCTCCGGAGTCAGGCCCCGCCCCGGCACCCCGGCCGGCACCTGGGCGGCGACCCGCCGGTCCAGCTCCGAGTCCATGACGTCGCCGAGGCGCAGCTCCAGCCGGTTCATCAGGAGGTCCTTGAGCTGCGCCCGCACCTCCATGGAGCGCGAAGCGGTCAGTACGACATGGATTCCGTAGCCGAGCCCTCGCGCCGCGATGTCGACCACGACCGGCTCCAACGCCTCGTATTCGGTACGGAAGTTGCCCCAGCCGTCGATCACCAGGAACACATCACCCCAGCGCCGGCCACTGTCCGCGACCATCCCCGCGACCTCGGCCCCGTCCCGCGCACGCATCGCCCGGTACGTCGCGACGGAGTCGACTCCCGCCGCCCGGAAGTACTCCTCGCGCGCCGTCAGCACACCGGACACCTCCGCGACCGTACGACGCACCCGCTCGGGATCCAGCCGCGACGCGACCCCGCCCACATGCGGCAGCCCGGCCACCGCCGACAGCCCGCCACCGCCGAAGTCCAGCCCGTAGAACTGCACGTCACGCGGCGAGTGCGTCAGCGCGAAGGCCGCGACGAGCGTCCGCAGCAGCGTGGACTTCCCGGACTGCGGCCCGCCGACGATCTGCATGTGCCCGGCCGCCCCGGAGAAGTCCCGCCACAGGGTGTCCCGCCGCTGCTCGTACGGCTTGTCGACCACCCCCAGCGGTACGGAGAGCAACCCACCCGCCCCACCCGTCGACCCACCCGACCCACCCGCCCCACCCGTCAACTCAACCAGCCCCGGCGGACTCTCCAACGGCGGCAGCCACACCCGGTGCGCCGCCGGACCACGCCCCTCCAGCCGCCGCACGACCACATCCAGTACGGAATCGGCCAGCGCCTCGTCCTCGACGGCCGCCCGCGCCCCGGGCACCACCGGGCCGGGGCCCGCCCCCTCCTCCACGTACCGCACCGGCACCCGCGCCGCCGTGAACAGCACCGGCCGCCGCTCCACCGCCCGTACGTCCGAGCCGGCGGACTCCCGCGCATCCTCCGCACTCCGGTACGCCCCCGACACGTACGCCGCCTTGAACCGCACCATGTCGTCCGTGCCGTACTTCAAGTACCCCGACCCCGGCACGTTCGGCAGTTGGTACGCGTCCGGGACTCCCAGCGCCGCCCGTGACTCCGCCGCCGAGAAGGTCCGCAACCCCACGCGGTACGACAGATACGTCTCCAGCCCTCGCAGCCGCCCCTCCTCCAACCGCTGCGAAGCCAGCAGCAGATGCACCCCCAGCGACCGGCCGATCCGCCCGATCTGCACGAACATCTCGATGAAGTCCGGCATCGCGCTCAACAGCTCACTGAACTCGTCAATCACCAGAACGAGTGACGGGATGGGCCGCAGCGGCACCCCGCCGGCCCCGGTCGCCCCCGCCACCCGCGCCCGCTCGTAGTCGTGCACGTTCGCGTAATTGCCCGCGTCCCGCAGCAACTCCTGCCGCCGGTTCAGCTCGCCCCGGATCGAGTCGCCCATCCGATCGACGAGCGACAAGTCGTCGGCCAGATTGGTGATCACGGCCGCCACGTGCGGCAACTGAGCCATCCCCGCGAACGTCGCCCCGCCCTTGAAGTCCGCCAGCACGAAGTTCAAGGTCTCGGACGAGTGGGTGACCGCAAGCCCCAGCACCAGCGTCCGCAGCAGCTCCGACTTCCCCGACCCGGTCGCCCCCACGCACAGTCCGTGCGGCCCCATCCCCTCCTGCGCCGCCTCCTTCAGATCCAGGAGTACGGGCGTACCGTCCTCGCCCACCCCGATCGGCACCCGCAACCGGTCCGCCCGCGCCCGAGGCCGCCAGGACCGCGCCACCTCGACCTCGGCGGCATCCCCCAACTCCAACAGATCCGTGAACTCCAGCTCCTCCAGCAGCGGTTCACCCCCGTCGCCGCCCGCGGCCACCCGCAGCGGCGCCAACTGCCGGGCCAGCGCCTCGGCGGCCTCCCGGCCAAGACCGTCCGCCACCCCTTCGTAAGCGACCCCGCCCCCCGACTCCAGCCGCAACACCCCGTCCCGTACGACAACGGACAGCCCGCCCCGCGCATCCTCCGCACCCAGCTCACCGGGTACGACCTCGACAACGGTCACGCCCTGCAGCCCGTCGGCCCCGGCCAGCACGGCCCCCGCAGGAACCGTCACCCCATCCAGTACGACCACCACATGCGGCCGGTCCGTCACCGCGGGCCCCTCCGCCCGGAACCGGGGCCGCCCCTCCAACAACCCCCCGAGCCGCCCTTCCAATTCGGCGACTCCCCCCGCGATCAGCCGCCCGCTCCCGGCCCCATCAGGCTCCCCACGCACCTCCTGCGCATGCGGCAGCCACTTCACCCACTCCCACTCCGCGGCACACCGCTCACCGGCGGCGACGGCCACCACCAGATCGCCGGGGGAGTGCAGAGCGGCCAACGCCCCCACCACCGCACGCGCCGAACCCCGTACGCCGGACTCCTCCCCACTCACCGTCAAGTGATAGAAGGCCCGCAACGACAGGGCCATCGGCAGCGCGTTCACGGTGGTGTGGATGTCGAGGAACCGCCGCAACGCACCCGCAGTCAACGGCTCCAGCTCATCCACCGGCGCGGTCTCGGGCGCCACCAGGGGAGTGGCCAGCGCCTGACTCCCCAGCCCCACCCGCACCTGCGCGAAGTCCGCGTCGCCAGGCCGCCGCTCCCACACCCGGCTGCCCTCGGCAACCAGCGCCCACAGCTGCTCGGGCGACGGATGCAGGTAGTACTGCACGTCCCGCTGCGCACGCGCGGTCTTCCGTACGGTCCGCCGCACCTGCGCCAGATGCCGCAGATAGTCCCGCCGCAGATCGGCAAGCTGCCCCTGAGTACCGCGCCGATGCCTGACGAACATGGCCACGGCCATGGCCACGGTCGACACGACCATCAGCCCGCCCATCACCAGCATGATCGGGTTCTTCCCCAAGAACAGAAAGACGACCGAACCCCCCATCCCCAGCATCGGCAGGAGCTGCATCAGCACCCCCTCCTGCTGCCCGCGCGGCAGCTCCGGAGGCGGTTGCAACTGCACCTGCTCCCCCTTCACAGCAGGCGGCAGAACCCGAGGCGGACGCTTCACGACGATCTGACTCACGGATCCCCAATTCCCCTACCGAACAGGCGTGTTACTCCCGCAACCGATCACTCACGGGCCAACCCGCCGGGGATCCTACTGTCGCCACCCCGTCCCCCCACACCGCCCAGCCCCCACCCCACCCCTATGCACAAGCGAACAAAATTCGCACAAGCGGGACCCCAAACTGCGTGCCCTCCCACCCCGCTCCACCGTTGACCATTCAGCGAGCCAGGACGCATTCGGTCGAGTCCGGATGCATTCGGCTGAGTCCGGACGCATCCAGCGAGTCCGGATACACCAGTTCGTCCGTACGCCTCAAGTCCGTCCGAACATCTCCAGTTCGTCCGTACGCCTCCGGCCCGTCCGCACGCCTCCAGCTCGTCCGTACGCCTCCAGCTCGTCCGTACGCCTCCAGTCCGTCCGGACACCTCAAGTCCGTCCGAACATCTCCAGCTCGTCCGCACGCCTCCGGCCCGTCCGAACATCTCCAGCTCGTCCGCACGCTTCCAGCTCGTCCGCACGCCTCCAGTCCGTTCGGACACCTCAAGTCCGTCCGCGCGCTTCCAGCCCGTCCGGACACCTCCCACCCCGCCCGTGGGCCCGTCAGCCCGCCCAAACACTTGAGCCCGCCCAGACCACTCCAGCCCGTCCGGCGTTTGAGGACGCACGGACGCAGTCCGCGCACCGGGCGCAGCCCGGAACACCCAGCCCCCACCGGCGCCAGCCGTGTTTCCACCCGCCCCACCGGGCGCAGCCCGAGACCCTCAGCCCTCGCCGGCGTCAGCCCTGACTCCACCCGCCCCACGGCGTGAACCATGCCCCCCCCAGCCCCGCGGCCAGCGGTTTCGGGAAGGGGCGGGGAGGGGCCGGCGCCGCAGGCAACACCAGCCACCCACCAACCCGCACCTCCCCCCACCCCTCATCCCCCACCCACCCCAAACCCTCCGAAGGAGACCAGGAGTTGACCACCCCACCCACCACCGCCACCCCACCCACCACCGCCACCCTCCCCGCCCCCCGGGCCCCACATCCCAACGCCACCCACACCCCCACCCACACCCCCACCCACACCCCCACCCACACCCCCACCGGCTTCTGCCGCCTCACCATCACCGCCCCCGACAGTCGCATCGACGTAGCCCTCCCCGACGATCTCCCCCTCGCCGACCTCCACCCCGAGATCCTCCGCCTCTCCGCCCAGAGCCCCGCCCCGTACGCCCCCGTCGGCTACCACCTCGTACGCCGCGACGGCACCGTCCTCGACAGCGCCCGCACCCTCGCCGCCCAGCGCATCCTCGACGGCGAGATCCTGGCCCTGCGCCCCTTCGCGGAGTCCCTCGCCCCACCCGTCTTCGACGACGTGTCCGACGCGGTCGCCTCGGCCGTCGCCCGCGACCGCACCCTCTGGAACGACCAACTCACCCGCACCGCAGGCCTGTTCGCGACCTCCGCCCTCCTCACCCTGCTCGCGTTCTCCCTCTGGAACGCGGCCCCGGGTCACCAGACCCACGGGCTCCCCGGCGTCCTCGCGGGACTCGCCTCCGTACTCCTCCTCGCCCTCGCCGCCGTACGCACCCGGGTGTACGACGACCAGGGCTCGGCCGTCGCCCTCGGCACGGCAGCCCTCGCGCACGCAGCCGTCGCGGGCACGGCCCTCCTGCCGCCCACCCCCGGAGAAGGCCCCGGCCGCCTCCACCTCCTTCTCGCCTGTGCGGCCGTACTCCTAGCCTCCGTACTCCTGGTCCTCGCCGCACCCCCCACCCCCTCCGCCGAGCCAACCCCAGCCCCCACCCGTACCCCCACCCGAACCCCCACCCACCCCCCGACCGACGCCCCCTTCCTCGCCACCGCCCTCGCCTCCGCCACCGGCCTCCTCCTCGTCTTCACCGCGACCCTCGCCGACCTCGAACCCGCCAGAGCCGCCGCCCTCTGCGCCCCGCTCCTGGTCGCCGCCCTCGCCTTCCTGCCCGGCCTCGCCGCCCGCTTCGCCCGCCTCCCCGTCGGCTTCGCCCCACCGCCCACCGCGGCCGGTGCGTACGACACCGACCCGGATGCCCCCAGCCCCGGCGAAGCCATCGCGGACACCGACACCGACGCCCACCACATCGCCACCCGCACCCGCCGCGGCCACGAACTCCTGACCGGCCTCCTCGGCGGCTGCGCCCTCCTCGCCGTCGCCGCCGCCGCGGTCCTCTCCTTCTCGGGCGGCGTACGCGCCCAGGTCCTCGCGTTCGCCCTCGGCGTCGCCCTCCTGATGCGCGCCCACCTCTTCCGCCACACCGCCCAGGCCGCCTGCGTCCTCGCCGCCGGCCTCGCCGCACTCCTCCTGCTCGGCCTGGGCCTCTCCCTCCACCCGCCGCACGCCCAAGCCGCTGCCTCCGCTGCCCCGAACGCCTCCGCTACCTCCGCCGCCTCGACCGCCTCCGCGGCCACAGCGGACCTGCGTACGATCGGAATCACCGCAGCCACCGCCGCCACGGCAGCCGTCCTCGCCGCGATCGCCCTGATCGTCCCGAACAAAGGGGTCACCCCCTTCTGGGGCCGCTTCCTGGAGCTCGCCGAGGCATGCGTCCTGCTCACTCCGGTCCCGCTGTGCCTGGCCGTCTTCGACGCGTACCACGCACTACGCGCCATGGGCCCGTAGAAGAAGCCCGGCCCCCGCCGCGTAAACCGCCTGGTACTCTGACCTACGGCCGTTTGTGTACGCGCCCATCGGAGTCTCTTCGGAGCTCTGCGGGCTGCGCCCAACGGATCCCCGCCTCCCGAGTAACGGAAGCTCCCCTGAGAACGAGACCAGGGGCACTCGGTGGCAGTCATTTACACACGAGGAGCACGCATGGCGCTCGACGCCGCTGTCAAGAAGCAGATCATGACCGAGTTCGGCCAGAAGGAGGGCGACACCGGCTCCCCCGAGGTCCAGGTCGCCATGCTTTCCCGTCGTATCTCGGACCTGACCGAGCACCTGAAGACGCACAAGCACGACCACCACTCCCGCCGGGGTCTGCTGATCCTGGTCGGCCAGCGTCGTCGCCTGCTCCAGTACCTCGCCAAGAAGGACATCCAGCGCTTCCGTGCGCTGGTCGACCGCCTCGGCATCCGCCGCGGTGCGGCCGGCGGCGCCAAGTAGGACGCCACGAAGGGAGCGGTTCCCGCCACTGGGAGCCGCTCCCTTTGCCGTACGTACAGAGCTTGTACGTGCGCGACGTACCGGACCCCACTTAGTCTGGTACGCGAAGCACCAGCGCGAAGCAGCTCAAGCAGCATCCGCGCGAAGAACAACCGCAGGAACACCGCAGAAAAACGAAGAGCGAGAAGTGCGGCGCATCCAGAGCGCCGGTCCTCGGTAGTGGCCCCCGGAGAAACACGACCCCGGGTGCTTCGATCGAAGACCGGCCCGCTACCCCATACGGAGCGCGCGCTTCTCCGCCACCGTCCGCCGACCACACGGGTCAGGGGACGAAGACGAGGAGAAAACGCTAGTGGAGAACGAGACCCACTACGCCGAGGCCGTCATTGACAACGGTACTTTCGGCACCCGCACCATCCGCTTCGAGACGGGCCGCCTGGCCAAGCAGGCCGCCGGCTCCGCCGTCGCGTACCTGGACGACGACACCATGGTGCTGTCGGCCACGACCGCGTCGAAGCGCCCCAAGGACCAGCTCGACTTCTTCCCCCTCACGGTGGACGTCGAAGAGCGCATGTACGCCGCCGGCAAGATCCCCGGCAGCTTCTTCCGCCGTGAGGGCCGGCCCTCCGAGGACGCGATCCTCACCTGCCGCCTGATCGACCGGCCGCTGCGCCCCTCCTTCAAGAAGGGCCTGCGCAACGAGATCCAGATCGTCGAGACGATCATGGCGCTCAACCCCGACCACCTGTACGACGTGGTCGCGATCAACGCCGCGTCCTGCTCCACGATCCTGGCGGGCCTGCCCTTCTCCGGCCCGATCGGCGCCACCCGCGTCGCCCTGATCAAGGGCCAGTGGGTCGCGTTCCCGACGCACACCGAGCTCGAGGACGCCGTCTTCGACATGGTCGTCGCCGGTCGCGTCCTGGAGGACGGCGACGTCGCGATCATGATGGTCGAGGCCGAGGCCACCGAGAAGACCATCCAGCTCGTCAAGGACGGCGCCGAGGCTCCCACCGAGGAGATCGTCGCCGCCGGTCTTGAGGCTGCGAAGCCCTTCATCAAGAACCTCTGCAAGGCCCAGTCGGACCTCGCCGCCAAGGCTGCCAAGCCCACCGGCGAGTTCCCGGTCTTCCTCGACTACCAGGACGACGTCCTGGAGGCCCTCACCAAGGCCGTCAAGTCGGAGCTGTCCCAGGCGCTCACCATCGCGGGCAAGCAGGAGCGCGAGCTCGAGCTGGACCGCATCAAGGAGATCGCCGCCGAGAAGCTCCTCCCGGCCTTCGAGGGCCGCGAGAAGGAGATCTCCGGTGCCTACCGCGCGCTGACGAAGAAGCTCGTCCGCGAGCGCGTCATCAAGGACAAGGTCCGCATCGACGGCCGCGGCGTCACGGACATCCGTACGCTGGCCGCCGAGGTCGAGGCCATCCCGCGCGTGCACGGCTCGGCCCTGTTCGAGCGTGGCGAGACCCAGATCCTGGGCGTCACCACCCTCAACATGCTGCGCATGGAGCAGATGCTGGACACCCTCTCCCCGGTGACCCGCAAGCGCTACATGCACAACTACAACTTCCCGCCGTACTCCGTCGGTGAGACGGGCCGCGTCGGCTCCCCCAAGCGCCGCGAGATCGGCCACGGCGCGCTCGCCGAGCGCGCGATCGTGCCGGTCCTGCCGACGCGCGAGGAGTTCCCCTACGCGATCCGCCAGGTCTCCGAGGCGCTGGGCTCCAACGGCTCCACCTCGATGGGCTCGGTCTGCGCCTCCACCATGTCGCTGCTGAACGCCGGTGTGCCGCTCAAGGCCCCCGTCGCCGGTATCGCCATGGGCCTCATCTCCGAGGAGATCGACGGCAAGACGCACTACGTCGCGCTGACCGACATCCTCGGCGCCGAGGACGCGTTCGGCGACATGGACTTCAAGGTCGCCGGTACGAAGACCTTCGTCACGGCCCTCCAGCTCGACACCAAGCTCGACGGCATCCCCGCCTCGGTCCTGGCCGCCGCGCTGAAGCAGGCCCGCGACGCGCGTCTGCACATCCTCGACGTGATGAACGAGGCCATCGACGTTCCGGACGAGATGTCCCCGAACGCGCCGCGCATCATCACCGTCAAGATCCCGGTGGACAAGATCGGTGAGGTCATCGGCCCCAAGGGCAAGATGATCAACCAGATCCAGGAGGACACCGGCGCCGACATCACGATCGAGGACGACGGCACCATCTACATCGGTGCCGCCGACGGACCGGCCGCCGAGGCCGCCCGCGCCACGATCAACCAGATCGCCAACCCGACCATGCCGGAGGTCGGCGAGCGCTACCTGGGTACGGTCGTCAAGACCACCACCTTCGGTGCGTTCGTGTCGCTCATGCCGGGCAAGGACGGTCTGCTGCACATCTCGCAGATCCGCAAGCTCGCCGGCGGCAAGCGCGTGGAGAACGTCGAGGACGTGCTCGCGGTCGGCGCCAAGGTGCAGGTCGAGATCGCCGAGATCGACTCCCGCGGCAAGCTCTCCCTCATCCCCGTCGTCGAGGGTGAAGAGAACGAAGAGACGAAGGACGACGCCTAAAAGTGACGTCCCGTAGTTCCGTGACGACGGCCCGCACCTCCTCGGAGGTGCGGGCCGTCGCCCGTACCCAAACGCTTCTCAAGGGCGAGAACGGCATCGGTACGGTCCGCAGGACCACCCTCCCCGGCGGCCTGCGCATCGTCACCGAAACCCTCCCCTCCGTACGCTCCGCCACCTTCGGGATCTGGGTGAACGTCGGCTCACGCGACGAGACCCCCGCCCTGAACGGCGCGACGCACTACCTCGAACACCTCCTCTTCAAGGGCACCGCCAAGCGCAGCGCCCTCGACATCTCCTCCGCCATCGACGCGGTCGGCGGCGAGATGAACGCCTTCACGGCGAAGGAGTACACCTGCTACTACGCACGGGTCCTCGACACCGACCTCCCCCTCGCGATCGACACGGTCTGCGACATGCTGACCGGCTCGCTGATCCGCCAGGAGGACGTGGACGCCGAGCGCGGCGTCATCCTCGAAGAGATCGCGATGACCGAGGACGACCCGGGCGACTGCGTGCACGACCTGTTCGCGCACACCATGCTCGGCGACACCCCCCTCGGCCGCCCGGTCCTGGGCACCGTCGACACCGTCAACGCGCTCACCGCGGACCGCATCCGCCGCTTCTACAAGAAGCACTACGACCCCACCCATCTGGTGGTGGCGGCCGCGGGCAACATCGACCACGCCACGGTCGTACGACAGGTCCGCCGCGCCTTCGAGAAGGCCGGCGCCCTCGGCAGCCCGGACGCGACCCCGGTCGCCCCGCGCGCAGGCGCCCGTACGCTCCGCACCGCCGGCCGCGTCGAGCTCCTGAACCGCAAGACCGAGCAGGCGCACGTCGTCCTCGGCATGCCGGGCCTGGCCCGAGACGACGAGCGCCGCTGGGCACTCGGCGTCCTCAGCACCGCCCTCGGCGGCGGCATGTCCTCCCGGCTCTTCCAGGAGGTCCGCGAGAAGCGCGGCCTGGCCTACAGCGTGTACTCGTACACCTCGGGCTTCGCCGACTGCGGCCTGTTCGGCGTGTACGCGGGCTGCCGCCCGAGCCAGGTGCACGACGTACTGAAGATCTGCCGCGACGAACTCGACAAGGTGGCGGCCGACGGCCTCACCGACGACGAGATCCGCCGCGCGGTCGGCCAGCTCTCCGGCTCCACGGTCCTCGGACTCGAAGACACCGGCGCGCTGATGAACCGCATCGGCAAGAGCGAGCTGGCCTGGGGCGATCACATGTCGGTCACCGACATGCTCACCCGCATCTCCGAGGTCACCCCGGACGAGGTAAGGGAAGTCGCCCGCGACATCCTGGGACAGCGTCCTTCCCTCTCGGTGATCGGCCCGCTCAAGGACAAGCAGGCCGCCCGCCTCGACGAAGCGGTCTCGTAACTCCCCCTAAGGAATCACTGAACATGAGCAAGCTGCGCGTGGCGGTCCTCGGCGCCAAGGGCCGTATCGGCTCCGAAGCGGTACGAGCCGTGGAAGCGGCCGAGGACCTGGAACTGGTGGCCGCCCTCGGCCGCGGCGACTCGCTGGACACCCTCACCGAATCCGGTGCCCAGGTCGTCGTCGAGCTGACCACCCCCGACTCGGTGATGGCCAACCTCGAATTCTGTGTACGGCACGGAATGCACGCGGTCGTCGGCACCACCGGCTGGAGCGACGACCGCCTCGCGCAGCTGAACTCCTGGCTCGACGCATCCCCCTCGACCGGCGTCCTGATCGCCCCGAACTTCTCCATCGGGGCCGTCCTGACCATGAAGTTCGCGCAGATCGCCGCGCCGTACTTCGAGTCGGTCGAGGTCATCGAGCTGCACCACCCGAACAAGGCCGACGCCCCCTCCGGCACGGCCGCCCGCACCGCCCAGCTCATCGCGGCGGCCCGCGCCGAGGCGGGCAGCGCCCCGATGCCGGACGCCACCACCACCGCCCTGGACGGTGCCCGCGGCGCGGACGTCGACGGCATCCCCGTCCACTCGATCCGCCTCCGCGGTCTCCTGGCCCACCAGGAAGTCCTCCTCGGCGGCGAGGGCGAGACCCTCACGGTCCGTCACGACTCCCTCCACCACAGCAGCTTCATGCCGGGCATCCTGCTCGGTGCCCGCCGCGTGGTCACCACTCCCGGCCTCACCTTCGGCCTGGAAAACTTCCTCGACCTGAACTGACGGCCCCCACAGCCATGCGCGCAAAGATCACGTACTTCATCACGGCAGCCGTCCTGGTCGTCTTCTTCGTCCTGGTCGGCGGCCGCGCCGTCGCCATGATCAAACTGGGCACCGCCCTCGGGATCGGCTTCGGCATCGCCGCGCTGATCATCCCGCTCATCGGCGTCTGGTTCCTCTGGAAGAACACCGAGTTCGTCCGCAAGGCCAACCGGCTCACGGCGCTCCTCGACGCCGAAGGCGGCCTCCCCGTCGACGAGTTGAGGCGCACCCCGGCCGGCCGCATCGACCGCGACTCCGCCGACGAGGTGTTCGCCAGGCGCCGCGAGGAGACCGAGGACGCCCCGGACGACTGGCGCTCCTGGTTCCGCCTCGCCATCGCCTACCAGGACGCCAGGGACACCCCGCGCGCCCGCAAGGCGATGCAGCGCGCCATCGCCCTGCACGACGGCAAGTTTTAGGGGCGCGGGGCTGTAGTGGATTTGCGGCTCCGCCGCGCGGGCGCGAGCAACCACGACGCACCCGCACGTAACAAACAAAGGGTCTGGCCCCGGAAGCTCCGGGGCCAGACCCTTTGTGCAGGGGCGTACCTACGCCTGCCGTTGTGCAGGGGCGTACCTACGCCTGCCGGTACTCGTCACCCCACGCCTCAACCGTGTCCGCCGCCCGGTCGAACGCCTCGACCCGCGAGAGGAAGTCCGCACTGTGGTCGGTGAGCAACGGCGGCAACTGCGCCCCGTTGTGACGCTCCATCACCAGTGCCTGTCCCTGTACGGTCCGGGGCAGCCCGAGCCAGCGCACCGGCTGCTGCACGGTCCGCACGTTCGAGGTCTGGCTCCACGGCACCGTCACGGTGCTGAGGAACCCCACCCGCCGCAGCCCGGCCCGGCTGACCCATACGCCGAGACGCAGAATCCGCAGCGCACAGACGATGGCGACCACTCCGACGCCGAGCACGATCAGTGAAGCCGTCAGCTCGGCGGCGAACGCGATGATCATCGCCGACAGCAGGATGAACGACGCCAGCAACAGCAGCAACGCCGCCGCCCCGACCCGGTAGGGGCCGGGCCGGTACGGTCGCCGCCACTGGTCGTGGTCGTCGTACGGCAGCGCAATGTCGTCCGCGCCTGCTTCAAAAGCGCGGTCGGCCGTCAGGAAAGGCAGGGGCACGACTGGTCCTCACTCACAAGCACGCTCGGTTGGGCTGTGCCCGGTGAGGCTACCGAGCGGGCTCCCGCCGGGCCACCTCAGGGGGTCCGGAAGTGTCCTGACGGGCGGTGAGGTCCGCGGGGCTGTGAGGTCAGCGCCCCCGGGCGGCCTCGGACTGCTGGGCCTTGCCCGGAGCCTTCCCGGGATCGAGCGCGGGAAGCCCGAAGAGCAGCGAACCGACCAGCCCGGCGACCACGGTCAGACCGACCAGCGACCGGTGGAAGACCTGGGCAGTGCTCGGGCGTTCAGGCGGGGGAGGGGTGACATTACTGCGGAAGCGGTCGGCCTCGGCCACGAAGGCGAACGGGACGGCTTCTCGCCGGCGAAACATGAGTGTCGCTCCTTTTGCTCATCTTGCTCGTCAAAAAACGAATGCGCCTGTGGCGCCTTTGAGGCGCCTCGCACAGGCACCTCTACAAAGACAGACGTTCAAGCCCGCCACTTGGTGCCCGTTTTCCCCGAATTGCTCAAAGAATGTCCTGAGGGTCGGTCCGGCCATCCGGACCTCTTCCGGCCCGTAGAGTGGACGCCGCCCAGAGCGACGCAAGACGGAAGGACCCGCCGGTGACCGTGACCCCGGACAGCACCCCCGAAGAGACCCAGAAGCCCAGCTTCCGCAGTGAAGTCACTGTCGAGCTGGTCAAGCACGCCGCACAGGACTCGGACGTCCTGTGGGCCGCCCGCGTCTCGACGGCCGGCGAGCAGTCCCTGGAGGAGCTCACCAAGGACCCCGAGCGCTCCAAGGGCCTCATCAACTACCTGATGCGCGACCGGCACGGCAGCCCCTTCGAGCACAACTCGATGACCTTCTTCATCAGCGCCCCGATCTTTGTGTTCCGCGAGTTCATGCGGCACCGCGTCGGCTGGTCGTACAACGAGGAATCGGGCCGCTACCGTCAGCTCGACCCGGTCTTCTACGTCCCCGGCGCCGAGCGCAAGCTCGTCCAGCAGGGCCGTCCCGGCAAGTACGTGTTCGTCGAGGGCACCGAGGCCCAGCAGGAGCTCACCTCCCGCGTCATGGAGGACTCCTACCGCCAGTCCTACGAGGCGTACCAGGAGATGCTCGCCGCCGGCGTCGCCCGCGAGGTCGCCCGCGCCACCCTCCCGGTCGGCCTGTACTCCTCGATGTACGCCACCTGCAACGCGCGCTCGCTGATGCACTTCCTCGGCCTGCGCACCCAGCACGAGCTCGCCAAGGTCCCCTCCTTCCCGCAACGCGAGATCGAGATGGTCGGCGAGCAGATGGAGACCCATTGGGCGCAGCTGATGCCGCTGACCCACGCGTCCTTCAACAACAACGGCCGCGTCGCTCCGTAACGGACTGCGGGCACAGATGTACGGATGGGCCGCACGAGGTGTCCGTATTGCGGCGTTTCGAGAAGTTCATCTAGGCTGATCAAACGGACCCGGCACTGCTTGAACCCCCGAGCAGGCAGTGCCGGTGTCCACTTTCCCCCCTCTCACCTGTCCCCCCGAGGGGACACCCCGCGTTGAGCAGCGAGTAGCGTGTTACCCATGGCTCCGATCTCCACTCCGCAGACCCCCTTCGGGCGGGTCCTCACCGCCATGGTCACGCCCTTCACGGCTGACGGCGCACTCGACCTCGACGGTGCACAGCGACTCGCCACTCATCTGGTGGACGCAGGCAACGACGGTCTCGTCGTCAACGGCACCACCGGCGAGTCCCCGACCACCAGCGACGCGGAGAAAAACGACCTGGTACGGGCGGTGCTCGAAGCGGTCGGCGACCGCGCCCACGTCGTCGCAGGAGTCGGCACCAACGACACCCGCCACAGCCTTGAGCTGGCCCGCGCCGCCGAGCAGACCGGCGCCCACGGCCTCCTCGCGGTGACGCCGTACTACAACAAGCCCCCGCAGGAGGGCCTGTTCCGGCACTTCACCGCGATCGCCGACGCCACCGAACTCCCGGTGATGCTGTACGACATCCCCGGCCGCAGCGGCGTCCCCATCAACACCGAGACGCTCGTCCGCCTCGCCGAGCACCCCCGGATCGTCGCCAACAAGGACGCCAAGGGTGACCTGGGCCGCGCCAGCTGGGCCATCGCCCGCTCCGGCCTCGCCTGGTACTCCGGCGACGACATGCTCAACCTGCCGCTCCTGTCGGTCGGCGCCTGCGGCTTCGTCTCCGTCGTCGGCCACGTGGTCACGCCGGAACTGCGCGCCCTCCTGGACGCCTATCTCGGCGGCGACGTCCAGAAGGCGACCGAGCTCCACCAGAAGCTGCTCCCGGTCTTCACCGGCATGTTCCGCACCCAGGGCGTCATCACCACGAAGGCCGCCCTCGACCTGCAGGGACTGCCCGCGGGCCCGCTGCGCCTGCCGCTCGTCGAGCTTTCGGCCGACGAAACCCACCAGCTCAAGATCGATCTCGCCGCGGGCGGGGTACAGCTCTAAACACAGACTTCACAACTGAACAAGCACCACCGAGCAAGATCAGCAACACCCCCACACAGACACAGCCATGTGCACAACACAACACGCATGTCACGACCCCCTTCAGGCCGTGACCCGCGTGGTGAGGAGAGTCTTTTGAGTCATCCGCATCCCGAACTGGGCGCCCCGCCGAAGCTTGCCAAGGGCGGCCTGCGCGTCACCCCGCTGGGCGGTCTCGGCGAGATCGGCCGCAACATGACGGTCTTCGAGTTCGACGGCCGTCTGCTCATCGTCGACTGCGGCGTCCTCTTCCCCGAGGAGGAGCAGCCCGGCATCGACCTGATCCTGCCGGACTTCACGTCCATCAAGGACCGCCTCGACGACATCGAGGGCATCGTCCTGACACACGGCCACGAGGACCACATCGGAGGAGTTCCGTACCTCCTGCGCCTCAAGCCCGACATCCCGCTGATCGGCTCCAAGCTGACCCTCGCCCTGATCGAGGCGAAGCTCCAGGAGCACCGGATCCGCCCGTACACCCTTGAGGTCGTCGAGGGTGACCGCGAGCGTCTCGGTCCCTTCGAGTGCGAGTTCGTCGCGGTCAACCACTCCATCCCGGACGCGCTTGCCGTCGCCATCCGCACCCCCGCGGGCATGGTCGTCTGCACCGGCGACTTCAAGATGGACCAGCTCCCGCTGGACGGCCGCCTCACCGACCTGCACGCGTTCGCGCGTCTGAGCGAAGAGGGCATCGACCTCCTCCTCTCGGACTCCACGAACGCCGAGGTCCCCGGCTTCGTCCCGCCCGAGCGCGACATCTCGAACGTTCTCCGGAACGTCTTCGCGAGCGCCGAGAAGCGCATCATCGTCGCGAGCTTCGCCAGCCACGTGCACCGCATCCAGCAGATCCTGGACGCCGCCCACGAGTACGGCCGCCGCGTCGCCTTCGTCGGCCGCTCGATGGTCCGCAACATGGGCATCGCCCGCGACCTGGGCTACCTGAAGGTCCCGGGCGGCCTCGTCGTCGACGTCAAGACCCTCGACGACCTCCCGGACGAAGAAGTGGTCCTGGTCTGCACCGGCTCGCAGGGCGAGCCGATGGCCGCCCTTTCCCGGATGGCCAACCGCGACCACCAGATCCGCATCGTCCCCGGCGACACGGTCATCCTGGCGTCGTCCCTCATCCCCGGCAACGAGAACGCGGTCTACCGCGTGATCAACGGCCTGACCCGCTGGGGCGCCAACGTCGTCCACAAGGGCAACGCCAAGGTCCACGTCTCGGGCCACGCCTCGGCCGGCGAGCTGTTGTACTTCTACAACATCTGCAAGCCGAAGAACCTGATGCCGGTCCACGGCGAGTGGCGCCACCTGCGCGCCAACGCCGAGCTGGGCGCCCTCACGGGTGTCCGCAAGGACCACATCGTCATCGCCGAGGACGGCGTCGTCGTCGACCTGATCGACGGCCGCGCCAAGATCGTCGGCAAGGTCCAGGCCGGTTACGTGTACGTCGACGGCCTCTCGGTCGGCGACGTGACCGAGACCCACCTCAAGGACCGCCGCATCCTCGGCGACGAGGGCTTCATCTCGGTCTTCGTCGTGGTCGACAGCTCCACCGGCAAGATCGTCGGCGGCCCGACCTTCCACGCCCGCGGCTCCGGCATCGACGATGCCGCGTTCAACGCCGTCACCCCGAAGATCGAGGAAGCGCTCATGCGCTCGGCGGCCGACGGAGTGATGGAAGCGCACCAGATCCAGCAGCTCATCCGCCGCTCGGTGGGCAAGTGGGTGTCCGACACCTACCGCCGCCGCCCGATGATCCTTCCGGTCGTCGTCGAGGTCTGACCGAGGTTCCACTACCTCATCTCCTGGAGCGGGGCACCTCGATTTGCATCGGGGCGCCCCGCTCCAGTACGTTTACGGCTCCACCTCACCGGGAAGCAGCGCACGCTCGCGTGCCTGTCCGACCCACGAGGGGGTGGAAATTCCGACTCAGAACTTCTGATAAAGTCGGAACCGCCGGAAAGGGAAAACGCGAAAGCGAAGAACCTGGAAAGCACCGAGGAAGTCGGAACGGAAACGGTCTGATAGAGTCGGAAACGCAAGAACAGAACAAAATGCAGTACCGAATAAAACGAATACCGAACGAAAACGTCCGGAGGAAAGCCCGCGAGGGTGAGTACAAAGGAAGCGTCCGTTCCTTGAGAACTCAACAGCGTGCCAAAAGTCAACGCCAAATATGTTGATACCCCGGCCACTTCGGTGG